>NZ_JAVTJA010000001.1:0-523872 GCF_031843785.1 Methylobacterium sp. WCS2018Hpa-22
CCTCTCCCGACCCTCGCTGACGCGAGGGCCACCCTCCCCCGCAGAGGGGGGAGGGAGAAGCCCGCGGATCGCTCTCGGCAGAGCCGAACAATCGTCCGGACGACGAACGTCACGACCCGTAACGGACCAAAGGAACCGGCCCATGCTCAGGTTCATGCTGCAACGCATTTTCGTCGCCATCGCGGTTGCCGTGACGGTGTCGGTGGCGAGCTTCATGCTGCTGCACCTCTCCGGCGACCTCGCCGCCGCCATTGCCGGTCCCGAGGCCACCTCCGCCCAGGTCGAGGCGATCCGCGTCCAGTACGGGCTGAACCAGCCGATGCTGGCGCAATTCACCGCCTGGGCGTGGAAGGCGCTGCATTTCGATTTCGGCAATTCCTTCTACTTCCGGGAAAGCGTGGTCGATCTCCTCGCCTCCCGCATGCCGATCACCCTGTTCCTCGGCGTGGTGGCGCTGGCCGTTGCCTTGTTCGTGGCGATCCCGCTCGGCGTGCTGGCGGCGGTGAAGCGCGACACCTGGATCGACCGGCTCGCTTTGTCGGTCTCGGTGCTGGGTCAGGCGATGCCGAGCTTCTGGTTCGGCCTGACGCTGATCATGGTCTTCTCGGTGAACCTGCGCTGGCTGCCGGTCTCGGGCAACACGACCTGGAAGCACTTCGTGCTGCCGGCCATCGCGCTCGGCTACTACGCCATGCCCGCCGTGATGCGCCTCACCCGCAACGGCATGTTGGAGGTGCTGGCCTCGGACTATGTCCGCACCGCCCGGGCCAAGGGCCTGCCCCCGCGAAAGATTCTGATCCGGCATGCGCTCCGCAACGCCGTGATCCCGGTGATCGCGCTCGCCGCCGTGCAGTTCGGCTTCATGCTCGGCGGCTCCATCGTCATCGAGGCGGTGTTCTCGCTCCAGGGGCTCGGGCAGCTCGCCTGGGAATCCATCGCCCGTAACGACTTCCCCGTGGTGCAGGCGATCGTCCTCGTCCTGGCGATGATCTACATCGCCCTGACGCTGGCGGCCGACCTCCTCAACGCTTTCCTCGATCCCCGGCTGCGCCAATGACCCTTCAGCCGTCTTCCTCCCCGGTGGCTCCCACCCTTCCCTCGACCGATCTGCTGGTTCAGGCCGGTCCTGTGCCCGACGCGAACGCGCCGCTGCCGGCGTCGCGCTCGCCCACGGCGCTGGCCCTCCGGCGCGGCCTCCATCACGGCGGCTTCATGATCGGGGCCGTGATCCTCGGCGGGATCGTCCTCGCGGCCCTGGCCGCGCCCCTGATCGCCCCGCACGACCCCTATGCCCAGGACGTCTCGCGCCGCCTGATCCCGCCGATCTGGAACGCGAAGGGGACCTGGGACCACGTGCTCGGCACCGACAAGCTCGGTCGCGACTATCTCAGCCGCCTGATCTACGGCAGCCAGATCTCCCTTCTCATCGGGATCGCGGCGGCCTGCATCTCCGGCCTGATCGGCACCGTGCTCGGCATCTGCGCCGGCTATTTCGGCGGCAAGGTCGACGCGATGGTGAGCTACGTCGTCACCACGCGCCTCGCCATGCCGGTGGTGCTGGTGGCTTTGGCCATGGCCTCCCTGGTGGGCGGCTCGCTGAAGGTGGTGGTCCTGGTGCTGGGCCTGCTGCTGTGGGACCGCTTCGCCGTGGTGACGCGTGCCGCCACCCGCCAGATCCGCGACCAAGATTTCGTCGCGGCGGCCCGCGCCGCCGGCTTCTCGAACGCCCGGATCCTGTTCCAGGAAATCCTGCCCAACATCTTCAACGCGCTCATCGTCGTGGCGACCCTGGAGATGGCGCACGCGATCCTGCTGGAGGCGGCCCTGTCGTTCCTCGGCCTCGGCGTCCAGCCGCCCCTGCCCTCCTGGGGGCTGATGATCGCCGAGGGCAAGCCGTACATGTTCTTCCAGCCCTGGGTCATCACCATCCCGGGCGTCGCCCTCCTCGTCCTCGTTCTCGCCATCAACCTCCTCGGCGACGGATTGCGCGACGTCACGGCACCCGAGGGGCGGCGCTGAGCGCTTCCCTCGGCTCCCATTCTCACCCGACACAGAGTGGATCCATGTCCCGACACGATGCGATCGCGCATGCCGCGCGCCACTACGACGGAGGCGGGTTCCGCGCCGTCCTGCAGGATGCCGTCGCCCGCCCCACCGAGAGCCAGACGACAGGGCAATTGCCGGCACTCCATGCCTACCTGTCCGACTTCCTCATGCCCGCCATCGCGCCGCTGGGCTTCACCGGCCGCATCCTCGACAATCCCGACGGCGAGCACGGCCCCTTCCTCATCGCCGAGCGGCACGAGGGCGACGACCTGCCCACCGTGCTGATCTACGGCCATGGCGACACCGTGCGCGGCTACCCCGAACAATGGCGCGCCGGCCTCGACCCGTGGGCGATCGTCGTCGAGGGCGACCGCTGGTACGGCCGCGGCACCGCCGACAACAAGGGCCAGCACATCATCAATCTCGGCGCACTCGAGGCGGTGATGGTGGCGAGAGGCGGACGCCTCGGTTTCAACACCAAGCTCCTCATCGAAATGGGCGAGGAATCCGGCTCGCCGGGCCTGCGCGACCTGTGCCGGACCGAGGCGCGCGCCCTCGCCGCCGACGTACTCATCGCCTCCGACGGGCCACGGGTGAGCGCGGAGCGCCCCACGCTCTTCCTCGGCTCGCGCGGCGGATACACGTTCGAGCTCGTTGTGAACCTGCGCGAGGGCAGCCACCATTCGGGCAATTGGGGCGGCCTGCTGCGCAATCCCGGCACGGTGCTGGCCAACGCCATCGCGACCCTGGTCGACGGGCGCGGCAAGATCCTCCTCGATGCCCTGCGGCCACCCGCGATCCCCGAGGGCGTGCGGGCGGCGCTCGCCGACATCGTGGTGGGGACCGACCCCACCGCGCCGAGGATCGACGAGGAATGGGGCGAGCCCGGCCTCAATGCGGCCGAGCGCGTCTTCGGCTGGAACACCCTCGAAGTGCTGGCCTTCAAGACCGGTGACCCCGACGGCCCGCTCAATGCGGTGCCGCCCCACGCCAAGGCGACGCTGCAGCTGCGCTTCGTCGTCGGCACCGACTGGGAGGGCCTGATCCCGGCCGTGCGCGCCCATCTCGACGCCAACGGTTTCCCCATGGTCGAGGTGCGGGCGGCCCGTTCGGAAGTGTTCCGCGCCACCCGCCTTCCCGTGGAAGATCCCTGGGTCGGCTGGGCGCTGGCCTCCATCGAGGCCAGCACGGGCAAGCGCCCGGCATTGCTGCCCAATCTCGGTGGCTCGCTGCCCAACGACGCCTTTTCCGAGATCCTCGGCCTGCCGACCCTGTGGGTGCCGCATTCCTACCCGGCCTGCCTCCAGCACGGTCCGGACGAGCACCTGCTCGGGCCGATGAGCCGGGAGGCGCTGATGCTGATGGCGGGCCTGTTCTGGGATCTCGGGGAGACCGGACCCGTCATCCTGGGCCAGCGCGACGCGAAACCGGAGACCTGACCATGAGCGAGCCTGTCGTCAGCATCCGCAACCTCACCCTGGCCCTGCCGAAGGGGGCGGACCGGCCGCATGCGGTGGAGGATCTCTCCCTCGATCTGATGCCGGGCAAGATCCTCTGCGTCGTCGGCGAATCGGGCTCGGGAAAATCCATGAGCGCCTATGCGCTCACCGGTCTGCTGCCCCGTGCCCTCACGCCCGTCGGCGGCAGCATCATGTTCGAGGGGCGGGACCTGCTCACCCTCGGCGAGCGCGACTGGCGTGCTTTGCGCGGGCGCCGCATCGCCATGGTGTTCCAGGAGCCCATGACGGCGCTCAACCCGGTCATGCGGATCGGCGACCAGATCGCCGAGATGTTCGAGGCGCACAACCTTCTCACCAAGGCCGAGCGGCGGGCCAAGGCCATGGCGCTCGCCACCGAGGTCGGCCTGCCCGACCCGGCGCAGATCGTGCGCGCCTATCCGCATCAGCTGTCGGGCGGTCAGCGCCAGCGCGCGATGATCGCCATGGCCCTGGCGCTCGAACCCTCGATCCTCGTCGCCGACGAGCCGACCACGGCGCTGGACGTCACCACCCAGGCGCAGATCCTGAAGCTCGTCCGCGACCTGCAGCGGCGGCGGGGCATGAGCGTCCTGTTCATCACCCACGATTTCGGCGTCGTCGCCGATATCGCCGACCATGTGGCAGTGCTCCAGCGCGGCAAGCTGGTGGAATCGGGCTCCGCCGACGAGGTTTTGCGGAACCCCCACCATCCCTACACGAAGGCGCTGCTGGCGGCGGTGCCGAGCATCGTGCCGCCGGAGCGCGAATCACGGGAAGGCGCGCCCATCGCCCTGTCGGCCATCGGCTTGACGAAAACCTACACCTCGCGCCGGGGTCTGTTCGGGCCGCCGCGCATCGTCCACGCGGTCAAGGAGGTGGCATTCGACGTCCGGCGCGGCGAGACCCTGGGCCTCGTCGGTGAATCGGGCTCGGGCAAATCCACCACGGCGCGCCTCGCCATCCGGCTCATCGACCCCGACCAGGGCACCGTCCGCCTCGGCGCGCTGGACTACACGGCTTTGGGGCCGCGGGCGCTTCGCGCCGAGCGCAAGCGTATCCAGATGATCTTCCAGGACCCCTTCGCTTCCCTCAACCCGCGCCGGACCGTGGAGCAGATCATCACCGCCGGGCCGATCGCCCATGGTGTTCCGGCCCGCGAGGCCAGGGCGCGGGCGCGCGACCTGCTCGATCTCGTCGGCCTGTCGCCCAGCGCCGCCGAGCGCTATCCGAACGCCTTCTCCGGCGGCCAGCGCCAGCGCATCGGCATCGCCCGGGCGCTCGCCATGGAGCCCGACGTGCTGGTCGCCGACGAGGCCGTCTCGGCCCTCGACGTGTCGGTCCAGGCACAGGTGCTCGACCTTCTCGAGGATCTGAAGCAGCGCCTGAACCTCGCGATGCTGTTCATCACCCACGACCTGCGCGTCGCGGCCAAGATCTGTGACCGGATCGCGGTGATGCATCGGGGGGAGATCGTGGAACAGCGGCCGACCGCCGACCTGTTCCGCCGGCCGGACCATCCCTACACGCGCGACCTGCTCTCGGCCGTGCCGGGATTGCAGATGGAGCGGGCCTGAGGCGCGAGACGGGTTACTTGCGCCAGGCGTCGATCAAGGAGGTTACCGGCTCGACCACGTAGGACAGAAGCGAGGTGGCCCAGCCCCTCGCCCTCGCGCCGATCGATGGCTTGCCCTGCCGACGGGCCTCGGCCTCGGCCGCCTGGGCCACCAGCATCGCCGAGACGTAACTGTTCTCCAGGCTCTTGCATTCGGCCAATGCGGCCTTCTGCGCGGCATGGGTCGGCAGGCCGGCGGGTTGCCCGGAAAAGGCCTGCCGCACGCATTTGTGCCAGCGCCGCTCCAATAGATCGAGATCGGCTACGGCGGTCGGCACGTCCTGCGCCGTCGCTTCCTGAACCATGGCTCCCGACGATGCCGCGATGCCCGCCATGATCGCAGCGGTCATCAGGGCATGAGGCCTCGTTCGGCGTCCTGATCGAGGATACGTCGTCGGCCCGGCTGGGCTAGCGGGCAAGCGCCCGCGTCTCGTCGAGGATGGCTTCCACCGCGGCGATCGCATTTTCCAGCTCCGCGATGCGGCGCAACGTGCTGTCGGCCGGCATCGTTTCGTGCTCCGCCGCTTCCATGATGAGGGCGCGCTGGCGGGCTTTGAGACGATCCAGGAGAGATTCGAGCTTAGGCATGAGCCGCACTTAACCGGGCCTCACCCAATGGACAACATTTGTTTCCGGTAAAAACACCGATGTGTTGAACCTAGCCACCAGCGAGGAACACGATTGTACGGGAGTGTGGCGAAGATGAAATGCCGACTACGTATTTTCACTTGCCTGATTCGAGCCTGTACCTGACGCGAGCATGCACCCGACGCTGCGAATCGCGGCGGCTCCGAGGCGCCGCTGAACCTTTCCCCCGGTGGAGGGTTCACACAGCCTGAAGACCAACCCCGGAACCGTGATCATGTCGAAGACGATGTCCGCCGAGTTCAAGAGCCGCCGCGATGCCGAGACGGCGGTCGAGCATCTCGTCCAGGAACACGGGATCGACCGGAGCGCCGTCACCATCGCGCCCGCGGGGGACGAGAACAGCGCGGGGACCGAGGCGGCGCGGGCCGATATCGAGGATGGTCGCCTGAAGGAAGGCACCGAGGGCGAGCCTGCGCTTGAGGGGGCGATCCGCGTCACCGTCGAACTCGATGACGGGCTGACCGAGAAGGTGATGACCTCCTTCGAGACCTATGGCGGACGCGCCGTCGATGCCGGCTGAGCAGGTTGGCTGATTCGACAGGTCGGCCCGGCATTCAGCGCCGGGCGGCTTCGCCCAAAGCGGGTCGGGGTGGGTTGCTGGCGGTGAGCCATAGCCGCAGCGCGTCGAAGGTCCACCGCGCGCCTTCGATGACGCTCTCGGATCGGCCCTCTTCGCCCGACCGGTCCAGGAAGGTCCGGAACGAGGTCCACATCGTCGCCGTGTCCCGCTTTCCGTAGCCTTCGTAATAGGCGCAGCCGCCCGAGGCGATCGCATCTCCGAGGCTACGGCGGATGTGGTGGGCGATGACCTGTCCGCCGAGCGTAGAGCCTTCGGTGACGTACAGGGCGCCGAGGATCGCGGGGCGGTCGTCGAAACCCGTTCCGGCGGCGAAACGGGGCAAGGCCTCAATGGCGTCGCGATTCATGCCGAAATGGACGAGGTCCCGCTCGATCAGGTGCAGTTTGCGGCGCGGCCATGCGACGTCGCGCCCGAAGGCTTGGCCGACGATGGGCTCGAACACACGATGGAAGCCCCACCAGCGGGCGAGCAGGGTCAGGTATCCGTCCCGCGTCGCCATCCGCTGGCGCCAATCGAGGCAGCGCTCCAGTTCCTCGTGCAGATCCTGCGTGCCTTCGCGCAGCCGTTCGGCCAGAGGCGCTTCCGGGCCGCCAATCGCCAGCGCAGTACGGGTCATGGCAGGGATGCCGGATCGGGCGCACCGATGGAGGCCGTCAGGATCACCCTCAATCCCGGCCGATTGTTGGTGTTCTCGATCGTCCCGCCGAGGCGGTCGACCATGGCGTTGAGCATCCGCGTCCCGAATCCGCTCCGTGTACCCGACATGCCCTGTCCCTGATCGGCGACGATCAGGCGGAAGCGGTTGCGATGCTGTTCGAGGCTGATGGCGATGGGACCGACCGCGCCGGAATAGGCGTATTTGTTGGCGTTGATGACGAGCTCGGTCAGGATCAGTCCGATATTCACCGCAGCGTCGGTGGGGATGATGATCGGGGCGAAATCGGTGCTGAACTGCTCGGCCCATTCAGGGCCCATCGACGATTTCATTTCGGAGACGAGATCGTCGAGGTAGCGGGCCAGATCGATCATTTCGACGTTGTCGTCGCTGTAGAGCCGTCGGTGCACCAGGGCCACGGCAGCGAGCCGGCGCTGCGCCTCGCTCAATGCCTCGCTGAGCCCCGCATTGCCTTCCGCCCTCGCCTGCAGGGCGAGGAAAGCCGAGACCAGCTGCAGGCTGTTCTGGACGCGGTGATTCACTTCCTTGATCAGGTAATCCTTCTGGACCAGCAGGCTTTCCCTATCCGCCACGGTGGCGGCGAGCTCGCGGTTGAGCTCGCGGATGCGCCGGGTCTGACGAGCCTCGTAGAGCTCGCGCACGATGCGCTGCGCCGCCTCGATCTCGGGGAGCGACCAGGGCTTGGCATGGCCATGGACCTCCTCGGTCCAGGCTTCGAAGGAGGCGCGGGGGCTCAAGGTATCGCCGACGACGTTGGCGGCCTTGTGGGGGTTGCCGGCCCAGTTGACGAGTTCGACCCGCTCGGCCCGGAACCACATCAGGATGATCGGCTCCTCCCCCGACAGGACGACGGCGAGGAGCCCGCTCGCCAGCGCACGATAGGCGGCGGCGCGGGGGAAGCGCTTGCTGAGGCTGTGGGTGTGAAGCGCCTGTACCCCGCCCACCGTCCGGACCCAGGCCGCGATCTCGCGCAGGTCGGTTTCCTCGGCGCAGCGTCCGGTATGGTGGAGGTCCCTGCCCTGGAGCAGCGCGAAGCCGTCGGCGCCGAGCATGCGGCGCAGCTCCTCGCTCGTCTCGATCAGAATTTCGGCGAGGGGGGCTTCGCCCAGAACCTTTCCTGAGACCACGTCCTCGGCGCTGCGCAGCCGCAGCCGCTCACGGTAATTCTCGGCTTCCTCCCGCGAGCTGACCTGACGGGCGAGACTTCCCGCCAGGGCCTGACAGGCCATGCGCTGTCCGAAGGCGAGGGTGCGCGGCGTCCGGTTGTGGCAGGCCACGAGCCCCCACAGAATGCCGTCCTTGACGATGGAGATCGAGGCGGAGGCCGCCACATCCATGTTGCGCAGATATTGAAGGTGGATCGGCGAGACGCTGCGCAGTTCGATGTCGCTCAGATCGAGCTGCGACAGGTGCCGGGGCCGAAGCGGCTGCGGCGTATAGGTGACGTCCGGGATCACGCGGACGCGGTTGCGGATGTAGAGGGCGCGCGCCTGTTTCGGGATGTCCGAGGCCGGGAAATGGTGGTGCAGGAAGCTGCCGAGCTCGGGAACGCGGCTTTCCGCGATGACGACGCCGGCATCGTCGTCGAGGAAGCGATAGATCATGACCCGGTCGAAACCGGTGAGCTCGCGGAACGACGTCGCCGCCCGGTCGCACAAGGCCTTGAGGTCGGTGGCCCGCTCCAGGGCGCTTCCGGCGCGGTCGAGCCAGCCGAGAAGGCTGGCCGCATCGGTCCACAGGGAGGCCTGCGGTTCGAGCTGGATCAGCCATTGGCCGTCCTGAAAGCGCGCGGTGGCATCCATTGCCGCGCGGAGCCCCATGACGTGACCGATCACGACGGTCTCGTCGCGGGGCGCGTCGAGCAGCAGGGAGGCCGGCGAGGCGCCGAGGAGCTCGGACAACGTCCGCCCGGTCCATTCCGCGGCGAGCATTCCTTCGATGTCGCCCGCGCCGCCGACCACCCTCTGGTCTTCCGCATTCGCGATCAGCAGGAGGCCGTGCGGCTGGATCGCTCCCGGAATATGGATCGGCTCACGGTCGCAGACGGTCAGGTCCGGACCGAGATCCGAGGGGTCGGCATCCTGGCGAGGATCCAGGGCAGGGTCGGCCGTCCGGGTGGCACTCAGTTGCGTCATGCGTTCATTCGGTAACGTGATGTGAGCCTCGACAACGGCGATGCCGCTGGGCGATTCCCGCGAGTCGGTCGGCATCACGGAAGGACGTCCTTCCGCATCACCCGGCCCGCACCTCCTGAAAGAAATCACTTCCCCCGTCCATGGGAGAAGAAGGCGGCTCGCACTTACCCGCAATCCCTCGGGAGGGTTGCATGGAAAAAACCGATCCCCCCAGGAGGCGGGCTGAAGAGTTACTTAGGCACTATCGACGGCTTTGCCATATCGGCCGGGGCATAGTTTTTCGATGAACTGTGTATGTATTCATACACAGGAGGTCGTCTTATCGCATGGTACATTGATCGAGGATGAACAACTGTCCGGAATGACTTGTCTAGTCTTTGCTGCCGCCCTGCCCGATGCCGATCACGCCCCCATCAGGACCGATACGTGGGCGGCCACCGAGTCACCGAGGCCCTTCAGGTCGTAGCCGCCTTCCAGCAGCGACACGATCCTGCCGTCGCAGGTGCGGTCGGCGATTTCCATGACTTGGCTGGTCGCCCAGGCGAAATCCTCGGCCTCCAGCATGAGGTTGGCCAGCGGGTCGCGCCAATGGGCGTCGAACCCGGCGGAGATGACGATCAGGTCGGGCTTGAACGCCTCGAGACGGGTGAGGATGCGGCTTCGCATCGCCTCCTTGAAGGCGTCGCCGTCGGCGAAGGGCTTGAGCGGCGCGTTGACGATGGTGCCGTGCTCGCCCTCCTCGGACACCGCTCCGCTGCCGGGATAGAGCGGCATCTGGTGGGTCGAGCAGAACAGCACGGATGGATCGGACCAGACGATGTCCTGCGTGCCGTTGCCGTGATGCACGTCCCAATCGACGATGGCGACGCGCTCCGCCCCGTGGACCTTCCTGGCGTGAAGAGCGGCGATCGCCGCGTTGTTGAAGACGCAGAAGCCCATCGCCTTGGTGCGTTCGGCATGATGCCCCGGCGGCCGCATGGCCGAGAAGGCGTTGCGGGCGGCACCCGTCATCACGAGGTCGACGCCTTGCACCGCCGCCCCGACACCGCGCAGGACGCAATCCATCGTTCCCGGCGAGAGCACCGTATCGGAATCGAGATGGGCAAGCCCCTCGCTCGGCACCGAACGGAGGATGGCGCGGACCCATTCCTCGGGATGGGCGAGGAACACCGATTCGAGGGCGGCCGCCTCGGGTGCGCGACGGTCGAGGCCGGAGAAGTCCGCCGTCCCGAGGGCCTCCTGAACCGCCTTCATGCGCTCCGGCCGCTCGGGATGTCCGTGCGGTGTGCGATGCTCGAACGCGGCCGCATGATGGAACAGAGCGGTCATCGATATCTCCCCTCGTGAATCTGGCATCGGGTATACCAGTTTGAACGAGGGATGACAGGAGCGGGGATCAGGCTCGCAAGTGTCGGAGGGCCTCGGCGTGGAGGCCGGCATTGGCCGCGGCCACGACCCGTCCGTCGAAAGCCGGGGTCAGGGGGCGACCGTCCCAATCGGTCATCACCCCGCCCGCCCCTTCCACCACCGGCACGAGGGCCATGACGTCGTAGACCTGGAGCCCGGCTTCCACCACGAGGTCGCAATGACCGCTGGCGAGAAGGCCGTAGGCATAGCAATCGCCGCCGAAGCGGCGCAGGCCCACCGCTCCGCTCAGCCGTGCGAAGGCCTCCGCATCCGTGCCCTCGAAAATGTCCGGGGAGGTCGCGAACAGGCGGGCTTCGTGAAGGTGCCTGCCGCTCGTCCGGGCGGGCCGGCCGTCGAACCACGCCGCGTCGCCGGTTCCGCACCAGCGCTCGCCGAGTGCCGGCATATCGATGACGCCGACGATCGGCCGTCCGCCGGAGACCAGGGCGATGAGCGTGCCGAAGAGCGGCATGCCGGTGATGAAGCTCTTGGTGCCGTCGATCGGGTCGATCACCCAGGTGAGCGGCCGCTCGAAATCACCGCCCTCCTCCTCTCCGAGGATGCCGTGGTCGGGATAGACGCTGCGGATCTCGGCGCGCAGCAGGGATTCGATGGCGCGGTCGGCGGCGGTGACCGGGCTCGCATCGGCCTTGGCTTCCACCGGTAGTTCGGTGCGGAAATAGTGCCGCGCGAGCGGAGCGGCGAAATCCGCGAGGCGATGGGCGAAGGCGAGGAAATCCGCTTTCGTCGCCTCGTCCCCGGACCGGATCGGCGGTGCACCCACACCCATCACAGGCGCCTCAGCCAGAGTGGCCAGTCGGGATGGTGGAACAGGGTTCGGGCCCGCATGTGCTTCCAGGTTCCGTATTTGTAATAGTCGAAATCGAGGGTCGAGACGGCCTCCTGGATCATCGCCCAGGTCGCCCATTTAAGATCGCCAAGCGCCTTCAGGACCGCGATGCGCGCATGGATTTCGGGGGTCCAGCGGCCGAAATAGGCCTCGATCATCTCGCGTTCGATCGTGTCCGGGAACGCCATCTCGTCGAACCAGAGGGCGAGCTCGTAGGCGCGCTCGTTGTTGGAGGCATATTCGAAGTCGACGAGCAGCACCCTGTCGGCCTCGTCGATCATGAAATTGCCGGCGAGCGTATCGTTCATGCATGGCACGAGATCGAGGCCGGAGGCCGTCATCGCGGCTTTCGCCTCGGCCATGCAGCGCATCAGATGGGCCTGGTCGGCGGGAAGCCGGCCGCCTACCTCCGCGACCTGTTCGACATGCTCCTCGATCATCTCGAAGATCGTCTTCGTCAGCCCGAGCGGCGCGGAATCGTTGAAGGCCTTGAGGGCGCGCACGGCGTTGTGGCGGACAGTGGGGCGCAGGAAGTCGAGATTCGAGGAGGCGCGGTAACCCTCGACGAAGGCGAAGATCTCGACTCCGGCATCGGGCAGGTAGTCGACGACCTGGACGCCGTAGCCGCAGGCCTCCGCGCGCCGGCTGGCATCGTTGGCGCAGTCGCGGGCGATGAACATCTCGGTGCCACGGCCGGGCATCTTCACGAAATAATCCTGCGCGTCCCCGATGGCGACGCGCCAGTTGGTGTTGCTGATCCCGCCCGCCACCGGCCGGTAGCGCATCGGCCGGCCCCGCCAGGCAGCGATGCCGGCCAGCACGCCCTCCAGGGCGCGCTCGCCCTCGCTGATGCCGTCGCCCAAGCCTTTCCAGCTCATCGCCGTTCGCTGCCTCCCATTTCGAACGCCCGTGTCACAGCCGGCGCAGCCAGCTTTCGAAATCGCGTGAACCGATGGTCGTGCGCGCATGCAGGAGCCGCCAGGTTCCGTATTTGTAGAACTCGATCCCGCTCCGCGCCGAGGTGACCGCGCGGGTGACGCCCCAGAGGCCGCCCATCACGTCATCGACCGCGCCGTAGAGGCGGCAGCGGTTGTAGAGGCGCTCGTCGAACCGGCCGGCATAATGCTCCACCGCCTCGCGCCGCTCCGGCTCGAAGGCGCAAGCCTCGTTGAGGAGGGCGCCGAGATCGAACCAGGGGTCGTTGTCGCCGGCGAGGTCGAAATCGACGAGACGGATCTCGCCCTCCCCGATCATGATGTTCGAGGCGATGCCGTCATTGTGGCAGAAGGCGAGGTCGATGCCCGAGGCATGGATCGCCTCGCGCACGAGCGCCATCGCCGCCACGAGCCGGTCGGTCCCGTCGGGAAGCGGAGCGTCGGCGGCACGGGCCTCGGCGGCGAGGCTCTCGATCCGCGCGAAGGGGCAGAATCGATGGCCGAGACGACCGTCGCCATGGAGCTGCGCTTTGGCATCCAGTACCTTGCCGAGGATCGTGCCGTCCTGAAGGTCGCCGACCCGGCCATAGCGCCAGGGCTCGGGCAGGTAGGCGAGGCCGAGCGCCCCGTCCGCCTCGTGGACCACCTCCGGGGCGATGCCGAGGCGCGCGGCCTTGCGGGCCGCCTGCGCCGCCACGGGCGTCAGATCGTCTGCCATATCGGCATGGCGCAGCTTGAGGAAGACCGGCTCGCCCTCACGGAACGCGACATGGACGCAGTCCGAGGCCACGGCCCGGTGGGTCGGGGATGCCACCGGTGCTGCGGCCAGCCCATAGCGAGGCTGGCGCGCGATCCAGTCCGGCCGCGTGGCGATGATGGCTTCGACGCGATGGTCGAAAGGGGTGCCGGCCTCACCGTATTGTATCATCGCTCCGCTCCGAACGCCTCGTTCGGCCGTTTGACGAGCAAGGCCCGTTCCGGCGAGCCGCCGCTACGGCACAAGCGCCATGCGGCGCGTAAGGCCACCGCGAGCCCGGCTTCGAGATCCGCCGGCCGAGACAGTTCGGCCTCGTTATGCGCGATGCCGTCGACGCTGGGGACGAAGACGATGCCGGTCGGGCATTGGCCGAGCAGGCTGATCGCGTCGTGGCCGGCCACCGTATCCATGCGCAGCGACCGCAAGGCCGTCTCCTCGGCGCAGGAGGAGACGAGATCGCACACCGCTTCGGGCAGATTGCGGATCGGCCGCAGCGTCCGGCCGGGAATTGCCGCCACGACGCCGGCGCGGCACGCCGCCTCGGTGATCGCCGCCTCCGCCATCAGGGTCGCATCGGTGAGCAGGCGATCATCGGCCGAGCGGAGTTCGACGCTGAGCTCCACCCGGGCAGGCACCACGTTGGGGGAGTTCGGCTCCACCAGGATGCGTCCCACCGAGGTATGGAAGCGGCCGGGCCAGCGCTCGGCGATCTCCCTCACTTCGGCGATCAGATAGGCGGCGGCGAGCAGCGCATCGCGCCGGCGCGGCATCGGGGTCGGGCCGGTATGGGCCTGCTCGCCGGTGAAGACCACGTCGATCTTCGCCGCCCCCCAGTTGCGGGTGACGACGCCGATGGTCGCCTTCGCGTTCTCCAGGACGAGGCCCTGCTCCACGTGGAGTTCGAGGTAGCAGGCCGGGAGCGGCGGCGGCCGGTCCGTGCCGAGGAACCCGATCCCGCCCAGGGCCTCCCGCAGGGTGATCCCGGCATCGTCACGGCTGGACAAAGCCTCCTCGATCCGTCGCGTGCCCGCATAGGCGCCGCTGCCGAGGAGGCTCGGACGGAAGCGCGCGCCCTCCTCGCCGGTCCAGTTCACCGCGCAGAAATCCGCCGTGAAGGTCTCGCCGGCGCGCCGCGCCCGCATCAGGGCGGCGCCGATGCCGGCGGCCGCTGCCACCCCGTAGGTCCCGTCGAAGCGGCCGGCCTTCGGCTGGCTGTCGAGATGAGAGCCCATCATCACCAGCGGGGCACCGGGACCGTCGGTGAGAGGGAAGACGGCGAATTGGTTGCCCACCGCGTCGAGGAGGATCTCGGCGCCGGCCTCGCGGGCGGAATCGGCGAAAACGCGACGGGCCTGTCCGTCCTCGGCCGAAGCACAGAGCCGGGTGATGCCGCCGCCGGGTGTCGCGCCGCAGGCGGAGATCTCTTCGAAGAGCGCGTGGAACGCGCCGGCCGCCGCAGCTGCGTCAGGAACTGATGAGATCGATGTCATGCTGGGTGAAATGATCCAGGAACGGCTGCGGCGGCGGCCGGTCGGTGACGAGGGTGAGCCGTTCCGAGAGCCCGAAGGTGCAGAGGTTCGCCTGACGGCCGAATTTGCGGGAATCGGCGAGAAGCACGCTCTGGCGTGCCTGGCCGCGAAGCACCTTCCGCAGGGCGGATTCGTGCTCCTCGTAATCCATCCAGCCATGGGTGAGGTCGCAGGCCGCGATGCCCATGAAGGCGATGTCGAAATAGAACCGCTGCGCGTAGGCCACCGTCTCGTAGCCCACGAGGGCGTTGTCCCGCGCCCGCAGCATTCCCGGCGTCAGGTTCACCCGGGCGGGACCGTTGCCGAGATGGAGCGCCACGTCGATGGAATTCGTCGTCACCGTGAGGTTGCGGCCGCTGAGGCGGCGGGCGAAAGCGAGCGTCGTGGTGCCCGTGTCGATGAAGACCGACATCCCGTCGCGGATCAGCCCCTCGGCATTGGCCGCCACCTTCGCCTTCTCGCGCGGGTTGGTCTTGCCCCGCTCGTGCAGAGGCCGGTCCTGGTCCAGGCGCGGGGGCACCGCGCCGCCATGGATCCGGCGCAGGACGCCGCGCTCCTCCAGGACCTTCAGGTCGCGCCGGATGGTCTCCTCGGAAACCCTGAGATAGGCAGCGACGTCGGAGACGCCGACCCGACCCGTTCCGTTCAGACGGGACAGGATCTCCTGATAGCGGTGGTCGGTCAGCATCGGCCTCGGCGTCTCCCCATTTCGCCGAAGCGTAGCGATTTTGATAGGGCGAGGCCGCAGGAAAACGCGTGTCCCGCACGGTATTTCCCACAGGGATTGCAGACGCACCGGCCGTGCCGGCCAGGGCCGCCATCGATGCCGGCTCTGGACAACCGCCTCGAATGGCGAGCCGTGGAGAGGCAGGGTCGGGCAGATCCCACATGCCGGCATGTCCTGTCCGATTGATCATGACGCCTGGATCACGCTGCCTGAACCGGGATGACGAGGGATGACGCTGTCGCTTTCAGCGAAACGGGCGCTGGAACGAGGTTGGCGAAAAGTCCCCGGCATGGTGTTTCTGTCAATCTGAAAATGACCGATTTGTGGGATTTATGGGGGATTGCCTGAATTTTCTGCCTTTTGCCGTCTACAGGATCACGACTGCCCGTTTCCGTGCCCTCCTCGTCCATCGAGATGCTGGGGAGTTCACGCTAAAGGGCCTGTCAGGACGGCCTCTCTTGGTTGAATATCAGTCTTGTGACCGCACTGATTCAATCTCACGGTGTATTTCGAAGAATTTGGAGGGGGAATGGAACTTTTATCGGTTTCGCTCTCCGCTGTGGCATTGGCCTTGCTGAACTCTCCCAATCTCACAATTCCCCGCTCTTGGGCTCCTTCGACGAGCACGTGATCGAGCGGTGCGGGGAACAGCAGAATGGGGACGCTCGACGATGCCGACAGACGCGACAGAGACACTCGGACGCGCGCCCTTCGCGCCTCCGGCTCGCCGACCCGGGCTTCCGGTGCTCCTCGGCGGCGCGTTCCTCGCGGCGGGCATGCTTTCCGCCGAGGCGCAGACGGCGTCCCCGGTGGGCGAGTTCAACGTCCAGACGCAGCCGCGCACCACCCGCGAAGTGGCGGAGAAACCCGCCGATCCGGTGCGCGTTGGGCCGCTCGCGCCCTGGGCCACCGATATGGCGGCGCGCGGGCTCACCTTCGACGTCAACATCTACGATTTCTATCAGGCCAATCCGAGCGCCGGCCTGCGAACCGGTGAGCAATCGAACTCGGCCTATTTCGTGCTCAGCATGACGGCCGACATGCAGAAGCTCGCCGGCATCGCCGGAGGCTCGATCAACTTCACCCAGACGTTCTTCGGCCTCGTGCGCAACCTGAACATGGCCGGTGACATCGGCGACACCACGGTGGGCTACCAGCCGCCCTACACGCCCAACAGCACCCGCCTCTCGCTGCTGACCTACCAGCAGAAGCTCCTCGACGACCGCCTCGTGGTCGAGGTCGGCCGCACGCATCCGGACCGTTATTACGGCCTGCCGCCGTGCAACTCGATCAATTCCTGTTTTCAGGACATGTTCTACTTCAATGCCGGCTTCACCTCGCCGCTCTTCGCCGTCTGGGGCGCCAACATCGCCTACAAGATCTCGCCGACCACCTACATCCAGGCCGGCGCCTTCAGCGTGAATCCCGGCACCAATGTCCTGTCGGGCTACGATTTCGGCTACGAGCGCCTGGCCGGCGCCGTCGTGATGACCGAGATCGGCCGCAAGACCGACTATACGATGGAGGCCTATCCCGGCCGCGTCTCGCTCACCGGCTTCTACAACACCGCCGACCACGACGATAACTTCAAGACCATTGCCGGCACCTCGAAGGGCCTCAACCCGGGCACGCCGTCGCTGCAGAAATCCGGCACGTCGGGCGTCGTCCTCACGGGCACGCAGACCCTGTGGCGGGCCGATGGCGGAAGCGATGCGAGCAACCCGCATCCCACCGCGATCTCGGCCTATACCGGCACCGGCTACGCCTTCGACCCGACGATCCCGATCCGCTTCAACTCCTTCGCCGGCCTACTCCTGCAGGCCCCCGACCAGAGCCGGCCCAACGACACCTACGGCATCAAGGCCAATTGGCAGCGGCTGAACGAGAACTACGCCGCCTTCCTGTCGGATGCGAACTTCATCTCCGGCGGCACCGGCGAACCCTATTCGCGCGACAAGTTCGTGTTCGAGGTCAACGCCCATTTCGACCTGGGTAAGGGCGTCATCCTCGAGCCGGTGGTGCAGTACGTCGTCAATCCGAACTCGTACTGGAACCCCTACACCGCCCGCCGCGCCAAGGACGGCTTCTACGGCGGCTTCACCCTCGTCGTTCCCCTCGGCACCCTGCTCGGCCTCGCGCCGGGCTAGGCTCTCGGGGGCCTGCGGCTTCGACATTGTCAGAGAGCCGGCTCCGTTCGCGCGGAGCCGGCTTTTTCGTTTCCGGCGCATCGTCGATGCCGGACCCGAATCCCCTGCGCAAAACAGCGTATGGCGCATCGCGCCCGCCCCCGGCATCGAGGGTGCACATTCTCCAAGGAACCCGCCATGCCCGCCGTCGACGCCCTCTACCGCTATCCGATCAAGGGTCTGTCGGCCGAGGCCCTGACAAGTCTGAGCGTCACCCCGCAAGACGGCCTCGCCCATGACCGGGAATACGCCCTGGCGCTGGGGACTACCCGGTTCGACCCGGAGAAGCCGGAGCCCCTGGACAAGGGCTTCTTCCTGATGCTGCGCAACAACACGGCGCTGGCTTCCCTCTCGACGCGGCTCGACCCCGAAAGCCACCGCCTGACGATCCGGCGCGGCGGTGAGGAGGTGTTCGCCGCCGACCTCTCCACCGAGACCGGACGCGCCGGGACGGAGGATTTCTTCGCCGATTACCTCGGCGAGGAGACGCGCGGGCGACCCCGCCTCGTGCGGAGTGAGAACCACAAGTTCACCGATGCCAGCGTGCTCTCACCGGTGATGATGCGGGCGATCTCGGTGGTGAACCTCGCCTCGGTTCGGGCGCTCTCCGAGGCGACGGGGCGGGAACTCGATCCCCTGCGCTTCCGCGCCAACATCCATCTCGACGGGCTGGAGCCGTGGCAGGAGCTCGACTGGGTGGGGCGCGAACTGAGCATCGGCCCGGTGCGCCTGCGCGGCCTCGCCCGCACGCCGCGCTGCGGCGCCGTCAACGTCAACCCGAAGACCGCCGAGCGCGACGCGAACCTGCCGAAAGCCATCATGAAGCATTTCGGGCATGTGGACCTCGGCATCTATCTCGAGGTCGTCGAGGGCGGGACGATCGCCACGGCGGATGGTGTCACCCTCGGCTGAGGGAGGTCCAATCTCTCTTGTGGGCTTCTGGATCCGCTCATCCCCGTCTGCAGGCAGAGCGCGTCCCTCTCCCCCTTGTGGGGAGAGATTAGGAGTGGGGGTGGCTCCGCCAGCCTCCGTAAGCTGAGGGTCGCTCGACCACCCCCACCTCCAACTCCTCCCCACAAGGGGGAGGAGGGCTCGATCGCGCGCTCCGTCCTCAGCTTGGCCTCACCAGGCTCGGCGCCTTGCGGTAGCCGGTGGCCGCCTCGTAGGCATAGGCGAAGCCGAGGAGGTCGGCCTCGCTCCACATCCGGCCCACGAAGATCAGGTTGAACGGCGAGCCGCTGGCATAGGCCCCGGCCGGCAGCGTCACGCCGGGCAGGCCGGCGATGTTGATCTCGCAGACCGTGGTCTCGTTGATGGCGAGGCCGCCATGCAGGGGCGGCAGTTCATCGCGCATCTGCGGGAAGACGAGCCCGTCGAGCCCATTCTCGTCCATGACCCGGTTGAAGATGTCGAGATAAGCCTCTCTGAGAGCGAGGAAGTCCGACAGGTCGGGCGGGCGCGTCGGATCGGCCAGGATCGCCTCGAAGACCGGATATTGGTGCAGGTAGCGCAGCACGCCCTTGGGGCCGAACGCATCCTCGTCCGCCGTCGCCTCGGCGAAGGCCGCGACACTCGGCAGCGCCGCGCTCGACCCGAGGCGCTGCAGGTAGAGATGCAGGTCGTAGGGCACGGATTCCATGCCGCGGGCATCGAAATAGTTCAGGCCCTCGGTGGGCTCGGCGAGGGCGGCGAAGCCCGTGCCGGCGAACGGATCGGCGACCAGGGTCGCGCCGCAGGCGGTGATCTCGCTCTGCGCCCGCGCGTAGAGGTCCGTCGCCTCGGCCGAGAGCGGCAGGTCGCGCCAGCCGGGACCGAACAGGCCGAGGCGCTTGCCCTGGAGCCCGTTCCTGTCGAGTTTCGAGGTGTAGCCGCCCTTGGGCCGCTTGCCGATGCCCGCCACGGTCTTGGGGTCGGCGGCGGTGTAGCCGGCCAGCACGTCGAGGGTCAGGGCGGCGTCGCGCACGCAGCGGGCGATGGGGCCGACCACGTCGCGGGTGCTGCCGGCCAGCGGCACCACGCCGGCATTGGGGACGAGGGCGAAGGTCGGCTTGATGCCGACCAGCCCCTGCGCCGAGGCCGGGTTCTGGATCGAGCCGCCGGTCTCCTCGGCGAGGCCGAGCACCGCGAGGCTGGCGCCCACCGCCGTGGCCGTGCCGGCGCTGCTGCCGCCCGGCAGGCAATCGGGCGCCGCCGAATTCAGGGTCGGTCCGGCCCAGCTGTCGTTGGCGTGGCTGCCGGTGGCGCTGAGGACGGGGACGTTGGTCTTGCCGAGCATGACGCAGCCGGCCGCCCGCATCCGCGCCACGACGGGCGAGTCGGTCTCGGGGATCAGGTCGACGCCGCCGGCTTGCGCGCTGAGGAAGCGCCAGCCCGCCGTGGTCGGCAGCCCGGCCATGTCCATCGGGTCCTTGATCACCACCGGCACGCCCGCCAGCGGTCCCAGCGCCTCGCCGGCGGCGCGGCGCGCGTCGATGGCGCGGGCGTCGTCCAGCGCCTGCGGGTTCATGACGATGATGGCGTTGTAATGCGGGTTGTAGGCGGCGATCCGGTCGAGGAAGGCCAGCGTCAGCGCCTCCGAGGTGACGCCGCTGGCGAAAGCGTCGGCCACGTCGGCCAGGGTCATCTCGACGATGTCGAGGTCGGGGCTTAGCGTCGGTTCGGCAGCCATCGCTGGATGTCTCCTTGGTTGGAACGGAAAGGGCGTACGGGATGGGTCGGGCGGCCTCATTCCATGCCGACGAATTCCTCGATCATCGCCCGGTCACGGGCGATCTCGGGCGGGATCTCACGGGTGACGACGCCCTTCTGCAGGATCAGCACCCGCTCCGAGAGGCCGGCGATGAAGGTGAGGTTCTGCTCGACGAGGAGGATCGTCAGGCCGCGCGCCCGGCCGATCGCCTGCAGCGTCTCGATGATCTCCTCGATGATCGAGGGCTGGATCCCCTCCGTCGGTTCGTCGAGGAGAAGGATGCGGGGGTTGCCGCAGAGGCAGCGGGCCAGCGCCAGCAATTGCTGCTCGCCCCCCGACAGCGCCCCGCCCGGCCGGTCGAGATAGGCCTTCAGCCGGGGGAAGACGGTGAGGATGTCCGCGATGGTCTCATCCTCGTCCCTGTCGGAGAGGAGGCAGCCCATGCGCAGGTTCTCGCGCACGCTCAAGGTCGCGAAGATTTCTCGGCCCTGAGGCACGAACCCCATGCCGAGCCGCGCCCGCGCCGTCGGCGAGCGCCGGGCGATGTCCTCGCCCCCGAGGCGGATGCGGCCGGCGGTGACGGGCAGGTAGCCCATCAGGGTGCGCAGCAGGGTCGTCTTGCCCATGCCGTTATGGCCGAGGATGCCGACGAACTCACCCTCCCCCACGGTGAGCGAGACGCCGCCGAGGATCGGGATGCGGCCATAGCCGGAATGCAGGCCCTCGACGGACAGGAGCGCCGACTTCACCGCCGGGACGGCGTTCGGGCCGGTGGAGAGCGGGAGCGGTTCGATTGCGTTCATCGTGCGGCTCATGCGGCCTGCTTGCCGAGATAGACGTCGCGGACGCGCTGGTCGGCGAGCACCCGTTCCACGCTGTCCTCCATCAGGATGCGACCCTGGTTGAAGACCGTGACGGTCCTGGCGATCATCCGGATGAAGGGCATGTCGTGCTCCACCACGATGAGGGCATGGGTGCGGTTGATCTCGCGGATGAGCTCGGCGGTGCGGTGGACCTCGTCATGGGTCATGCCGGCGGCGGGCTCGTCGAGGAGGATCAGCTCCGGTTCCTGGGCCAGCACGGTGGCGATCTCGACCCATTGGCGCTGGCCATGGGCGAGCTGGCCGACATTGCGTTCGGCGATGGCCGTGAGCTGGAGCCGGGTCAGCGTCTCGTCGACGATGGAGCGCGTCCGGGCGATGGACTTGCGCCGCCCGGCCGCCACGAACACGTTCTCGCGCACCGACAGGCCGTTGAAGACGTTGGGCACCTGGGTCTTGATGCCGACTCCGAGCCTCGCGATCCGGTGCGGCTCGGCCCCGGTGATGTCCGTGTCGCGGAAGCGGATGCTGCCTTCGCTGGGCGTCAACTGGCCGGTGAGCATCTTGAAGAAGGTGCTCTTGCCCGCGCCGTTGGGGCCGATGAGGCAGCGCAGCTCCACCTCGCCGAGGGTGAAGTCGACATTGCCCACCGCCGTCACGCCGCCGAAGCGCATGGTGACGCCCTTGGCCTCGACGAGGGGGCGAAGCGGCGGGCGGATTGAGGAAGCCGGCGCCGTCGCTGTCGTGGTGATGCTCATGGCCGGACCTCCCCTGCCAGCGCCTCGCGGGCGGGATCGGCGGGTTTGCCCGCCTTCGCCTCGACGATTTTGGTCCTGAAGACCTTGGTGACGAGTTCGGGAAAGCGCATCAGCAGGTTCCTCACCACCGGCAGGAGCCCCTGCGGGATCAGCAGGACGAACGCCACGAGGACGATGCCGAGGCCGAGATTGGAATCGACCACGTTCTGCGAACCGGCCTCGATGATGAGCCACTGGATCAGCACCGCGCCGAGCATCGGGCCGACGAGGGTGCCGAGGCCGCCCACCAGCACGAAGATGATCACCTGCGCCGACATCGACAGGCCGAACACGGTGGGGCTGATGAAGCCGCCCCAATTGGCGTAGAGGCAGCCCGCGAGCCCGGCGACCGCGCCGGAGATCATGAAGGCGAGGAGCTTGTAGAGGCGCGGATCGTAGCCGATGAGCTGCGCCCGGGTCTCGTTCTCGCGGATCGCTACCACGACGCGGCCGAAGCGGCTGGCCAGCACCCAGCGCAACAATGCGTAGACCAGGATCAGCGCGCCCATGGCGGCGTACCAGATGCCGTCGTTGTCGAGCGGGTTGCCCGCGTCGCCGAGCTTGTTGAGAGCGGGGATCGCCGGGATGCCGTTGAACCCGCCGAGTTCCGCCTCGCCGATCCGGTACTGGCTGCCGGAGGTGGTGTTCACAAGCTGGAACAGGATCACCGAGACGGTGAGGGTGATGACGCCGATATAGGCGTCGGAGATCCGGCCGTAGAACATGAAGTAGCCGAGCAGACCCGCGAACAGGGTCGGCACCAGGATGGCGATGAGGATCGGCAGCGTGCTGTCGCCCATGTTGATCATGGAAACCGCGTAGGCGTAGCCGCCGAGCCCGAGGAAGGCGGCCTGCCCGAAGGACATCACCCCGCCATAGCCCCAGATGAAGCCCTGGCTCAGGGCGAACATGGCGAGTGCTGCAAAGCCCGTGGCCTGGACGAGGCCGAACGTGTCGAGGATGTGCGGCGCCCCGAATAGGAGGCCGAGCATGACGCAGAGGGTCGCGAGGAAGCCCCCTGAGGAGCGACGGTCGACGGGATTCATAGGCTGCGCCTCAGGTAGCGGCCGGTGATGCCCTGCGGCAGCACGCGGATCAGCAGGATCGCGGCGACGAGGAGGGCGACGTCGCCGATGACGGGCGTGGTCCTGAACGAGACCAGTTCGTTGATGAACCCGAACACCGACGAGGCGAGACCCGTGCCCGTGACGATGGCGGGGCCGCCGCCCAGCACGGTGATGAAGGCGCGGGAAATGTAGGCCGCCCCCATGGATGGGGAGACGCCGGAGATCGGCGCGAGGATGCCGCCGGCCAGCCCCGCGAGGGCCGCGCCGAGGCCGAACGTCGCCATGTAGATGCGGTCGGGCGAAACGCCCATGGCGGCGGCCATGCGCGGGTTCTGCATGGTGGCGCGCAGGATCAGCCCGAACTTCGTCATCCGCAGCAACAGGAACATGCCCGTCAGCACGGCGAGCGCCGTGGCGATGATGACGAGGCTGTAGAGGCTGGCGCCATAGCGGCCGATCTCGAAGCTCCCGACCGGGGTCGAGACGCCCCGCACGACGTTGCCGTAGAGCGTGGTGATCAGGCCGATCAACCCGAGGCTGATGCCCCAGGTCGCCAGCATCGTGTCCATCATCCGCCCGTAGAGGAAGCGGATGACGGTGCGTTCGAGGATCAGCCCCACCGCCCCCACCACCAGGGGCGGCAGGACCAGCATGGCGATCCAGATGTTCACCCCGGCGCCGTTCGCCATCACGGCGGTATAGGCGCCGAGCATCATGAACTCGCCGTGGGCGAGGTTGATGATGCGCATCATGCCGTAGATCACCCCGAGACCGAGGGTGATCAGGACCAGGGTGGCGATGCCGGTGGCGACGTTGAAGGTCAGGAGCCCCGCGAGATCCATGAAGAAGCGCCTCAGCCCTTCAGGTCGGGCGTGAACTGCTTGTTCATGCGCGGATTTTTGACGAGGTCGCAGGCGCCGCCGGTATCGGCCGGGAACGAATCCGGGAAGGCCGCCAGCTGCTCCCATTTCCGGTCCTTGGGCCGGGCGAGGTAGGTGTTGCGGATGGTGTGGTGGGTGCCGGGATCCATCGTCACCTTGCCCGTGGGCGAGTCGATGGTGATGCCGCTCTCCAGCGCCGCCACGACGGCGTCGCGCTCGATCGAGCCGGCCTTCTTCACCCCTTCCGCCCAGAACATGATGCCTTCGTAGGTGGCGGTGTCGAGTTCGCTGAGATCGGTGACGTCGGCGCCGAACTTCCCCTGCATGCCGGCGACGAAGGCCTTGCTCGCGGGCGTGTCGAGGTCGTTGTACCAGCCGTAGCAGGTGAGGATGCCGTTGGTGGTGGAGGTGTCCATGGTGGTCAGCTCGTCGCCGAGGCCGAACACGCTGGCGCCCATGGGGATCTTGCCCTTCATGCCGGCGGCGTCCCACTGCCGGTAGAAGCCCGAATGGTTGGCGCCGACGAGGGCGGAGAGGACGATCTCCGGCTGGGCCTGCTGGATGCGGCTGATGGCCGAGGAGAAGTTCGTGACGTCGAGGGGGAAGAAGTCGGTGCCGGCCACGGAGCCGCCGCCGTCCTTCATGAACTTCGTCATCCAGCTCGCGGTGATGTGTCCGTAATTGTAGTCCGCGGCGATGATGTAGGCTTTCTTGCCCCAGTTCTTGAGGGCGTAATCGACGATGTGGTTGACGGTCTGGGCCGGGGTCGAGCCGGTGCAGAAGACGTTACGGTCGCAGACACCGCCCTCGTACTGGGTGTTGTAGAAATAGAGGGTCTTGGAACGGCCGAAGATCGGCCGGATCGCCTCGCGCGAGGCCGAGGTGATGCCGCCCTGGATGACGTCGACCTTGTCCTTCAGGGCGAGGGTCTGGGCGTATTGCGTATAGAGCTGCATGTTGGACTGGGTGTCGTAGGCGATCAGCTTGATCGGACGGCCCAGCAGGCCGCCGGCCTTGTTGAGCAGTTCCACCGTGTATTCGGTGGTCTCGATCATCCGCTTGCCTTCGAGCCCGAGCGCCCCGGTCCCGTCGAGGAGGCTGCCGAGCTTGATCGGCTCCGCCGCCAAGCCGTTCCGGGCAAAGAACGGCATCGCCACCGCGCCGCCCGCCCCTGCCAAACCGAGCTTGAGCGCATCGCGACGGTTTATCTGGCGACGGTTCATCGTGCCCTTGGTCATCAACATCACTCCGCTTCGTGCCGTCTGCACGGACGATCGCCGCCGGCCGCGCGGGAGTGACGTAACAAGATCGATGCCAACAAATCTCACATTACGGGCAAGGTCGGGCGAGTGCGACGGATGCCTCCTCCATAGGCAGGCCGGGGGCCGTTTCGCCTCGCCTCAAGGCACGAAAGCCACAGATCACGCACGTCCCGCATCGGCGCGGAGAGCGTCCCGCGTGGTCGGTCAGGCGGCTCGCACGGTGGCGAGGAAGCGGGCGACCTCGAGACTGAGATGCTCGGATTGCTGCGACAGGTCGGAGGCCGAGGCCAGGACCTGGCTCGCGGCGGCGCCGGTCTCCTCGGCCGCGTTCGCCACGCTGGAGATGTTGGTGGTGACCTCACCCGTCCCGACGGCCGCCTGAGCGACGTTGCGGACGATCTCCTGTGTCGCGGCACCCTGTTCCTCGACGGCCGCGGCGATGGAGGTGGCGACGGTACTGATCTCGCCGATCCGCGCGGCGATGGTTCCGATCGCCGCGACCGCCTCTCCCGTGGAGGTCTGGATGCGGCCGATCTGGTCGCCGATCTCCTGGGTGGCCCGCGTCGTCTGGCTGGCGAGCTGCTTCACCTCGGCGGCGACCACGGCGAAGCCCCGGCCTGATTCACCGGCCCGCGCCGCCTCGATGGTGGCGTTCAGCGCCAGCAGGTTGGTCTGTCCGGCGATCTCCGAGATGATCGAGACGACGTCGCCGATCTTGCCCGCCGCCAGGCTGAGCTCCTGGACGAGGGAGGCGGTCCGGGCCGCCTCGTTCACCGCGAGGGTGGCGAGCCGGGCCGACCCGTCGACCTGACGGCCGATTTCCTGCACCGAGGAGCCGAGCTGCTCCGTCGCGGCCGCCACCGTGTTGACGTTGTAGGCCGCTTGCTCGGCTGCCGCCGCGACCGCCAGGGATTGCGAGGCGGTCTGCGTGGCCGTCGTCGTCATCGATTGCGCCGTGCCCTGGAGCTGGTTCGCCGACGCCGCCACGGTGCCGATGATGCCGCCCACGGCCTGTTCGAAATCCCCCGCCATCTGATGCATGGCGGCGTGGCGCTGGGCTTCGGCGCCCGCCCGTGCCAGCACGGTCTCCTCTTCCATCGCCCTCATCTCGATGAGGCGTATCTTGAACACCTGCACCGCATCCGCGATCGTGCCGATCTCGGTCCCCTCACCCTGGCGCGGGATCGCTACAGACAGGTCGCCCGAGGCCAGCGCCTGCATGGGCTGGACCACCGAGGCGATGCCTCCGGTGACGCCACGGACGATCCAGAACGCGAGCAGGGCCGAGAGCACGAGGCCGCCGATGCCGGCGCCGAGGACGATGGTCTCTGTGCGGGCGAAGGCTTCCCGTCCTTCGATCCGGGATGCTTCCGCGGCCTCGTTGTTGACGGTCACGAGCTGGTCGGCCAGCGAGGTGCTCAGGCGCTGAAGCTCGGTCGACTTGCCCTGCATCCGCTCGAGCGCATCCTCGTTCATCCCGCTGCGCGAGAGGTCGAGGATCGGCTTGTTCTCCTTGAGGTAGTCGAGCCAGGTTGCGTTGAGGCGGTCGTAGATCGCTCGCTCGCGCGCGGAGGTCGCGAGGGGAGCGTATTCGGCCAGCACGCGCGTGACCCTGCCCTGCCGCTCGACGATCTCGGAATCGTAGCGCTTCTTCGAATCGGGGTCGATCGCGGCCAGATGGCGGTAGATGCTGATCGCGTAGCGCGCGACCCAGCCGGAGATCTCACCGGCCTTGGCGACGCTCGGCAGGGCATCCGACTGGACCGTCACCAGTTGTCCGTTGATCGTCCGTGTCGCGGTCAGCGCGACCGCCCCCATCCCGAGCAGAAACAGCGTCGTGACCGCGAAGGCGCCGATGAGGCGCGCGCGCAGGGAAAGACGGCTCAGCATGACGGCGTTCCGCGACAGAGAGGGGATGTGTGGAAAATATCCACCCCCAAGATCCACCGAAGGTCTGAATATTTTCTAAAGCTAAATACCGACGCGATGAGACTTTTGTTTCCACATAGATAAGGTTTTTATTCCTACATCTGCAATTTAACCGGTCTTTCTCGTGTAGTCGGCTAGAAGATGCATGCACTTGTTCGGTCGGTTTGTCGGTGAAGTGGCGGAACAACGATGCCGACGAGCGAGACGACTCGACGCCCGGTCACGATTGCATGGGCGGGGAGGTCTCGTCGGTCACGGTTGCTTCCGCTTTCGCCGCGCGTTCCCGCTCGGCCCTCAGCTCTTTCTCGGCCATCAGCCAGAATTCGATTTCGAATCCCATGGGCTGGTGATTACGCTCCCAGAGTTCGTAGGCGCGCCGGCGAATCTGATCGAATGTCGGGCTGGCGCTGCGTTCCGTCGATGTCTGCTTCATGGGAACTTCGCCTCGTCCAGATTCTGCTTCGTCCAAATCCCGCTCCATCCGAACCCCGTCCCGGCATCGGCCGCCGGCCTCGCGTCGCGACGGTCTCGCATCATGCCGCAGAGCCCATGGCATGTTCCCCGCCCGTGAACATTCACACAGGGCAGGGGCCGGGCGGTTCTGCGCCGCGTCATGCGATGCTAACGATCCTCCGCGAACCAGGGCGCTTCAGCGCCGTTGTCGCATATGCCTTTGTCGCACATGCAAAAGGCGGGACAGGCCCCGGCCATGACGCCGAACCCGCTCCGGCATCTGGCCACGGTTTCGTGCTGCAGTGCAAGATGCGGGGACGGGTCGACCCATGACCGGGGCGAGGTGGACCAGGGCGAGGTGGGCCAGGGTAAGGAGTGAGGGGAAGGCGTGACGGGCGGGGAGATCCGATATTGGAGCGTGACTGTCCTCGCGATCCTCGCACTGGCTGGCGCCTGGCTGCTGCTGCCGATGGACGAATGGCTGCGTGGCTTCGCCGAATGGACCGCGGGCCTCGGCCTGCTCGGCCCCCTCGCCTTCGGTGGGCTCTTCTTTCTCGCGACCCTGCTGGTGATTCCCTGCACGCCGCTGACCATCGCCGGGGCCGTCGCCTTCGGATGGTGGGCCATGCCCATCGCCCTGGTCTCGGCCACGGCGGGCTCCGTCCTCGCCTTCATCGCCAGCCGCTACCTGTTCCGCGAGCGGCTGCGCCGCCTCATCGCGCGCCGCCCGACCATGGTCGCCACCATGGAGGCGGTGGGGGATGGCGGGTGGCGCCTTCTCACCCTGATGCGGCTGAGCCCCTTCGTCCCCTTCAATGCCCAGAACTACGCGCTCGGTCTCACCGAGGTCGGCATGGGCGCCTATCTCGTCTCGACCATCCTCGGGATGCTGCCGGGCACCATCGTCTGCGTTTATCTCGGAATCATCGGGCGCGCGGCCGGCAGCGATACGACCGAGCATTGGCTCTTTCTCGGTCTCGGCTTTGCCGCCACGGTGGCCGCCGTCGCCCTCACCCGGCGCCGCGTGCGGCACAAGATGCAGGCCAGGCAGGCGGCGACGGCTGTATGAGGGCACCGGCATGAGGGCAACGGCATGAGAGCAGTGGCGTCGAACCAGTGAAGCGAGACAGTTGATATGAGCGGCCCGTCCCAGCCGGCAGCATTGGATCACGGCCATGCCGTGCCCGCCATGCCGGCCCCCCTGACATCCTGGCTGGTTCCCGGCGCGACCTGCTGGCGCCAGGAGCGGGCGGCCCGCGTGGCGATCCTGCACGACGGCGCCGCCTATTTCGCCGCGTCGCGCGAGGCGATCCTCAAGGCCCGATCCTCCGTGATGCTGATCGGCTGGAGCTTCGATCCGCGCGTGCGGCTGACGCCCCAGGGGGAGGCGGACCGCGAGACCATGGCCGACCTGCTGCGGCGCCTGAAGGCGACGCGGCCCGAGGTCGAGATCCATCTCCTGATCTGGGACATGCCGTGGCCGATCTCCGCCGGCACCGATCTCAAGCCCGACGACATCCGCGCCCTGCTCGGGCCGGGGATCGAGTACGTCGTCGATTCCCGCCTCCCCTTCGGGGCCTGCCAGCACCAGAAGGTGCTGGTGGTGGACGACCGCATCGCCTTCAGCGGCGGCAGCGATTTCGAGGTGAACCGCTGGGACACGCCCGCCCATCGGGACCGTGACCCGCTCCGGCGTCTGCCGACCGGCGAGGATTATCCGCCGCGCCACGACGTCATGATGCTCGTCGACGGTGCGGCCGCGTCGGCGCTGTCCGATCTGGCGCGTCAACGCTGGCAGGAAGCGACGAGCGGGCGCCTGGCCTCAGCCGTGTCCGGACCGGTCGGCACGGACGCACGCGGTCCTTCCCGCCCCGATTCTTCCCTGTCCGATTCTTCCCTCCCCGATCCTTGGCCCGATTCGGTGACGCCGCTCTTCGAGGACGTGACGGTAGGGCTCGCCCGCACGATACCGGCACGGGAAACGGGCGAAGCGATTCGCGAGAACGAGGCGCTCTATCTGCTGGCGATCCGCCGCGCGTCCCGCCACATCTATCTCGAGAACCAGTATTTCACCTCTCCGCTCATCGCCGAGGCCCTGGCCGCGCGCCTCGCCGAGCCGGAAGGTCCCGACATCGTCGTGGTGCTCGCCAAACGCAGCCCGAACGGCTTCGACCGGATCACCATGGACGGGGCGCGGCGCGGCCTCATCGCCCGGCTTCGCGCGGCGGACCGGTATGGCCGCCTGCGCATCCTCGCGCCGCATACGCTCCAGGGCCGTCCGATCCTCGTCCATTCCAAGGTCGCGATCTTCGACGACCGGATGCTCCGGGTCGGGTCGACCAACCTGAACAACCGGTCCATGGGCTACGACACCGAATGCGACCTCGCCCTCGAAACGCTCGATGGCGACGCAGGCGATGCGCGGCGCATCGCCATCGCGCGGGTGAGGAACGGCCTGATCGCCCATCATGCCGGCTGCCCGCGCGACGCTTTCGAGGAGGCGGTGCGGGAGAAGGGACTGCTCGCGGCGATCGACGATCCCGCCCTCGTCCCGGCCCGCCGGCTGTGCTCCCTCGTGGCCTCAAGGCGCGGGCCCGTCGTGCGCCTCGTCGAGGCCTTCCATCTCGGAGATCCCGTCGGTCTCGTCGATGCCTGGCGGCCCTGGCGCCGTCACCGCGCCCTCGCCCGGCGCCGCGAGGGGGCCAACGCGGTCGCGGGTCAGCAGCCGGTACGCGCCGGGGCGGCGCAGCCCGCCGAGGCTTCCTGAACAGGTTCGCAACGGCCAGCCAACGCTTCACCTCGCTCAGGCTTTTGACGTGTCGCGGTTTCGAGACGCAGAACCGGTGACCGCTTTTGCTCAACCCGCTGAGAGGTCGAGATCCGACGGACGGAACGCTTCGCGCATAGCCGGTGTGCTCGGCGGCACCTGATGAAGCTTGCGAGGCGGATCGATGCGTCCCTCGTCGCGCGGTCGGTGATATGGCCTCGTCCCGTTCGGACGCAGCATCGGCTCCGTGCCGATCGTCCACCGTCGCCGATACGAGAGCATGTTTCACCTGATCTTCGGTCTGCCCTGCCTGTACGTCGTCACCAGGGTCCTGTGGCCGCTTCCATGGCCGTTCGCTGTGAAGGCCGGCATTGCCGTCCTCCTGCTCGTCGCCTCGCAATACCATCTGTGGAGCCGCCTCTCGTCCGGCTCGGTCTTCGCGCCCGAGTTTCCGCGGGTGCTGATCCTGCTGTTCAACTGGGCCTTCGGGGCGATCTTCCTCCTGGCGGCGATGCAGCTGGCGCTCGACGTCGTGGCGTTGGCTTCCAGGCTCGTGCCCGGTAGCGGCTGGGCGATCCCGGCCGGCTGGCGCTATGCCGAGGCGGCGCTGGCCATGCTCCTGTCGGCGGTGGCGGTGCAGCAGGCGGTGCGGGTGCCGCCGCTCAAGGACGTCACCGTCGAGATCGAGAACCTTCCGGCCGGCTTCGACGGCTTCACCCTGCTCCAGCTGACGGACCTGCATCTCAGCCGCCTGTTCCCGGCGGCATGGGCGCGGGAGGTGGTGACGCGATCCAACGCGCTCGGCGTCGATCTCGTGGTGGTGACCGGCGACCTGATCGACGGGGCCCTCGCATCGCGCCGCGCCGACGTCGAACCGCTGCGTGGTCTCCAGGCCCCGGACGGGGTCTGGGTGATCCCCGGCAACCACGAATACTTCTTCGACTATGCGGGGTGGATGCACCGCTATGCCGAACTGGGCATGGGCGTGCTCGAGAACCGGCACACGGTCTTGAAGCGCGGTGGCGATGCCTTGGTCCTCGCGGGCGTGACCGACCTGTCGGCCTCGCATTCGGGACGGCCGGTGCACGACCTCGACGCCGCTTTGGCCGGTGCGCCGCCCAATGCCCCCATCGTCCTGCTCGACCATCAGCCGAGGGGCGCGGCGCGGTCGGCCGCGAAGGGTGTGGCCCTGCAACTCTCCGGGCACACGCATGGCGGGATGATCTGGGGACTCGACCGGCTGGTCGCTCGCGCCAATGCCGGCTTCGTCTCCGGCGCATACGCGGTCGGCGCCATGACGCTCTACGTCAACAACGGCACGGGGCTGTGGCCCGGCTTCGCCTTGAGGCTCGGGACATCCTCCGAGCTGACGCGCATCACGCTCCGGGGCAAGCCCCGATCCTAGAGCTGCGCCCGACCACAATGGGTCCGGCTCAGCTGAGGTGATGAAAATCCGACGTTCGGTACCCGCCGTCGGGGGAGTTTCCGACCCAACCCGGCCGCTTGGTTCGCGATGGGTACTCCTTACGAGCAGTCATCTGTTGGCCGGCCGGCAACGTCGGCTCGTGGCGGCAACCGGACTTTGGTCCTTCGTCCCGAAGCGGACGTTCCGCTGTCGATCCAACCTTGCCGTGGAGGGTGGTTTTCAGCTGTCCTCATGAGCGAACGGTCATCGCTCCTTGTCCCGGCTGAATGGCGTCTCGAGTGCAGCCGTGCAGCAGGTGGATGCTTATCGGCAGTTGACGGACGAAAATCCGCTGCCTGCAGAACACCAGTATCCAGCGGCAAAAATCAATTATAGACGATACAAACGTAATATGTTTGTGTATCCTGACCACTCCAGAGAGCGGTTCAGGCGTTTGATGCGCCGTTGAACTATGCGAGGCCGTGATTCGATTGCGTCACCATTTCTATTGGGGGCCAACATGTCCGACGCGATCCACCCGGCTGCACCGCATCATTTGCCAATATTCATGCCGGCGGCAGACGGGACTGACGTGTTCATGTCGGTCATGGCCGTGGTCCTCGTCCTCGTGGTGATGGCAGCGGGGCTTCTGTTCCTGCGCCTGCATACCTTGCCCGAACGGATGGCCCACAAGAGCCACAAGCTGCAGTTCGAGATCGTCGCCGTGCTGGGGCTGCTCGCCCTCTTCACGCATATCCATCTGTTTTGGGTGATGGGCCTCCTGCTTGCCTTGATCGACATCCCAAACTTCGGAGGAACGCTCGGTCGCATGGCGGGGGCGCTCGAACGGATCGCGGGTCTCTCTCCAGGAACGGGAGCTGCCGAAGTGCCGGAGGACAGCGGGCCGGCCAGCGTCCCCCGGGAAGATGTCTCGCCCGTCTTACGGCCCATCCCGAGGATCGTCCCGGTCAGCACGACGAGGACCTGATCCATGCTCGAGATCTTACTGTGCTCGGTGCTGACAATCCTGCCGGACTATCTTTTCCGACGCTTCGGCCAGGGCAAGCGGTTCGGCAAGGAGATCACGCTCTACTCGGTGTGGTTCGAGCTGAGGTGGGGCATCGTCTCGTGCCTGATGCTTTCCGTGGGTCTCATCACGGTGATCTTCTATTATCACCCATCCACGAAGACCGCGACCCTGTACTACCGGACCGTTCCCATCGTCTCGGAGGCCAGCGGACGTGTCGCCGAGATCTACGTCAACAGCATCAGCGGCGAGGTCAAGAAGGGCGAACCCATCTTCCGCCTGGACAGCGCGACCCAGGAGGCGGCGGCCGAGGCGGCTCGGCGTAAGATCGCCGAGGTCGAGGCGGCGATGGTGGCGGCGCGATCAGAGATTGCGGCGTCCGAAGGCAAGGCTCAGGAGGCGAGGAGCGGCCTACAGCAGGCCATCGACGAACTGGAGACGAAGCAGGAGCTGAACCGGCGGGGCGCTGGGATCGTCGCGTTTCGCGAGATCGAGCGGCTTCAGAATGTCGTGAACGGCCGGCGCGGCGCGGTCGCGGCTGCGACGGCGGCCAAGCAGACGGCCGAAGCACAGGTCAGCAGTCTTCTCCCCGCCCAGAAAGCCAGCGCAGAAGCTGCTCTTGCCCAAGCCACTGTAGAGATCGCGAAGACCACCATCCGGGCCGGCGTTGATGGACGAGTGGAGCAGTTCACCCTGCGGGTCGGCGACATCGTCAATCCGATCATGCGACCGGCAGGCGTGCTGATCCCCGAAGGTGCCGGACGGAAAGCCATTACGGCGGGGTTCGGGCAGATCGAAGCTCAGGTCATGAAGGTGGGGATGCTGGCCGAGATCACCTGCGTCTCCAAACCCTGGACCGTGATCCCCATGGTGGTGACGAGCGTGCAGGACTTCATTGCCGCCGGACAATTTCGTGGCGGCGAGCAGCTCATCGATGCGCAGCAGGTCGTTCGCCCCGGAACGATCACGGTGTTTCTCGAGCCGCTCTACGCGGGTGGGCTCGAAGGCGTGAAACCGGGCAGTAGCTGTATCGCCAATGCATATACCAGCAACCACGACCTGATTAACTCGGGCAAGCTCAGCACCACCAGAAGCTTGGTCCTCCATGCGGTCGATGCCACCGCCGTGGTCCACGCCATGATCCTACGTATTCAGGCATTGATGCTGCCGATCCAAACTCTCGTTTTTAGCGGACATTAATTTGGAACGGGCAGAAGACCCAGTCAGTCACGGATCCGAATGTCTGGTCTCCACCCGACCCAGCCGCAGACTTTCCGACCTTGTGCAACAGGTCGTAAGCGGGCGCGACGGCTGTGTCTGCTTCTGCCAACTCCCCGCCAGAAGCAGACGCTGCTCCCTGATCCATCTCCGACGCTCGGGGCGGGTACGATCGGTCGAATTTCTTCAACCACCCGACCCTTGTTGCGCCGCGCTCGTTTGCGCCGAAACGGCATCCATTTCGGCGGAGCGCGGCCTAGCCCACGAGGACGACGGCCTTGCGCGCATAGGAGTGCCCGTCGATCTCACCGGCGATGAAGTGGGCCACGTCGGCGCGGGAAATCAGGCCGTTCCGCCAGGATGCGGGCTCGGTCAGGATCTTATAGCGTTCCGTGGCCGAGCCGGGTGTCAGCACGCCCGGCCGGACGAAGGTCCAGTCCAGGCCAGAGCGGCGGATCCGCATCTCCTGGGCGTCCTTGTCGTCATAGGCCCGCCCGAAGACGAGGCGGAAGGGGATGCGTTGCAGCAGGCCGATGGCGTCACGGCTGTCGCCGGTGCCGAAGCCCGTCACGGCGAGGATGCGCCGCACGCCGGCTTTCTCCATGGCCGGCACCAGCACGTTGGTGGCGGCCGAGAACAGAGTCACCGGCCCGAGCAGGTTCTTCGCCGGCACGCCCAGGGCCTGCACCACGACGTCGATGCCCTCCAGGGCGGATGTGACGTCGGCGGCGTTCAAGGCGTCGCCGGGGAAGCGTTCCAGCCCCTGGCCCGACAGCGACATGGTCGCGGCGGATCGGGCGAAGGCGCGCACGCGATGGCCGGCCGCCAGGGCCGCCTTCACGGTTTCCAGGCCGATGCCCTGGCTGGCGCCGATGACGAGGACGTGGGCCATGTCGAGTTTCCTGACGCGTGTTGTGACTGGCGAGCGACGTGAAGAGGGAGGGACGGTCGTTCAGGCGGCCGGGACATTCATCTCGAAGCCGAGCCCGGTCTCGTCGATCCGACGCGTGAAACGGCCGCCCAGGCTGCGCTCGATGGTCTGTCTCAGCAGTCGGGAACCGAACCCGCCCCCATCGGCCGTGACCGTCCCCGAGGAGGCCGATGTCTCCTCCCAGTTGAGCGTGAGCGTTCCGTCCGACACGCGACCCGTCACTGTCAGCGTGCCGCCTCCCGAGAGGGCGCCATACTTGGCCGAGTTGGTGGCGAGCTCGTGCAGGATCATGGCGTAATCGTTGACCTTGCCGGGAGGCGCCACGGCGGCGTCCTCGACGTCGATCTCGATGTTGCCGCCGTCGAGGTAGGGGGACAGAATCCGCTCGGCCAGCGTCCGAAGCCTGACATTGCCGTGGTCCCCGGCCTGTGCCCGCGTCGCCAGGGCCGTCGCCTCGTGCAGCACGCCGAAGCGTTGCGACAGGTCCTCGGCGAAGTGAGGAGTCGAGGTGGCGCCCCGGGCGACGATGGCGGTCAGCGCCCGGGCGACGGAGAACATGTTCGAGACACGGTGCGCGAGTTCCGCCGTGAGGAGGTGCTCGGCTTCTTCGGCGCGCTTCTGCCGGGTCACGTCGAGAAAGATGGCCTGGACCCACTCGCCGACCTTGCCGGACTCTCCCCCCACCCCGCGGGCGGAGACCCAGCGTGCGTCAGGGCCGTCGCCGATGCGAAAGTCGAAACTGTAGGGATGGGAATCGGCCTCGCTCGCCGCCCAGTCGAGCATCATGGCGCGGCGGTCCTCCGCGTTCACGCGCGCGAAGAGATCGTCGATGGGGACGACGGATTCGGACGTCCCCCAGAACTCGCGGCAGAGCCCGTCGAGCTGGGCCAACCTGCGCGTCGGCGACCAGGCCCACAGGGCGACGCCGCCGCGATGGATGGTGTCGGTGAAGCTGGCCAGCGTCCACTCGTAGCCTGACGACGTCACATCCTCGGCCATGCAATTCCCGATTGAACCTCGAACAGGGTCGATGCCTGTCGCATCGCCGGGGGGACAAGCCGTTTGGCAGCGGTTTGCTCCCTCACGTCATCGACATCCTCCGATCCGCGGCGATAGCGTCGCGTTTCCCATCCTCGGCTTGGCAAGATGGGCGTGCGGCGCTCGCTCGATGGCGGTTTGTGTCACTCCTCGCGGTCGAGATCGTTTTGAAGACTTCGGGCAACCGAAGCCGGACCGCCCCGCCCTCTCCTCGCATTCGAGGCTCCGGGTCAGACCGTGGCCGGACCGATCTCCAACTCCACCAGGAGGGGCAGGTGGTCCGAGGCGCGGCGGGCGAGCGGCGTATGCACGACTTCCATGCGTCGCACCCGCACCTCCGGCCCGACGAAGACATGGTCGATCCGCAGCAGCGGCCAGCGGCTCGGAAAGGTGGCGGAGCCGGATTTCTGCCCGGCGATCCGCCTTGCATCGACGAGATGCGCGGCAAGCCTCCGGTAGGCCGCGGATTGCGGGATGGCGTTGAAATCTCCCATCAGGACGAAGGGGGAGACGCAGTCGGGCGATCCGGTCCAGTCGGGGCCGAGCAGCGCCTTCGCCTGGGCCATCCGCTCCTTCGCCGACAGGCCCAGATGGGTGTTGAAGACCTGCAGAATCCGGCCATTCGCCGTCACCTCCACCCACAGGGCGCCGCGCGGCTCCAGGCCGGGCCGGTTCGCGAGGCCGGGCAGGATGCCCGACCGGACCAGCCGGGACGGAAGGCGGGTCAGGATGGCGTCGCCGTAGCGCTCATCGGCCAGGTGCAGGGCCGGATGGAAATGGTGATCCATGCCGAGACGCCGGGCGATGGTCTCGGCCTGGTCGAGGCCGCCGGTCCGGGCGCGCCCGACATCGACCTCCTGGAGCGCGACGAGATCGGCCCCGCTGGCAGCGATCACCTCGGCCACCCGGTCCGGCGACACGCGCCCGTCCATGCCGCGGCAATGACGGATGTTGTAGGACAAGGCGCGGACGCTGATCAAACGGGAAGGCTCGTCAAACGGGAAGCACTCGTCAAACGGGAAAGCTCGGGCCGAGGGCGGGAGGGCCGGCTTCGCATGTGGGACGAGACGGGCACGGGCCCTAACTAGAGCGCTTTCCGTCGAAGGGGATGCCGGTTCGGCGCCTAATCGTCGTCGTCGTCCACGGGGGAGCCGGAGGGGATCGGGCTGCCGTTCTCGACGCCGTTCTCGAACATGCCGGGGGGGCCGTCGAAGCCGACGACGCCGTCCGGATTGTCCGGCGACACGTTGGGGTCCACCGGCGGCGGCATGGTCCGGTCGAGGCGGCGCTCGATGCGCTCCTCGCGGCGAAGATCGTCGGTGATCGGCACGTCGCGCGGGCTCTGCGCCCAGGCCTGGGCGGCCGGGGACGCCGCGAAGAGGCCCAGCAGGATAACGGATCCGAACTTCATCTCATGTCTCCAGGCGCCGCGTCGGAGCCGTCTGAAGAGTTTATTGGACCAGGAGCGATAAACGACAGTCAACGATTATGATGAAGAACGATTCATACTGAATCCGCCCGACCCATAGGTCTGCATTGGCAATCGTCGGCCCGTCGAGTGGGTCTCCGGCCGGTCCGCTCAAGCCTGCAGAGCCTGAACTCGGACAGGTCACGCTTGGCCCGGCCCGAACCTCGTCTCGTACAGAACGCGAGATGCTGCGGCTGAGCCTCCCGGCCCCGGCCCGCCCATTGCTAGGCTCCATTGAAGGGGCCGATTTGCCCAACCGTTATCCTCGTTCGGGAAAGGGTCCCCGGACATCAGGACGAAACATCGCCGTGAAACGTTGTCCTAGTCGGTAACGGGAGATCTGAATGGACACGAGCCTCATTGCGATGAACGACGAAGCCAACCGGATCGGATCGGAGCGGCTTCTGACGCAGTTGCGCGAGGAGGGCCTGGTGTATCGTCTCTGGGTCACGGGCACGGCGAAGGGAAGCCAGCTCCACATGCAAGTGGACGGGCTCGACGACGATCTCGAAGACCGCCTCGTCCGCGTCCTCAGGGGACGGGGCATGCAGCTCGATATCCAGCCGCTGACCGCTTGAGCAGACCCATCCGGTGAACGGCTCGACCTCCTGCGTCGCGGTTCCTCGGGCTAAGTTGCCGGCGGTCGAGCCGTCCGGCGCATCGACGTCGCGGAGATAGCCCACAGCGCCAACCCGGCCAGTGCCAGGGCCACGCCGACCCACCCCGTGGAGGGCAGGCCGAACCCGGCGGTGAGGGCGAGGCCGGCGAGCCAGGGACCCAGGGCGTTGGCGAAGTTGAAGGCCGAGTGGTTGAGCGCGGCAGCCAAGGTCTGCGCATCCTCGGCCACATCCATCAGGCGCGTCTGCAGGATGGTGGCGAGGCCGCCGCCGCAGCCGATGAGGAACACCACCGGCGCCAGGGTCCAGACGCTGCCCACCGAGAACGGGTAGAGGGCCAGAGCCACGGCCGTCCAGACCAGGGTCAGCCCAGCCGCCGGCATCAGGGCGCGGTCGGCGGCCCAGGCGCAGACGAGGTTGCCAATTGTGAGGCCTACGCCGAACACGGCGAGGACCAGCGGGATCGCCGCGGGCCCCGCGCGGGTGACCTCGATCAAGGTCGAGGCGAGGTAGGTATAGACCGAGAACAGGCCGCCGAACCCGATGGCGCCGATGGCGAGGGTGAGCCAGACCTGCCCGCTCCGCAGGGCGCCAAGCTCTCGCAGGGCGCTGGCACCCGAAGCCGGTCGTCCGAGCGGCGCCAAGATCCTCAGCGAAACCGCCGTCAGCAACGCCAGGACGGCGACGAGCCCGAAGCTCCAGCGCCAGCCGACGAGCTGGCCGACGACGTTGGCCAGGGGTACGCCCGCCACCGTCGCGATGGTGAGACCGAGGATCACCCGCGAGACCGCCTGGCTCCGCCGCTCCCGGGGGACGAGGGAGGCGGCGACGAGGGCGGCCACGCCGAAATAGGCGCCGTGCGGTAGGCCCGCCAGGAACCGGAACAGCAGCATCCCGTGATAGTTCGGGGCCAGGGCCGACAGGACGTTGCCCAGCGCGAACAGCACCATCAGCCCGACGAGGAGCGTCCTGCGGGCCATCGTCGCCGCGAGCACCGCGATGACCGGCGCGCCGACGACGACGCCGAGCGCGTAGGCGCTGATGACGTGGCCGGCCGTCGGCGCGTCGATGCCGAGATCGGGCGCGAAGGACGGAAGCAGGCTCATCGTGGCGAATTCGGTGGTGCCGATGGCAAAGCCGCCCATCGCCAGGGCGGTGAGGACGAGGCCGGGATGCCGGCTGGGCGCCGCATCCGGCAGGCTGAGAGCGCCGGAGCGGGTGTCGAGGGTGGTGCCGGTCATCTTGCCGCTTTCAGGTCTCGTTCGCGGTCGCCGCGCAAGGTGCAGGCCGCGTGAAGCAGGGCGAGATGGCTCAGGCCCTGCGGTGTGTTGCCGAGATGGTCGCCGGTCTCCGGATCGACCATCTCGCTCATCACGCCGACGCCCCTGGCGGCGGCGCGCAGCGTGCCGGTGAAGATCGCCTCGGCCTCGTCCTGCCGGCCGAGTTCGGCCAGGGCCTCCACGAGCCAGAACGAGCAGGCGATGAAGGCGCCCTCCTCCCTCTCGGCTCCCGAATAACGATAGAGAAGCGGGCCGCGCCCGAGTTCCCCGCAGATCGCGTCGAGGGTGGAGGACAGGCGCTCGCGCCCGTCGAACCCGAAACGGACCGCCAGGATCAGGGAGGCGTCGAGTCGGTCGGTACCGGGATAGAACGTATAGGCTTGGCGCGCCTCAGACCAGCAATGCTCCTCGATCCAGGCCTGGATCCGGTCGCGTTCCCGCGACCAGCGCGGCACGCAGGTGGCCGCGATATGGCCGGCCTCCGCCAGTTCGACGGCGCGGGCGAGCGCCTGCCAGGCACTGATCTTCGACATCGTGTAATGCTGCGGGACCTCCAATTCCCAGATCCCGGCATCCTTCTGGCGCCAGCGGTCGGCGCATTCGTCGGCGAGATCCGCCAGGACCGTCGCGCTCTTCTGGTCGAGGATGTTGCCGTCGGCGACGAACAGGGTCGCAGTCTCGAAGATGTCGCCGTAGATCCCGTGCTGGTGCTGGCGCGCCGCCGCGTTGCCGACCCGGACCGGACGCGAGCCGCGATAGCCGGCGAGGTCGAGGGAGGTCTCCTCCGGCACCTTGCCGCCGCGCAGGGTGTAGAAGACCTGCGCCCCGTGCTCGTGCAGGCGCGCGATCAGCCAGGAGAAGGCGGCCTTCGCCTCCGGCATCGCGCCGATGCGCAGGAAGGCGTTGACGGTGTAGCCGGCATCGCGGATCCAGGCGTAGCGGTAATCGTAATTCTTCGGCCCGCCGATCCGTTCGGGCAGGGACGAGGTGGCGGCGGCCGCGATGGCGCCGCTCGGCGAGTAGAGCAGCAGCTTCAGGGCGAGGCCGCTGCGCCGCACTTCGGAGCGGTGCGGGCCGTCATAGCCCAGCCCCTCCGCCCAAAGCCGCCAGGCATCATCGCTGATATCGATGCGTCCGTCGATCTCCGCGATGGTGGGGATGCCCAAGGGCTCGTCCTCACCGGCGAGAAGCGCCACGACCGCGCGCTCTCCCTCCCCCACCGTCACCGTGGCGGCGATGGTGCGGTCCTCCTCCTCGATGACGCGGACGTTGTCGCTGAAGCGGATCACCCCGAGCACAGGGCCGACATGGAAGACGCAGCCATTGGGCGTCGGCTGGAGCCAGGGCGAGAGGGTGTCGCCGCGCGTGCCGAAGACGGCGCGGATCCGGAACGTCACCGTACCGGAAACGCCTTCGAGCCGGCGCGCGAGTTCGCACCAGGGCAGGCGGCCGGCGCGGCTGCTGTTGAGGGATTCGGTCACGCGTGCGGTGCCGGTCGCGGTGGTGAAGACCGTCTCCAGCACGTTGCTGTCGGTGCGGTAGCGCCGCTCCATCGTGAACGGGCCATCGGGCCGAACCTGGAAATAGCCGCCGTTCTCCGGCTCGAGAAGCCGGTCGAACAGGGGCGGCGAATCCATCTCGGGGACGCACCACCACGCCACCGCGCCGTCCGGGCCGACGAGGACGACGGAGCGGCCATCGCCGAGCGGGGCGTAATCCTGGATCGGATATTCCGTGCCCTCGGGATCGATGCGAACGGGTCCGTCCCGCGAGGACGACGCCTCGCGGGAGTTGCACCGTGCATCGACGGTGAGGTCGGTGCCCGCCTGGGCTCGGTCATTCATTACGGGACTTGTGGAGCGAGGGACGGGGGCGGTCTGGAAACGGCCGGGCTAGTTGAGCGGAACCTTGTCCTTGCCCTTTCCGGGATTCGACGTGTTGACGAGCTCCGGCGATTTCTGTGCCGAGAGCGTCTGCTCCTGGCTCTTCGGGTCGATGCGCTTGGTGCGGGTGAAGGGTTCGAGGGTCTGAGACGTGCCGGTCTGCAGGGCGCGGACGATGCCTTCGATCACACGGAGATCGGCGAGGCCTTCCTCGCCATCGGGCTCGGGCTCACGGTCCTCGAGAATGCAATCCGAAAAGTACTTCAGCTCGCCGCCGAAATGATCGGTGTTCTTGAAGCTGGCGTGGCTCTTGTCCTCGCCGATCGTGACGGTGTGCTCCAGGGGCTTGCCGTACATGTAGGCCGGGTTGACCTCGACGCTGCCCTTGGTGCCGACGACCGAATAGCTGTCGAGGGTATTGCCGTAATAGGACAGCACGAACTGCGCGATGCGGTTCTGCGGGAAACGGAGCGTCACCGCGACGGTATCGTCGAAATCGCCGAGGCCGGCGTCGGGGTGACGGATGCCCACGGCCGAGACCACCTCCGTCGGCTCGTCGCCGAAGATGTAGCGGGCGGCGTTGATCGGATACGGACCCATATCGAAGATCGGGCCCGCTTCGATGCCGCTCGTCGCCCGGTGGTTCTCGGGCGAGACCATCTGGGTGAAGGTCGAGGAGAAGGTCAGGAGGTCACCGAGTTGGCCGGAGCGGATCAGGTCGATGGTCGCCAGGGTGCAGGGCTCGAAATGCAGCCGGTAGGCCACCATGAGCTTGGCGCCGGAGGCCTTCTGCGCCGCGATGATCTCTCTCGACTTCTCCGCCGAGATCTCCAGCGGCTTCTCGACGAGGACATGGATGCCGGCCTTCAGCGCCGGCACCGCGAACTCCGCATGACGCCAGTTCGGCGTGGCGAGATAGATCGCGTCGATCGTGCCCGAGGCCAGCAGCGTGTCGAACTGCTCGTAGCCATAGGATTCGGTCACGCCGTATTGCGCGCCGACGCCGCGCGCCTTCTCCGGGTCGCCGGTGACGAAGGCGACGACCTCCGAATTGCCGGTGTACTTCACGCCGGGCAGCATGGCTTCCTGCGTGATGTCTCCGAGGGCGACGAAGGCGTAGCGGACCTTTTTCGAGGATGTCAGGCCGAGGGCGGAGGCGATGCTCATGCGGATGTCCGTACGGTTATGCGTGGCGTGCGGCCTTGGCCGGCGTGGAAGGACAGGCCGAGCCGAGGCGCCCGCGATGTCGGGCAAAGCCGGCAGGCTACGCGACGGCAAAAGGCCCGGCAGAGTGCCAGGTCGGCCGCGCGCCGGCTGTGATGAGAAAGGAACGTTGCGCTGCAGCGAATGTTTCCGCGTCGGCCGGTCGCGCCCGTCCGTCCCCGGCCTCAGCGCGAGACGGCGAGCCGCAGGATGCGCGACAGGTCGGCCACCGAATAGGGTTTGCGCAGGAGCTCGAACCCATGGCTGCCCTCCTCGGCGAGGACGTGGCTGTAGCCCGAGGTGAGCACGATCGGCAGATCGGGCCATTTGCGGCGGATCGCGTGGCCGAGATCGATGCCGTTCATGCCCGGCATGACCACGTCGGAGAACACCACCTCGAAACCGGCGGAGTCGCGCGCCAGGGCGTCGAGGGCCTGCTGCGCATCCGTCACCCAATGCGTGACGTAGCCGAGTTCCTGCAGGGCCTGGGTCGCGAAGGCACCGACCTCCGCGTTGTCCTCCACCACGAGCACGCGGGTGCCGTGCCGCTCGGCCAGGGGCGGCGGCTCGCGCACCGGCTCGGCCGCCACGGCCTCGCCCGCCGCGCGCGGCAGATAGAGGGTGAAGGTCGTGCCCTGGCCGAGGCGGCTTTCCACCACGACCTCGCCGCCCGATTGCTTGGCGAAACCGAAGACCTGAGACAGGCCGAGGCCGGTGCCTTGCCCCACGCCCTTGGTGGTGAAGAACGGCTCGAAGATCCGGTCCAGCATCTCGGGCGCGATGCCCGAGCCGGTATCGGCGACGGAGACGGCGACGAAATCGCCCCGGATGCGGGGATGCGCCCGCACGGCCGGAATGGTCGTGGCGCGGCGGACCCGGATGGTCAGCCGGCCCTCGCCGTCCATGGCGTCACGGGCGTTGACGACCATGTTGACGAGCGCCGTGTCGAACTGGCTCGGATCGGCGTCGATGAGGCAGGCCAGCGGCTGTCCCGCATCGTCCCGGCCGGTCTCGATCTGGGTCACGACCTGGATGCGCGCGCCCGTGAGGGTGCCGACCATGTCGGCCACGGAGGCCACGCCCTTGGCGACGTCGAAGACCTCGGGAGTCAGGGATTGCCGACGGGCGAAGGCCAGGAGCTGGCCGGTGAGCTTGGCCGCGCGCGTCACCGTATCCGAGATGGCGTCGACATAGCGCCGCCGGCGCTCCTCCGGCAGGTCGGGCCGGCGCAGGAGGTCGGTGGAGGACCGGATCACGGTCAACAGGTTGTTGAAGTCGTGGGCGACACCGCCGGTGAGCTGGCCCACGGCTTCGAGCTTCTGCGATTGGCGGAGCTGCTCCTCCAGGGCCTTGCGCTCGGTCACGTCGCGGCCGGCGGCGTAGAAATGGTCACCCTGCGGGATCGCGTTCCAGGAGACCCAACGCTCGCTGCCATCCGCCGCCAGCTGCCGGATGTCGAGGTTGTCGAGGATGGCGCCGCTCCGCAACCGGTCCATGGCCTGCTCGGCCGCCTTGCGGTCGTCGGGATGCACGAAAGCGTCGAACCGCGCGCCGACCAGGGAATCGGCGGGCCAGCCCAGCATCTCGCTCCAGGCCGGATTGACCGACCGGTAGATTCCATCGAAGCCGCAGATCACCAGGAGGTCGCGGCTCGCGCGCCAGACGAGGTCGCGCTCCGTGGTCCGCTCGCGCGCCGTCGTCCTCAGCACGGTCTCGGCCTCGCGCCGGTCGGTGATGTCGTTGAACAGGATGGCGACGCGCCGCTGGACCGGCTCCCCGATGCGCAGGGCGTGCACGTCGAACCAGCGGCCCAGCGTCACCGCCCCGCTCTCGAACCGCACGGGATTGCCGCTCAGCGCGACCTCGCCATAGGTTTCGAGCCAGCGGGGTTCGATGCCGGGAATGACTTCGCTGACCCAGCGGCCCTCGACGTCGCCGAGGCCGGCCTGCCGTTCGAAGGCGGGATTGACCTCGATGAAGCGGTAATCGATGGCGCGGCCCGTGGCGTCGAACCGCATTTCAACGATGCAGAACCCGGCATCGATGGCGTCGAACAGCGTCCGGTAGCGGGACTCGCTCTCGGCGAGCTTGCCCTCCTCGGTGCGAAAGCGGGTGACGTCGAGCTGGCTGCCGAAGAAGTAGCGCAGGCGCCCGTTCCGGTCGAAGACGGGGCTGACATAGAGCTCGTTGCGGAACGGCGTTCCGTCGCGGTGATAGTTGATGATCTCGACCACCACGTCGCGCCGCGCCGCGATGGCGTCGCGCAGGCGCGCCACGTCGGCCGGGTCGGTTCCCGGCCCCTGCAGGAACCGGCAATTGTGCCCGACGAGTTCCTCGGCCGAATAGCCGCACAGGTCCTGGAAGGCGCGGTTGGCGAAGACGATGGGATTGTCGGGCTGGTTCGGGTCGGTGATGATCTGCGGCATGCGGGTCTTCTCCGCCGCCGTGAACAGCAGTTCCGGCCCCGCCGCCGAGGTTTTCTGGCCGCTGTCCGGGGAATGGATGCCGGACGCGATCTCCGCTTTCAGCCGCGCGATCTCGGCCTCGAGTTCGGCCTCGCGCCGCCGCAGCCGATCGATGTCGTCCTCCATACTGCCCGTTCCCATCCGGCCGCCGCATTCACTCGGGCTTCGAGGACCCCAACGGGCGAACGCGCGGTCGGCTCCCTAACTCAGGTTGGGGAGACTGTCGCGCATCCCTCGATCGCCCTGCCCCCTGGCGCGAGCGCGGGGACGGCGGCGGTATTCAGCCGCGTGCGTCCTCGTCCCATTCCACCCGCGGATAGGAGACCGGCGGCTCGCGCAGCGCCCAGAGTCCCAGGCATCCGACGGCACAGACCGAGGCGCTGATGTAGAGGATGAGGTCGAGCACGAACGATGTCCTCGCGACGGGTTGGCGACGCGGCATTCTCCCGTGGCATGGCTAAGAAAGCCTGAACGCCCGCGGGATGGCGGCGGTCTAGAACCGCTCGTCCCGCAGGCGCGAAACGCTACGGCGCGGTGGCGCGCCGGCTCGCGGCGAGGGCCGCTGCCTTGCCGCCTGCCGCATAGAGGTCGAGGCGGGAATACAGGCCGAAGACCGAGCCGTTGTCGAGGAAGCCGCCGGCCGGGCCGAGGGTGGCGGTGAGGATGGCGTTGGCCTCGTCCAGGGTCACGGCCGGAAAGGCGGCCGTGAGGAGGTGTCCGGCCTCCGGCGCGACCCGCGCGACATCCACCGGCTGGCCTGACCGGTCCCGATGCACCACCGGCAGGCCGTAGGTCTGGGTGGAGGCATAGAAGGCCCCGTTGGCGGCGGCATCCTTGAACCGGCTCCGGTCGGCGGCGGCGCAGGCGGCCACCGTGTCGCCGCAGCCCTCGCGAAGGAAGGCCTGGAGTTCCGCGCGCGCCGCTTTCAGGGCCTCGGGATAGTCGGAGATCGTCACCGCGCCGTCGGTGGCGCGGCTCATCTCGTTGTCGATGGCCGGGTTCGCGCGGGTCTGACCCACATAGGCGGGGTCGTTGGCCAGCAGATGGGCGACGGCATGGAGTGCCACCGCCCTGCCCCCGAGCACGTCCATGGCGTAATGGGCGCCGACCACGATGCGGTTGTTGCCGTACTCGGCCCCGCGCGCGATCATCTGCTGGTAGCGCTCGGGCACCAGCAGGGCGAGGAGCAGCGATTCCGTGTAGCCGTAGGTGGTGTGGCCGCTCGGATAGGACGGGCTGTCCGTCAGGTTCTGTTTCGGCCCGCGCAGCCAGTCCATGCTGTGGGAGGCGGCGCCGAAATAATCCTCGCCGCGATAGGCGAGAAGGCTCGGCTCGGTCTGGAACGGGCGCGAATTGCCGAAGGCGTCGGCACCCGGCGTTCCGGCGGGACGGCCATAGGTCTTGCCGAAGACATCCGTCGTGCCGCCGACCTTGGTGAGAATGGCGCGGGCGGGTTCGGAGACGGGGGCCTCGCCATTCGTCGTCGCATTGGCAAAGAAGTACTTCCCCGCATTCGAATCCGACTTGGTGATGTTGTTGGTGTAGCCGATCAGGCGGGCGAGACTGCCCGAAACACTGGTGAAGGTCTTGAAGTCCTCGTAGCGCGCCTTGGCCTGGTAGGCATCTCCCAGTGCGGTGCCGAGGCCGTCGGCGAGCTGCGTGGCGTTGCCGTCGGTGATGAAGCAATCGCGCAGGGCGAGGCGCTGCTGCTCGGCGAAGGGCAGCAGCAGGGGCTGCGGGTGCCGCCCCATCTGGATGTCGCCGGTGACCGTGAGGTTCGCCGCCAGCGCAGCCTTGCCCTCCGCCGTCGCCGGCAGGGCGCTCACCGGCGCCAGCCCGCGCAGGGCCTCGAGATTCGTCGCCGATTGTGCCAGCGCGTGAGCGGGCGCCAGGGCGAGGCATGCGATGAGCCCGAGCGTGCGGGCCGTGTTCGTGCGTGGTCTGGTCATGGCACCGGAATCAGGCTGTCGTGGCGGTGGCGCAGGCTAGCAGAGTGCTCCGCCCATCGCCGCCGGTTTTCGCGCCGGACCACGCGCACCATTCCGTGACGCCTGCGTGACCCATTCTCCGGCGGGGGGGGCGAGGACCGCCCCTGACGGAATGTTCCTCGGAGACTTATCCGCGCTTGGCGCTAATGGTGCATCTCGGCTCCCACTGAGCCAAAGCCCATCGGGACCGATGACCGCCCATAAGCCGCTATCCGTGTGTTGCCGCATGATCCCCCGCCTTCGCCAGCCGTCGCCGGTCGCGCGCCGGTCGTGTCCGTTCGGCGAGGCCCGCGGGCCCGGTCCGGCACGAGGGGAATCGGCGTGAGCGAGCTCGACGGCTGGGCCGAACGCCGCCGCATCGCCGAGCAGGCGCGGGGCGAGCGCGCATGGTCCCTGTGGGGGCCGTATCTCGCCGAGCGCCAATGGGGGACGGTGCGGGAGGATTACAGCCGCGACGGCAATGCCTGGCGTTCGCTGCCGCATGAGGAGGCACGCTCGCGCGCCTATCGCTGGGGCGAGGACGGGCTGGCGGGGATCTGCGACGAGCGTGCGCAGATGTGCCTGTCCCTCGCCCTGTGGAACGGCCGGGACCACATCCTGAAGGAACGGCTCTTCGGCCTGACCAACGAGGAGGGCAATCACGGAGAGGACGTCAAGGAGGTCTATCACTACCTCGACGCGACCCCGAGCCACGCCTACCTGAAGTTCCTCTACCGTTATCCGCAGGCCGCCTTCCCGTATGAGGACCTCGTCCGCGAGGGGCTGCGCCGTGGCCGCGACCAGCCCGAATACGAGATCGAGGCGACCGGAATCTTCGACGGGGACCGGTTCTTCGACGTGACCGTCGAATATGCCAAGGAAGATATCGACGACATCCACGTCGTCATTACCGTGACCAACCGCGGTCCGGACGCCGCCGACCTGCGCGTCGTGCCCCAGCTCTGGTTCCGCAACATCTGGTCGTGGCGCGAGGGACCGGCGGAATCGCGCCCGCGCATGGCGGTCCAGCCCGATGGCGGCATCGCCTGCGAGCATCCGCGCCTCGGCCGATACCGCCTCTCCTTCGACGGCGAGCCCGAGGTGCTGTTCTGCGAGAACGACACCAACCTGCGCCTGCATGGCTGGCAGCCCGATGCCGCCGGCCCGTTCAAGGATGGGCTCCACGCGGCCATCGTCGGGGGCGACGAATCCGCCGTGCGGAGGGATGGGGGCACCAAGCTCGGCCTGCATTACGCCTTCCGCCTCGCGCCCGGCGAAACCCGGCGGGTCACCCTGAGGCTGTCGGCGGGATCGCGGCCCCGTCCGGTCGACCACGAGGGCGCCATCCTGCTGCGCCGCGTCGCCGAGGCGGATGCGTTCTACGATGCGTTGCAGGACGGGATCGCCGATGCGGATTCCCGCGCGATCTTCCGGCAGGCCGCCGCCGGGCTGATCTGGTCGAAACAGTTCTATTGCTTCGATGTGCGGCTCTGGCTGAAGGGCGATCCGCTCCAGCCCGCCCCTCCCCACGAGCGCGATGGCGGGCGCAACATCCACTGGCGTCATTTCGCCGGGTCCGACGTGCTCTCGATGCCGGACAAGTGGGAATATCCCTGGTTCGCGGCCTGGGACCTCGCCTTCCACTGCCTGCCGCTGGCGCTGCTCGACCCGGATTTCGCCAAGAAGCAGCTCCTGCTCCTCACCCGCGAATGGTACATGCACCCCAATGGCCAGCTTCCGGCCTATGAATGGGAGTTCGGCGACGCCAACCCGCCGGTCCATGCCTGGGCCACCTACCGGGTGTTCGAGATCGACCGTGACCGGCGCGGCGGGCGCGGCGACCTCGCCTTCCTCGAAGGCGTCTTCCACAAGCTCCTGATCAATTTCACCTGGTGGGTGAACCGCAAGGATGCCGACGGCCGCAACGTCTTCCAGGGCGGCTTCCTCGGCCTCGACAATGTCGGCGTGTTCGACCGGTCGCGGCCGCCGCCCGGCTTCGGCCGCATCCACCAGGCCGACGGCACCGCCTGGATGGCGATGTATTCGCTCAACATGATGCGCATCGCCCTCGAACTCGCGCTCCACAACGACGTCTACGAGAGCACCGCCTCGAAGTTCTTCGAGCATTTCCTCCTCATCGCCGAGGCGATGACCGATATGGGCGGCGAGGGCTTCGGCCTGTGGGACGAGGAGGACGAGTTCTACTACGACGAGGTCGACATTCCCGGCGGCGGGATGCTGCCGTTGCGGGTCCGCTCCGTGGTGGGGCTGGTGCCGCTCTTCGCCGTCGAGGTGATCGAACCCTCGGTGCTGCAGCGGCTGCCGGATTTCGCCCGGCGCCTGAACTGGCTCCTCGAGAACCGCCCCCACCTCGCCTGCCTCGTCTCGCGCTGGGACGAGGGCGGCGTCGGCGACCGCAAGCTGCTGTCGCTCCTGCGCGGCCACCGGATGAAGGCGCTGCTGCGGCGCATGCTCGACGAGGCTGAGTTCCTCTCGACCCACGGCGTCCGCTCCCTGTCGAAGGCGCATCTGGAGCGGCCCTATTCCCTCAACGGGTTCGGCGACGCGTTCACGGTTCGGTACGACCCGGCCGACTCCACATCGAACATGTTCGGCGGCAATTCGAACTGGCGCGGCCCGGTCTGGATGCCGATCAACTACCTCGTCGTCGAGGCGTTGCGACGGTTCCATTCCTATTACGGCGACGATTTCGTGGTGGAATATCCGACGGGATCGGGCACGTTCCTGACCCTCAACGCCATCGCGGACGCCCTCACCGACCGCCTGATCTCCCTCTTCGCCAAGGGCGAGGACGGAAAGCGCCCGGCCTTCGGCGATCGCCCGCCGATCGCCTCCGCGCCCGGCGCCGAGGAGGCCCTGCTGTTCCACGAGTTCTTCGACGGCGATACCGGCCGCGGCCTCGGTGCCTCGCACCAGACCGGCTGGACGGCGCTGATCCTCAACCTGCTGCACCAGAAGGCGCGCCAGACGGAGGTGGAGAAGGGGAGAGCGGCGGACTGACGGGCCATGCGAGGGGCAACCGAACGGCCATGCCGCAGCCACGGACCTCGATCCGTCTTGTTGTGGCGCTGCAACACTACGACGAATTGATGCCAATCCGGAAACGAGCTGTAGTTTAGAAATGTCGTTCGGGAGAACATTTGTCCCGAAAAGACAAAGGTTTGCTCACTTGAAAGACGAGTTATTTAGAAAACATACAAAGTACCACCCGGCTTGCATAATGAGCGACTCGCTTCTTTGCTCGGAGGCACGGTCATCAAGCGATGCTGCCATGATCCAAAGTGGGTGGTACTGGTATCATGCCAACGGTTTCAGTCGATGCGCTGCATCGTAGCGAGGGTCTGAAGCTTCAACGCTTTCTGCTTCGGCTGCTCGACAATCCCGCCGACGCCGCCGATGCGATGCAGGAAACCTATCTCCGCCTCATCAAGGCGCTCAACAGGACCGAGATCGAGCACCCGCCGATCTTCCTGTTTTTCGTGGCCCGCAACGTCGCCAACAGCTTGGGGAAGCGTCGCCGGTTCGAGGCCGATCTGTTCCGGCAGGTGACGGACGTCCACCTCGCCAGCGGTGTCGACGAGACGATCCGCACGGAGGAGCAGGTCGTCGCGCGCCAGCAGCTCCGCTTGGTCGCGGCCGCCATCGACGAGCTGCCGCCACGGTGCCGGGAGGTCTTTCTGCTCAGTGCCTTCGATGGACTCGCGAACGGAGAGATCGGAGCGCGGCTCGGCATCAGCCGCAACATGGTCGAGAAGCACCTCATGAAGGCGCTGCTTCATACACGCCGTCGCTGCGCCGACTTCTTCTAGTGTTGCGATGCTACGACCCCGTATATCGGGAGCTTGCGATCCGGCATGTCCGCTATGAAGGACCGGATCGGCCTATCCCCCCTCGGCACATCGATAGAGCGGCATGAACGAGCGCATCTCACCGGATGCATCGCCCGGAGGGGAGGACGATCCCGTCTATGAGGCCGCCGCCTTCTGGGTCGTACGGCTTACCTCGGCCGATGCGAGCAGTGCAGATCGAAAGGCCTTCGAGGTCTGGCGCAGGGCCGATCCGGCCCATGCCGAAGCCTATGCGGAGATGGAGACGTGGCGTCGGACCATGGGCCAGGTGCCCGATCCGCGCGAGCGTAAGTCCAGGCGGGCCGTGGGGCTGAGCGCCGTCGTGGCGATCGCCTTCGCCGGAATCGCGGGGGCTCAGCTCGGTCTGATCGATCGCCTGCGGGCCGATGCGTGGACGGGCGTGGGCGAGATCGAAACCCGCACCCTGGTCGATGGGAGCCGGATCGACCTCAACACCGACACGGCGGTCGCGTTGCGCTTCACGGCCGAGGAGCGCGCCGTCGATCTTCTCCGAGGCGAAGCGGTGTTCGATGTCGTGCCCGATCCGCGGCGTCCCTTCATCGTGCGCGGGAACGGTGTCAGTGCCCGCGCTGTCGGAACCCGCTTCTACGTGCGGGTCGATGGAGCCGCCGATCCCGTCGGCGTTGCCGAGGGGCGTGTCGATGTCTCGACGGCCGTCGGTCACGCACTCCTCCATCCGGGTGAGGTCGCGTTCCGGGACGCGGGCGACCGCCCCGTCGCGCGGCAGGGAAATGTCGCAGAGGCGATGTCGTGGCGAGACGGTAAGCTCTCGTTCTCCGGCCAAAGCCTCCGGCAGGTCATCGCCGAACTCGAGCGCTATCGGCGCGGCCGGATCTTGCTGATGGATTCCTCCGTCGGCGAGCGGCGCTTCAGCGGCACGCTCGATCCACGCGATACCGACGAGGCGCTCGACGTGCTGGTCGCCACGATGGGAATCCGCGTCACCCGCCTGACGCCGTTCGTGATCCTGGTGCGTTAGCCGCCCTTGTCCGACGCGCGAAAAAAGTTTCGGGGAGGACGTCAGGAGATGCGCCGGTCGACGGTCTATCTCCGCAGGGACGAAGAAGCGCGAAGCGCACCGCCCCGGTTTTGGACGGATGGGGCCGATGATGGTGATGCAGGATCGAGATGTCGGGGCGCGCTGGCTCGCGCGGGGAGCGTGGATCGGCGTCTCGCTCATCGCGATGAACCAGGTCGCGGCGGCTCAGCAGCCCTCCACCGCGCGCCGGCTCTTTCAAACCCTGCCCCGGTTCGACCTCGTCCCGGGCTCGACACGGATGGCGGAGCATTCCGCCGAACAGACCACGATCCGCGTCAGGGTTTCCATCGAGGCCGGCCCGCTCGAGCCGGCACTCGCGGCCCTATCCAAACAGGTGCAGCTCAAGCTGGCCTACAAGACGTCGCTGACCGAAAATCTCGTCACGGCGGGTGCCGCCGGCGATTTCCTGCCTCTCGAGGCCTTGGCCAAGCTGCTGGAAAACACCGGTTTGACGTATCGCTCGGCCGGTACGTCGACCATCACGCTCGTCAATCCGCGCTTCGTCCAACTCGAAGCGCCGACGGCGCCGCCGGGAGGTGTCCTCCTCGATGAGCTTTCGGTGGAGGCGCAGCGCGCGAGCGCCGCGGATTCGATGTCGGCCGCCTCACGCTTGTCCGCCCCCTATGCCGGGGGCCAAGTCGCACGGGGGGGACGGATCGGTTTGCTCGGCAATGTCGACACGGCGAAAACGCCGTTCAACGTCACGAGCTACACGGACCGCTTCATCCGGGACCAGCAGGCGAGCACCGTCTCCGAGGCACTCATCCTCGATCCCTCCGTCCGGGCCACGCAGACGACGGGCGCGCCCTTCGACTCTTTCTCCATCCGCGGCTTTCCCATCAACGAGGGGACCAGCGGCGAGATCGCCTTCGACGGGATCTACGGCGTCGCGCCGAGCCTGCGTGTCCTCACCGACTATGCCGAGCGCATCGAAGTCCTGAAGGGCCCCTCGGCGGCACTCTCGGGGGTCGCCCCGAACGGGGGAATCGGGGGCGTGATCAACGTGGTTCCCAAACGTGCGGGCGAGGATCTGACGCGTGTCACCCTCGATTACGGTTCGATCGCACGCGGCGGCGGCCAACTGGACATGGCGCGGCGGTACGGCGCGAACCGGGAATGGGGCGCGCGGTTCGTCGGCAGCCTGCGGGGCGGCGACACGCCCATCGACCGCCAATCCGAGACGACGGGGGTCGCGTCGCTCGCCCTCGATTTCCAGGGGGACCGCTTCCGAGCGTGGCTCTACCTGCTGGCGCAGAACGATCGCTTCACCGCACCCCTGCGTCCTTTCCTTCTCAGGGCCGGCGTGCCCGTACCGAGGGCCGCCGACGGTCGTATGAACGTGAGCCAACCCTGGGAGTACTCGAAGGTGGACGATCGCGGCGGTCTGCTGCGTATGGAGTACGACCTGAGCGACCAGATCACCCTCTTCGGCGACATCGGCGGTTCGCAAACGGGTGTCGAGCGTTACTTCGCGTCCGCACCGACCGTCACTAATGTCCTCGGCGACACCACGACGGCCCCGCAATACTACAATCTCGGCGTCGACCGGCTCACCTATGACGCGGGCATCCGGACCAAGTTCGAGACCGGATTCATCCGCCACGCCTTCGCGGTACAGACCTCGGTCTACACCGAGGATACGGGACGGGATCTTTCCGCCGTGCGCGGCAGCTATCTGTCGAACATCTACAATCCCGTCCTCGCCCCCTACATCGCTCCGGTCATCTCGTCGTCTCGGCCGCGCCTGTCCGACACTACGCTGACGGGGGTTTCGGTGGCGGACACGATGTCCGTTCTCGATGAGCGCATTCTCCTCACGGTGGGCGTGCGTCAGCAGCGTATCGAGGCCCGCAACTACGTCTCGAACGTGGGCACCCTGGCCTCGTCCTACGACCAGAGCGCGACCAGTCCCCTCTTCGGTCTCGTCGTACGACCCTGGGAGAACATCTCCCTCTACGGCAACTATATCGAGGGTCTGAGCCGTGGCGACATCGCTCCGGCCACCGCGACCAACTTCGGGGAGGTGTTGGCGCCCTACGTCGCGCAACAGGTCGAGGCCGGCGTGAAGGTGGATTTCGGCCGGATCGGCACCTCCTTCAGCGCCTTCCAGATCACGCGGCCCATCGGCGAACTGAGCCCGGACAGCCGCTATGCCCAAACCGGCGAACAGACCGTGAGCGGCCTGGAGTTCAACGTCTATGGCGAGATCGCACCGGAGCTGCGTGTCCTCGGCGGCCTCACCTTGCTCGACGGCGTGCGCACGCGATCCGCGCTGGCCGCCAATGTGGGCAATCGGCCGATCGGCGTACCCGATGTGCAACTCAATCTCGGAGCGGAGTGGGATCTGCCCTGGGTCCCAGGCCTGACCCTGAACGGCGCTGTCATCTATACGGGGCGGCAATTCGTCGATACGGCGAACGCTCAGGCCCTGCCGGATTGGGCCCGTCTCGATCTCGGACTTCGCTACGCGACCCTGTTGGACGGGCGCCGGACGACGTTCCGCGCCAATGTGCTGAACGTGACGGGGACGAATTACTGGACCGGCGTGGCGTCGTTCGGCACGTTCTTCCAGGGGGCGCCGCGCACCTACCTGCTGTCGATGTCGATCGACCTCTGATCGGTGACTTTGCGTTCCGCGCGCGTTGCCGATCGGGACGGGAACGCATGCCCGTTCCGATGCTCTGACGGCTTGCCGTCGGGCTCGACCACTGGCAGGCGTACTCCATGCTGGAAACCGCGCCTGCCCGCCGACCCTTCTCCGCCCTGCGCAACGCCCTCCGGAGCGAGGCCAGCGGCGGATTGATCCTGATGGCGAGCGCCGTGCTCGCCCTGATCGTCGCCAATTCCCCCCTCGCGTCGAGCTACTTCGCCCTGCTCGGCGCCTATGTCGGCGGCCTCTCCGTCCTGCATTGGGTCAATGACGGCCTGATGGCCCTGTTCTTCCTGCTCGTCGGGCTGGAGATCAAGCGCGAGGTGCTGGACGGGCGGCTTCGCACCTGGCCGGACCGGGTCTTGCCCGGAATCGCGGCTCTGGGCGGGATGGTCGCGCCGGCGCTGATCTACGTCCTGGTCAACCGCTCCTCGCCCGAGACCCTGCGGGGTTGGGCGATCCCCACCGCCACCGACATCGCCTTCGCGCTCGGAATCCTCGCCCTGCTCGGATCGCGTGTCCCGGTCTCGCTGAAGGTGTTCCTCACGGCGCTGGCCATCATCGACGATCTCGGCGCGGTGCTGATCATCGCCGCCTTCTACACCGCCAACCTGTCGCTCCCGAGCCTCGCCGGTGCGGGCGTCGTCGTCGCGATCCTGTTCGGGCTGAACCGCGCGGGCGTGAGCCGCCTCTCGCCCTACCTCGTCCTCGGCGCGGTCCTATGGTTCCTCGTGCTGAAATCGGGCATCCATGCCACCATCGCGGGTGTGCTCCTGGCGCTCACCATTCCCCTGCGCCTGAGCCCCGCCAGGCCCGATGACCCGGCTTCGCCGCTCCACAAGCTGGAACATGCGATCCATCCCTGGTCGGCCTATCTCGTCCTTCCCGTCTTCGGCTTCGCCAATGCGGGCGTCTCGTTCAGCGGCATGTCGCCGGCGATGCTGTCCGATCCGGTGACCCTCGGCGTGGCCCTCGGTCTCCTCGTCGGCAAGCAGATCGGCGTGTTCGGCGCGGTCTTCGCCGCCGTGAAACTCGGCCTCGCCCAGCGCCCGGCCCATGCCGGCTGGTGGCAGATCTACGGCCTGTCGCTGCTCTGCGGCGTCGGCTTCACCATGAGCCTGTTCATCGGCCTCCTCGCCTTCGCGGACAATCCCGGTCTGGAGACCGAAACCAAGATCGGCGTGCTCCTCGGCTCCGTGACGTGCATGATCGCCGGAGCCGTCGTCCTTCTCCTCGCGCCCGCCCCCGACCGCCGGACCGACGCCGCGGCGTGAGGACGCGGGCACGGTCTCATTCTGCATTGGCAACACAATCTTAAACGGAACCGCCTAGACTGGTCAGTCGGAGAGCAGGATGACTCGAAAGGCAGGCTTGGCTTTCAGCAAGGTGGCCGTGACGGTTTCGGTGGCGGCGGTGATCGGCGCGAGCCTGTTCGCCACTCACAGCAACAGTGACGACGCGGCAGCGTGGCGCGGCGCCTTTGCACGCCCGTCCGAACTGCCGGTGCCCGAGGGCGGTCCCGATACGCCGGCCCAGGTCGAGCTCGGCCGGACGCTGTTCTTCGATCCGGTCCTTTCGCAATCCCGCACCATCTCCTGCGCCACCTGCCACGAGCCGTCGCGCCATTGGGGCGACGGGCGGATGCGGGCGATCGGCGAGCCCGGGATCGAACTGAAGCTGCGCACGCCGACCCTGCTCAATGTCGGTTGGTTCGCGCCGCTCGGCTGGGACGGCAAGTTTCCGGACCTCGAATCCGTCGCCTTCACGCCGATCACCGGCCCGAATCTGATGAACCTCTCGGAAGAGGAGCTGATCGCCCGCCTGCGGGCCGATCCGGATTACGTCTCGGCCTTCGCCGCGACCTTCGAGGATCGTCAGGTCACGCGCGGCGGGATCGAGCGGGCGCTGGCCGCATTCCAGCGCACCATCGTGTCGGGAAGCGCGCCGTTCGACCGTTGGCGCGACGGCGATGCCTCGGCGGTGGAAGCCCCCGCAAAGGCGGGCTTCGCGCTGTTCAACGGCAAGGCCGGGTGCCACGAATGCCATTCCGGCTGGGCGTTCACCGACGGATCGTTCCACGATATCGGCGTCGGCCGGGACGACGATATCGGCCGGGGACGTCTGTTCCCGAAATCGAAGGGCCTGCAATACGCCTTCAAGACCCCGACCCTGCGCGACGTCGCGCAGCGCGGGCCCTACATGCATGACGGTTCGGTGGCGACCCTGCGCGAGGTGATCGATCTCTACGATCGCGGCGGCATCGAACGCCCGAGCCGTTCCCCCAAGATCCGGCCGCTCAACCTCTCGGAATCCGAGAAGGCCGATCTTCTGGCTTTCCTGGCCACGCTGACCGCCACGGAACCCAAGCAGAAGGCCGCGTCGAACTAAGACTTCGACGCCAGCTTCGCAGTCGCGAGGGCCGCCGCGGAAATCGCGGCGGGCTCGGCCGACAGGTTATCGTCCCATTCCGCCCAGGTTCTAGCGGAACAGCGTCAACCCGACGCCGGCGAGCGACAGGCCTACGATCATCAGGGATCCGCCCCAGGTCTCGTAGGTCGCGGCCCGCGCCGCCACGCGCGTCGAAGCATAAGCGAAGCTGCCGCCTGCGATCAGGGTCGACAGGCTGAGTGTTGTAATCACGCGAGAGCCTTTCTGCTTGATACGGAGAGAGGGCTTAGGCGCCGACCCTCGATGAAGACCAGCTTTTGCCGAAATATCCCGTCGACAATCTCGACGAGCGCCTACGCTGTTGCTCGGGGGTGACGTGGCCATTGATTCGTGCCTGGTCACGTGGGTTTGCGATACCGGCGCAGCCCACGGCTGGCCTCCCCGCTTCACAACCGCTCGGGGATGCGGATCGTCTGTGCCACGGTAGGGTAGCCGGCCTGGGAGATCGTTAACGATGCTTAAAAATCATTAACGAAATCCTTCCACGATCGATAAAATCTAAGTAGAACGACTTCAAGGCCGCCGAATGTCGGCGCTCCAGATTTCGCTAAGGCTTCACCACATGAGTGCGCGTTGTCGGTTGCCCGGCCCAAGTGCAATGTCTGCTGCCCTTCTGGTCCTCGTCACGAGCGCCACTGGGGCCAGTGCCCATGTCAAATGGTTCTGTGCATTCGACGTCGCTGGCGCGCCCGTCGGGCTCGGCGAGGTACTGTGCGATAGTTTCGAGCAGCTCGTGGTCGTCTCTCTCCTGGCCCTGTTCGTCGGCGCGTTGCTTGAGCGGACGATCCTCGGCGAGGCGATGATGCGGTCCCTCGACCGGGTCACGGCCTGGGCGCGGGAGAACACCGAACTGATGTTCCGGGCGGTCTGCGGTGGCTTCTTCGTGTCGCTCTGGTCGCTCGGCGGTATCATCCTCACGCCCGAGCTCACCACCACCAGCACCGCCCTGCCCTGGTTCCAGCTCGCCATCGCGGCGGGGTTCCTGTGGCGGCAGACGATGCCGCTGTCGGCGCTCGGCATCGTCGTCCTGTTCGGGATCGCGGTGGCGAATTACGGCGTCTTCCACCTCGCGGATTATCCCGTCTTCCTCGGCGTCGCCGCCTATCTCGCTTTGACCGGGCTCCGGCGGGAGCTGTTCGGGATCCGGCCCCTCGACATCGTCCGCTACTCGGCGGCGGTCACGCTGATGTGGGCCTCGGTGGAGAAATGGGCCTATCCGCAATGGTCTTACCCGCTCTTCATCGATCGCCCGGAACTGACCATGGGCTTCGACGGTGCCTTCTTCATGAAGGCCGCCGGTGCGGTGGAATTCGCCCTCGCCTTCGGGCTGCTCTGCACGCCCCTGGTGCGCCGCGTTGCGGCGATCGTGCTGGCGGCGGCCTTCGTCTCGGCGATCTTCGAATTCGGCAAGGTCGACGCGATCGGCCATTCCCCGATCATCGTGGCGATGGTGGCCATCGCCGCCGACGACGCCAGGGTTCCGCTGCGGGTCCGCCAGCTCGCGACGATGCCCTTCGGATACGGGGCCGCCCTCGCGAGTTTCATCGGGCTCTATTACGGCGCCCATGCCGCGCTGTCGGCGGCCGGGGCGCTGTAGCCCGGGCCGGCATCCGGGACGCGTCGCGGTCAGTTGCCGTCGACGCGGACCGCCAGCTTCATCTTGGGATGGATGCCGCACAGGACGGCGAAGGTCCCGCTCACGGGGAAGACGATCTCGGCCTTGCCGCCGGGCTCCTGATCGCCGGAATCGTAGCGGAATGTCGGGGAGTCGATATAGGCGTGATGCAGGAGGTCGCCGTCGTCGTTGACGATCTGAACGGTCTCGCCTTTCTTGATGACCAGCGCACTCGGCTGGAACGCCCGCCCCTTCTGCGAGATGCGGTAGACCTGTCCGGCCGCCGAGGCATGGAGGGCAAAGGCGGCGACGCCGGTCGCGACCAAGGCGAAGGCAGCGCTGAATGAAGTGATGCGTCTCATGCAACCTGTAGGTATGATTTTTTGCCCTTTCGCATTTTCACCGGGGCAAGTAAATATGCTGTTAATTGGCAAAGCTGTATGAAGGTTTCAAGCCCAGCTTAACTATTACAGGCGAACAATTTACGATGGGCCGGATGAGACACACTTAATGAATTCTATTCACGGTGGGAAATCCGCCAAGTCGGGCGAGAGGATCTGGCCGAGGCCGGTCGCCACGGCTGTCTCTTTTGCCGGCACTATCCGCGGTCGAATTCTGATCGCGTTTCTCATCATGACCGCCATTACGGGCATTCTCGGCCTCTCGGCGGCCTCGGGGATCCGCCGGGCCGACGAACTCGTGAGCCGGACCTTCGACCAGTCCCTCATGTCGATCAATTACGCGCGGGCCGCCGCCGCCGATTTCGCCAATATGCGCTCCCTGGAATCCCGTCGTCGGATGAGCGCCGATGCCGCCGTGAAGACGCAGCTCGAAGGCCGCCTCGAGACCCTCAGCCGCGTGTTCGCCGAGGATCTCGCCGTGGCGGTCGAGCGGGCCCAGTCGAGCCGCGCGACCCAGGCGGCGCAAGCCGTGGAGCGCTCGGTGAAGGATTGGGACGCCGCCCGCTCCGTCCTCGCCGGCCGCGAGACGAGGGAGGCCGATTGGGACGTCGTCGACCGGCATGCGGCCGCCGCCGAAGAGCATCTCGACCTCTTCATCAACCACACCGCCGGCGACGGTTTCATCTACCGGCAGCAGGCGCGCGCCATCGTCGCCCGCGAGACGCAGATCAACCTGTTCGGCACGCTGCTCGCCCTGTCCATGTCGGCCTTCGTCGCCTTCCTGCTGGCGCGGCGCATCATGCGGCCGGTGGCGGATGCGTCCATGGTCGCGTCGCGGATCGCGGCCGGCGACCTCAGCGTGACGATCCCGTCCGGCAGCGCGGACGAACTCGGCGCCCTCCTCGCCTCCATGGGCGTCATGCGCGACAACATCCGCCGGGCGATGGAGCAGGAGGTCGCGCAGCGTATTTCTGCGGAGGCGCATCTCGCCGACGCCCTCGAGACCTCCCTCGAAGGCATCGTGGTGGTCGATCAATCCGGGCGGATCGCGCTCATCAACGGGCAGGCGGAGGATTTCCTCGGATTCGGTCACGAGCCGCTGCCGCGGGACACCTCGCTCGCCGAGGTCGCCCGCGACGGCAACGCGCTCGCCCGCACGCTCCTCTCCGACGACGACGATTGGGCGGCGCCGCGCGAGACGCAGCTTCTCGACGGGCGCTGGCTCCGGATCAGCCGCAGCCGTACCCGCACCGGCGGCTTCATTGCGGTCTGCAGCGACATCACCCTGCTGAAGGTCCAGGAGGCGCATCTCCAATCGACCAACCTGCGCCTCGACACCGCCCTCGACAACATGTCCCAGGGCCTGTGCCTGTTCGACGCCGAGGGGCACCTCACCGTCGTCAACCGGCGCTATTGCGAGCTGTTCGACCTCGCGCCGGAAGACCTGCCGCTCGGCACGCCCTACGAGGACGTGGCCTCGCTCTACCTGGCCTCGGCCGAGGAGGGCACGGTCTTCGAGATCGAGGGACGGCAGATCTCGGCCGCCGGTTCGGGCTTCCGCCAGATGGGTAACGGACGTGTCCTCGCCGTCACGCACAAGCCCGTGGCCGGGGGCGGCATGGTCTCCACCTACGAGGACGTGACCGAGCGGCGCCAGGCCGATGCCCGCATCGCCTACATGGCCCGCCACGACGTCCTCACCGGCCTGCCCAACCGCGCCATGTTCGGCGAGCGGATCGAGGAGGCCCTCGCCCATCTCGGGCGCGGCGGCATGTTCGCCGTGCTCTGCCTCGACCTGGACCGGTTCAAGGAGGTCAACGACACCCTCGGGCACCCGGTCGGGGACGAACTCCTCAAGGCGGTGGGCAACCGGTTGAGCGCCTGCCTGCGCGAGGTCGATACCGTGGCCCGGCTCGGCGGCGACGAATTCGCCATCATCCTCGCGGGCGTGACCTACCCGGAGGAGGCCACCATCCTGGCGCGGCGGATCGTGGACGTGGTGAGCAATCCCTACGAGCTCGACGGCCAGCAGGTCGCGGTCGGGGTCAGCATCGGCATCTGCCTCGCGCCCGGCGACGGCACCAGCTGCGACAAGCTCCTCAAGAACGCCGACGTCGCCCTCTACCGCGCCAAGGCCGATGGGCGCGGCACCTGGCGCTTCTTCGAGGTGGAGATGGACATCCGGCTCCAGGCCCGCCGCGCCCTCGAACTCGACCTGCGCGAGGCGGTGGCCCAGGGCGCGTTCGAGATGTTCTACCAGCCGATCTACGATTTTCGCGGCCGCCGCGTCGGCGGGTTCGAAGCGCTAATGCGCTGGCATCATTCGGAGCGGGGCCTCGTTCCCCCGGGGGATTTCATCACGGTCGCCGAGGAGATCGGCCTCATCGTGCAACTCGGGGCCTGGGCCCTGCGCACCGCCTGCACCGAGGCCATGCGCTGGCCCGACGGCATCCGGGTCGCGGTCAACGTCTCCGTGGCCCAGTTCCGGGACGGCATCATCATCCATTCGGTCAAGGAGGCGCTGAGCGTCAGCCGCCTCCCCGCCGCGCGGCTGGAGCTCGAGATCACGGAATCGGTCCTGCTCAAGGACAATGCCGCGACCCTCGCCACCCTGCACGCCCTGCGACGCCTCGGCGTCCGGATCGCCATGGACGATTTCGGCACGGGCTACTCGTCGCTGAGCTACCTGCGCAGCTTCCCCTTCGACAAGATCAAGATCGACCAGTCCTTTGTCCGCGACATCACCGCGGCCGACGAATCCGCCTTCATCGTCCGCGCCGTCATCGGCCTCGGATTGAGCCTGCACATGCGCACCACCGGCGAGGGGATCGAGAACGAGATCCAGTTCGAGCGCCTGCGCCAGGAAGGCTGCGACGAGGGCCAGGGCTACTATATCGGCCGCCCCGAGGGTGCCGGCAGCATCCCCGAGGTGCTGGAACGCTGGTCGGGACGCCGCGGAGTCACACAGCACGCCGTGGCCTGAAGGGCTGGTCGGCGGTTCCCGCAACCATGGGGCACGCTCTTCTCCCCTCTCCCGGCCGGGCTACGGCATTCACACATTTCGCATGCTGCGCTGACGAGCCCTCCTCCCCCTTGTGGGGAGGAGTTGGAGGTGGGGGTGGTTGGGCGACCCTCAGGGTGCGGAGGCAAGCGGAGCCACCCCCACTCCTAACCTCTCCCCACAAGGGGGAGAGGGACGCGCTCTGCCTGAAAGAGCAGGTGTGAATCCAGGAGACGTGCGGAGTGAGGGGATGCTCGACCGTGCCCGCTGAGACGGGCTCGCTTGGGACTTGGTGTGGTGCCCGTCCGCGCAAGCAAAAGGGGCGGATCCCAAAGAACCCACCCCTTTTGTCTATCCCCGAAAATCTATTGCGGCGCTGGGGTCGGAGCCGGGTCTGCCGGCGCAGGGTCCGCCGCGCTCGCCGTCTCGGTGGATTTGGCCAGTTCGGGATAGGGCCCGATGACCTGAGCGCCGTTGAGCGGCTTGCTCTGGCCGTTGTGGCAGGTGGTGCAATTCACCTTCGGCACGTCGCCGAGCACGCCGAGGCGGGCCGTGGGGAAGGTCGAGGTCAGCGGCTCGAGGTAATTGCCGTTGATGTCCCGCACCATGCGGATGCCGTGCCAGGCGGTGGTGCGCTGGGGCGTACTCTGCGACCAGTTCGAGATCGCCCTTGTGTTGTGGCAGAAGGTGCAATTGACCCCGAGGCCCTCCGACATGTGGATCATCAGGCCGTAGGTCTTCTCGGCGTCCTGGATCGGCTTGCCCTTGGTGGTGGGAAGCGCCGTGGTGGCGTTCACCCGGATGGCGTTGTTGTCGATGGTCTTGTCGGCGAGGTACTCGGTCAGCGTGTCGTAGGGCAGCGAGGCGAGGCCCACCGAGGCCTTGGCCAGGTTCTGCCCGTTGTTGCGGGCGATGAAGCCGCCGGGCCGGTTCGGGCCGGGATCGGTGAACCAGACATGGGCCGGCACCGGCTGGCCGCGATGGCAGGTGAAGCAGGTGACGCCCGTGCCCCCCACATGGTTGTCCTTCCAGCTTTCGTTGATGTGCTGGGTCATCTGCAGCATCCGGCGGGCGACCTTCTTCTGGTAGAGGCTGTCGTCGGCCATGTTCTCGGTGTTGTGGCAGTAGGTGCAGCCCTGTTCGGGGCTGACCCATTCGGTCATCGAGACCATCAGGCGGTTGAACTCGTTGACGCTGACGTTCTTGAGGACCTGAACATTCTCGTAGGTGGCGCCGGCGAGTTCCTCGCCGGGCTCGGCCGGGTCGGCCGGCGCCGGCGCGACATTGGCCGCCTTCGTCTCGGCCGCCCCGGCGCGGGTATGGATCTGGTCCATCGCCGTGCCGCGAAAGCCGCTTTGCTGAACCGCCAGGGGCGGCCGGTCCCAGTCGGTCAGACCGAACATCGCGACGGTGAGGAAGAAGGCGATCGAGCCAGCGAGGACAGTGAAAAACGTCTTCATGGGACCGCCCCCGGCATGCTCAAGGGATCGACGACCGGCGCATAGACCTGCGGATAGGACGGGGCGACGCCGTGCTTGACCGCCCAGAGATACCAATTGTCGACCACCGTGCCGGTGAGCAGGATGCCGATGCCGCCGGTGAGGGTGGTCAGCACGGCGAACCACCAGGCCCAGCGGTGGACCGATTCCATGGTGGCGTTGAAGCCCATGGTCCAGCGCCAGAACAGGGCGGCGCGCTCGGTGGCGGTGCCGCGATCGACGATTTGGTCGATCTCGCGCTCGCCGCCGAAGCGGCTCACCGCCAGGATGGTGGCGCCATGCATCGCGAAGAGCAGCGTCGACCCGTAGAGGAAGACGATCGAGAGCATGTGGAACGGGTTGTAGAAGAGGTTGCCGTAGCGGAGCGAGAAGGCGGCGGTCCAGTCGAGATGCGGGAAGATGCCGAAGGGCACCGCCTCGCTCCACGACCCCATCAGGATGGGCCGGATGAAGCCGAGGACCAGGAACAGCCAGATCGCGGAGGCGAAGGCCCAGGGCACGTGGGTACCGAGGCCGAGCGCCCGGGCGCGGCGATAGAGCCGCACCCACCACAGCAGGATCGAGGCGGTGAGGAAGAAGCCGGCGATCAGCCACCATCCGCCCTCCTGCAGCGGCGGCAGGATCTTGAGCCCGTATTGCGGTCGCGGCGGCTCCAGGGCGAGCCAGGGCAATTGGCGCACGAACTGGACCGGGTCCCAGTTCACCGAGGCCCACATGTTGAGGCCGACGATCTCGAAGGCGATGAGGAAGCACACGCCCGAGAGGGCGCCGAGATAGCCGATATAGATCGGGCCGACCTGGGCGTTGCCGAACAGGCCGAACAGGTAGCTGTGGAACGGCGTGCCCCAGCGCCGGTCGACATCGACGGGAACGCCGAGTTCCGGAATGGTGGAGCGGACTTGGACCTCGGTGAAGATGTTCTGATAGTAGGCCATGGTCGTCGTGCCCCGCTCAGCAGGTTTCGCAGGATTGGTCACCGGTTTCGCGTCGTGAATTCTGCGGCGCGCGTCAGCGCCAGACCGGGAGATTGAGCCACCAGCCCCACCATTCCGGCCAGCCACGGGTCCAGAACGGGCCGCTGATGATGATGCAGACGGCGCTCCAGAAGCCCGCCGAGAGGGCGAGGAACAGGCCGAGCCGGTGGATGCCGAGCGTGCCGATCGAGTAGCCGATCGTGTCGCGGAAGAAGGTGTCCTCGTGCTCGGGGGTCTTCACCACCTGGCCCTTGCCCGGATTGGTGGCCGAGAGGATCAGGGCGCCGTGCAGGGACAGGGCGAAGGTCGTCGTGAAGAAGAACGACACCGCCAGCATGTGCGCCGGATTGTAGTGGAAGTGCAGGTACTGGTATCCGGTGTTCGAGACCCAATCGAGATGGGAGAGGATGCCGTAGGGGAAGCCGTGGCCCCAGGCGCCCATCAGGAACGGCCGGATCACCACCAGCGAGACATAGGCGAAGATCGCCACCGAGAAGGCGAAGGGCACGTGGTAGCCGATGCCGAGCTTGCGGCAGATCTCGACCTCGCGCAGGGCCCAGGAGACGAACGACCCGATGGCGCAGAAGGTGATGATCTGCCAGAGGCCGCCCTCCTTGAGGGGGGCGAGCGCCAGCCCGTATTTGAGGTCGGGCGGCGCGATGTTGATCTGCCAGATGTTCCAGGTCGGCCCGAGCGCCGCGCCGTAGACGATCAGCGCGGTGCCGAGCACCGAGAAGAACAACGTCGTGACGCCGAAGAACCCGACATAGAACGGCCCGACCCAGAAATCGAACAGGTCTCCACCGAGCAACGTGCCGCCGCGGACGCGGTATTTTCGTTCGAAACTCAGCATCGCCATCGCGAATACCTCCCGGCTTCACAGGTCACGATTCTTGATGGATGGGCGCATCCGTCAGGGTGCGCGTCGTCCCCCTCCCCCTTGTGGGGAGGGGCCAGGGGTGGGGGTGGCGCCGCCAGCCTCCGCAGTAGGAGGGTCGCTCAATCACCCCCACCTCCAACTCCTCCCCGCACCCATCTCGGACTTGCCCGATATGGGCACCTGACATGCGGGTCTCGGGCGAGCCCGAGACCGGAGGGGGAGGAGGGTGATCCCGGCCCGCCCCGTCAGGCGGGCATCGTCGGCAGGACCAGCGTCTGCGCATTGGCGGCGCGCGGGGCCTTGGGGCCTTCCAGCCAGTTGAACCGGTCGGTGCTGAGCAGGATGAAGTGGATCAGCAGCGCCAGGATGAACAGGAAGGTGAAGAGCGCCACCAGCGTGCGGCGCGGGTCGAAGAGAAGCCAGACCTTGTGCATGGGTGCGTTCCTCCTCAGGAGATCATCGAGACGAGGCCGTGCGCGGCGCTCGTGACGGTGTCGAGGGCGGCGTAGCCCTTGGGGCCGGGCAGCCACGGGCGCCACATCCAGACGAGGATATGCGCGACCACGGCGATGGCCGTGAAGATGATGAAGCTCGTCAGGAAGATCGCGTGGAACTCCTTGGCTTCGGGTTCGGTCAGCCCGGACAGGCTGCTCGCCTTCTCGATTCCACTGGACATGATGTGAGCCTCCGCTTTCGTCTGGCCGGGCGTGGTCCACGCGCGGCGGGTGAGGTCGCGGGGGCCGGCAGCGGCGCTCGCGACGGTCGTTCCCCCCTCGTCGGACGGGAGGTCGTTCGGGTTCCGGATCGGGCGGGCATCGGCCCGGGGCGATCCGGCCCCGGAAAGCGTCAGCCCATGAAGACGAAGGGGATCGCCGACTCGGCCATGGCCTTGGCCTCGCCGAAGACCGAGCGCCGGGCGATGAGCCCATGGCCCACCGGAGCCCGGGCCGGGACGAGGCGCTGGAGCGCGGCCGCCGCGAGGAAGAACGGATAGGTCGCCACCAGGAGGAGGCGGAACTGCAGCGCGTGCCGCTGCAGGCGCGTCATCGGACGCGACGGGGCGGGACGCGAAAGGGACTGGCGGGACGGCATGGTCATCGACTGCATGGCGGAAATCTCCTGTCCACGATCCGCGGCGGTCGGCCTCGCGAGAAGGCCGGTCCTCGACGGAAACGGCGCCGCGCCGCTCCAGCCGGAAAGAGGGTGTGGGGCGGGGGCGCTCATGCCGCCGCTCCGAGGGTAAGGTCCGCATGCGCGCGCTCGACCTCGGCCGGGCCGACGCGGTCCTGCCCGGCATTCCGGGTCGCCCGTTCGGCCGCGTCGCGCAGGCGCTTGGCCACCGAGATCCGCACCAGCACCGGATGGGTCTCGACGAGGTCGTCGAGGAGGGTGCGGGCGGCCTCGTCCCAGGGCAGTTCGCGGTGGATTCGCGCCGGCGTCGCCTCGACCCGGTCCATGTCGCGGGCGAGCGGCAGGATGTGGAAGAGCATGTCGAACAGGGCGTTGCAGACCTCCTGGATGAGGTAGGTCGCGCCCGAGAACCCCATGAAGGGCGTGCCGGTATGGCGGCGGATGATGGCGCCGGGGAAGGAGGCCGGCACGAACACCGCCCGCGATCCGCATTCGGCCGCGTACATGCGCTCGTTGAACGAACCGAACAGGACGAGGGGCGGGTTGGCCTTGATCGCGTCCCGCACCGCCGCGTTGTCGGTCTTGGCGCCGGGCCGGCGCGAGATCGCGAAGGTGCAGGGCAGGCCCATCTCGTCTTCGAGGAAACGCCGCACGCCCCGCGCATAGGTGTCGGAGGCGACGATGCCGAAGCTCGCCGTGCCGAAGAAGTCCTGGGTCACCGAGCGCCACAGGTCCCAGACCGGCTTGATCGTGGTGTGGCGCTCGCGCTCGATGAAGGGCTCCGGATCGAGGCCGAGGATCTCACCGAGCTTGCGCAGGAACCGGGTAGTGGCGTGCAGCCCGATCGGCGCCTGCAGGTAGGGCCGCTCCAGGGCTTCGCAGAGCAGGCGGCCGAACTCGCGGTAGAGGCAGATATTGGCATCCGCATTCACGAGTTTGGGCACGTCGGCGAGATGCGAGCCGAGCGGAAAGGCGAGGTTCACCTCGGCCCCGATCCCCTCCACGAGGCGGCGGATCTCGGCGAGATCCGAGGGCATGTTGAAGGTGCCGTAGGCCGGGCCGATGATGTTGACGCGGGGGCGCTCGCCCTCCTTGCGGGGAGGCCTTGCCGGGATGCCCTTCTTGGCGAATTTCCGCGCCCCGTATTCCTGCCAGAGCCAGGACATCGCCCGGTCGGCGGTCTGCCACTGGTCCTCGTCGATGGTGCGCGGCAGGAAGCGCTGGAGGTTGGTGCCCTCCGGGGTCACTCCTCCGCCGATCATCTCGGCGATGGAACCGGTGACGACCACGCTCGGCATGCCCGGATCGAGGGTGGCATGGGCCCGCTTCATCGCGGCCTCGGTGCCGTGGCGGCCGAGTTCCTCCTCGGCCAGCCCGGTGACCACGATGGGCAATTCGTGCGGCGGCAGCGCGTCGGTGTAGTGGAGCACCGAGGTGACCGGCAGGTTCTCGCAGCCGACGGGACCGTCGATGACGACCTGCAACCCCTTGATGGCGGTGAAGACGTAGACGGCGCCCCAATAGCCGCCGGCCCGGTCGTGATCGAGAACGAGCATCAGGCCATCTCCCCGATCGGGTTGTGGGAGGGTTTTCCGCGCGTCGCCGAGGCGACGTTCTGGCGGACTTTCGGCACCTCTTCCCAGATCCCGGCGGCATGGCCCTCGCCGACCCCGTCGAAGAAGTCCCGCATGGCGTCGAACCGGTGCCGGTTGCCGAGCGCCGTGTTGATGACCTTGGCGAGCGACCCGGCGCCGGCGACGCCCATGAGCGGGCGGGCCGAGATCAGGTTGGTGAAGTAGAGAGCGGGGATCGCCCGCTCCTTGGCGGCCTGCACCACCGGCGTGGTGCCGATGGCGAGGTCCGGGCGGAACTCGCGCATGGCGGAGAGGTCGTCCTCCAGCGAGGCGCGGAAGCGCACCATGACGCCGCGTGATTCCAGCCAGTCGCGGTCGGCCTCCGAATAGGGCGTGCGCGGGCAGGCGGTGCCGACGTAGCGCAGGTCCGCGCCGCTCTCGACGAGGAGCCGGCCGACCAGCAGTTCAGACCCCTCGTAGCCCGACAGCGTGATCCGGCCCTTGATAGGCGCGGCGGCCAGCGCCCCCTGGATCAGCGGCAGGAGCCGGTTCTTGGCGGCCTCCACAATGGCGCGCGGCACGGCGCAGGCCTCGCCGATCCGGTCGAGCCAATCGGCGGTGCCGTCATGGCCGACGGGGGCGGAGCCGACGATGGGACGGCCGGCGAGTTCGAATTCGCGGATCGAGGCGGTGTAGAACGGGTGGATCGCCGCCACCGCCGCGCAGTCGAGGGCCGCGTAGAGTTCGCGCCATTCGCGGGTCGGCACCACCGGGCCGGCGCTGAGGCCCAGCGGCTCGAGCAGGCCGCCGATCACCACCGGGTCGGCCGGGAACATCTCGCCGAGCAGCGTCACGCTGGGGCGCTCGGAGCGGCCGAGGCGCGGCGCCTGGACCGGGCCCTGCTCGGCCTCGGAGCGGGCGAATTTCAGCATCGCCCCGGCGAGCACGTCCTTGGCTTCCGCATGGGTCGGCACGCCGAAGCCCGGCACGTCGATGCCGATGATGCGGACACCGTCGATCTCCTTCGGCAGGAGCCGGAGCGGTACGCCGGAGGCGGTGGGGACGCAGAGGTTGATGACGACGACCGCGTCGTAATCGGCGGGCTTGGCCACGTCGAACACCGCCTCGCGGATGTCCTCGAACAGCTTGCCGGTGACGAGGGTTTCGGAATTGAAGGGCACGTAGCCGACGCTGCGCTTCGCCCCGTAGAAATGCGACGTGAAGGTGAGCCCGTAGACGCAGCAGGCCGAGCCCGACAGGATCGTCGCCGTGCGGCGCATGCGCAGGCCGACGCGCAAGGAGCCGAAGGCCGGGCACATGCTCTGGGGCTGGTCGTGCGGCCCCTGCGGGTAGTCTTTTTTAAGTTGCTCCAGCGTCTCCGACATCCCGGCGGCTTCGGCGGCCGCCCGCATCGCGTCCTTGCCGGAATGGCAGCCGAGCCCGTCGGACTGGGTGGCGGCGAGATTGACCGCCTCCGCAGGCAATGCGGCGGGAGCCAGGGTCGAGGCGGGGCGCTCCTTGCGGGCGCGCAGATCGGCGATGTCGAGGGAGACGGCCATGCGCGTCAGACCTCGTCGTAGACGACTTCGAGGGACGGCTTCACGACCTGAACCGTGCCGCACATATCCTCGAAGGTGGCGGGGACCAGGGTGACGCCCCGGCCCACGGCCTCGCCCTTGAACAGGCCGAGGAGCCCGTCCTGGGAGAGCGGCGTCGGGTGGTTGGCCGCGGCGTCGTGGACGTTCTGGGCCAGATCCGCGAAGAGCGAGCCCCATGGGCTCTCGGGCCGGCCGATGATCTCGTAATTCGCGCTCTTCTTGCGGATGTCGTCATCGGCCGGGATGGACGCGAGGACCGGGATGCCCACGGCGGCGGCGAAGGCCTGGGCCTCGCCGGTGCCGTCGTCCTTGTTGATGACGAGGCCGCCCACACCCACGTTGCCGCCGAGCTTGCGGAAGTATTCCACCGCCGAGCAGACGTTGTTGGCGACATACAACGATTGAAGATCGTTCGAGCCGACGACGATGACCTTCTGGCACATGTCGCGGGCGATCGGCAGGCCGAAGCCGCCGCAGACCACGTCGCCGAGGAAGTCGAGCAGGACGTAATCGAAGCCCCATTCGTGGAAGCCGAGCTTCTCCAGCAGTTCGAAACCGTGGATGATGCCGCGCCCGCCGCAGCCGCGCCCGACTTCCGGGCCGCCGAGCTCCATGGCGTAGACGCCGTCGCGCTTGAAGCAGACATCGCCGATGGCGACCTGCTCGCCGGCGAGTTTCTTCTTGGTGGAGGTTTCGATGATGGTCGGGCAGGCGCGGCCGCCGAAGAGCAGGGACGTCGTGTCGCTCTTCGGGTCGCAGCCGATGAGCAGGACCTTCTTGCCCTGCTGGGCCATCATGTAGCTGAGATTGGCCAGCGTGAACGACTTGCCGATGCCGCCCTTGCCGTAGATCGCGATGATCTGCGTCTCCTTGGTCGCGGAGACGGGGGCCGCATCCGGCTCGATGGCGGCTTCGGCGCGCAGGAGTGCGGCTCCGTTCAGCTGCATGTTCATGAAGCGGCTCTCCAATCGAGGATCATCTTCAGGCATTCGGGCTCACCGAACGCCGTGCGATAGGCAGACGGCGCGTGCGCCGCCGTTTCGCGATGGGTGATCAGCCCGTCGAGGGAGAGACGCCCCCCTTCGATCAGGGTCAGAACCGCGGCGAGATCGTCCGGCCGCCACTGGGCGGCGACGCGGATGCGGGCCTCGCGCAGGAAGGCGGGCGGGAAGGCGAAGGAGAGCGGCGCCTCGTAGAAACCGGCGAGCACGATCTCGCCGCCGGGCCTGAGCCGCCCGATCAGCGTGTCGAGGATCGCGGCGTCGCCGCTGACATCGGTGATGGAACCGTAATCGCGGGTTTCGTCCGCATCCGGATGCACGACCTCGTAGCCCTGCGCGCCCGTGGCCCGGATCGCGTTCGTTTCCCACACCACCGGCTCGCCGCCGGCGATCCGTGTCAGGCGGGCGAGTAGCCGCCCGAGCACCCCGTGGCCGACGATGAGCGAGCGGCCTTCCGGACGCGCGTGGAGTGCATGGTAGGCGGTGGCCGCGAGGGCGATCAGGATGCCGTGTTCGCGCAAATCCGCATCGATGGGAACGAGGCGCGCGCCGTCGCTCACCAGGCGCGAGGCCGCGCCGCCGAACAGGCCGCGCACCGGGCCGAAGCAGCGGGTGCCGGGCACGAAGACCCGCTGCCCGACGGCGAGGCCGGAGGCGGGGCCGGCTTCCACCACCTCGCCCACCGATTCGTAGCCGGGGACCAGCGGATAGCCCATACCCGGGAAGGGTGGCATCCGGCCCGTCCAGAGCAGGCGCTCGGTGCCGGTGCTGATGCCGCTCCACAGGGTCTCGACCACCGCGTCGGCCGGGCCCGGAGCATCGAGGGCGAGTTCGGCGAGCGACAGCTGTTCGGGGCGTTCGAAGAGGACGGCCAGCGCGTGCATTGTGGTCGACCCTCCCCTGTCTCGTGCCTCAACCCGATGGCGACGGGTGCGGCGCTCGTTCGATGTGTCATCCTAGATTGACACTTTTATTCGTCAAGCCTTACTTACGCTGCAGCGTGTCAATTCGTCTGGACACCAGCAGGCGGGTGAGGAGCGGGCGCCGCGTCGGGATCTCGCGGCACTCGCGAAATCCGGCCTCCTGGAGGAGCGCGGTCAGCTCGGCGGGGCGGCGGCAGCGGCCGCTTCCCATCGCCAGCAGGTAGAAGCCGAAATAGGCGTCGGTGACCGGCTCGGCCCCCGCCGTCCCGGCCATCGGCTCGGCGATCAGGAGCGTGCCGCCATCGCCCAGCGCCTCGTAGGCGGCGCGCAGGAGCAGGCGGACGGTGTCGTCGTCATGGTCGTGGACGACCCGGACGAGGGAGATGGCGTCGGCGCCCTTCGGCAGGGGCGCGGTGCGGAAACTGCCGCCCTGGGCTTCGGCGCGGTGGGACAGGCCCTCGGCCGCGAAACGCTCCGTGGCTCGGGCGGCCACCGCCGGCAGGTCGAACAGCCGGACGGCGAGGCCGGGCGTCGCCCGCATGACCGTGCGGAGGAAAGCCCCCTCGCCGCCGCCCACATCCATCAGCAGGCGGTGCCGGTGCATCGGATAGGCATCGAGGATGTCCTCGGCGATGAGGGATTGGGAGGCGGCCATGAGGGCCGAGTAGTCCGCCACCGCCTCGGCCGGGATCGCCGTGTCGCCGGCCGCGCCCGCATAGGGCCAGTAGGCGGCGAGCCGGCTCGTGCCCCCCTCCCCGCGCAGGAGCGCCACCGGGTCACGCAGATCCTCGTAGAGGAGCGCGTGGTGCTCGATCATCGCGGCGATGGACGGGTTGCCGATCAGCGCCGCGCCGAGATCGGCCAGGGCGAAGCGCCCGTCGGGCAGGCGCCGCAGCAGGTCGAGCGAGACGGCGGCGTCCAGCAGGCGCAAAGCCCGCTCCGGCCTCAGGCAGGTCCGCTCGGCCAGGGCCTCGAGCCCGAGCGGGCCGGGGGCGAGGATGGCAAACAGGTCGAGCCTGATGCAGGCGAACAGGGTCTGCGAATAGACGAAGCCGGCGCAGAGATCGAACAGCGCGCGGGTGTTCCGCTGGGCGATTCCCCGCGTGAGGGGGAAGGCGGCGGCCCAGCGCTGGAAGGCCGGGTTGGCGATGGTGCGGTTGCGGAAGGCGAGCCAGCGCTCGCGCAAAGGCAGGGCGCGCTGTCGCCCTCCCCCCACGGATCTCGGGCTTGCCCGAGATCCGTCTCTGACTGACCAAGTCGGGCAGGCCCGACTTGGTGTGGGGGAGGGTGGCCCTCGCGTGAGCGACGGTCGGGAGAGGGGAGCGCCATCTCCGGAGAGGTCGCCCCCTCTCCCGCCTGCTCCGCAGGCACCCTCCCCCGCAGAGGGGGGAGGGTTCATGATCGGCGTCGCGTCAGGCGCGGAATCGGCCCGCAACATCGGGGCAAGCCCCGCTCACGCCAATTCCCGCGCCAGGCTCGCCGGCAGGAACAGGCGCGTCTGCGCCTCGATCTCGGCGCGGAGTTGATCGGCGCCGGGGCAGGCCGGGATCACCTCCACGGCTTCCCGCACGAGGCGCTTGAGCCGCGAGAGCGCCCCGGCCATGCCGAGCAGGGCGGCGGCGTTGGGCCGGCCCAGCGTGGCGTCGCGGCCCACCGGCTTGCCGACCTCTTCCTGGCGGCAGGCGACGTCGCGCAGGTCGTCGGCGACCTGATAGGCCTCGCCGAGGCATTCCCCCAAGAGCCGCCACGGCAGCGCCTGGGCGCCCGCCGCCGCCGCGCCGGTGACCGTGGCCGCCGCGAACAGCGCGCCGGTCTTGGCCTGCTGGTACTCGGTGAGCCCCACATGGCGCTCCGATTCCCAGGCCTGTCCGGCGGCGATGCCGTTGGGTGATCCCGCCGCGCGGGCGACGAGGCCGACGAGGGCGGCGAGCCGGGCCGGCGAGCGCGCCGCGCCCCGCGCCAGGGTCTCGAAGGCCGAGACGATGAGCGCGTCCCCGGTCAGCACCGCCAGGGGCTCGCCGAAGGCGGCATGGACCGAGGGCTTCTGCCGCCGCATCGGCGCATCGTCGAAACAGGGCAGGTCGTCATGGACCAGGGAGGCGCAGTGGAGGAGTTCGATCGCCGCCGCCGCCGCGTCGGAGGCCGCCGGATCGTCGTCGCCGCAGGCCCTCGCCACCGAAAGGCAGAGGCGCGGGCGGATGCGGTGGCCGCCGGGAAAGACCGCGTAGCGGATGGCTTCCGCCAGGAGCGGCGGCGCGCCGGGCGCCTCCGCATGGGCGACGGCAGCGTCGAGAGCCTGCTCGATCCGACGGTTGGCATCCATGGCGCCACTCCCTGGTGTCTTTTCGTATTGCCATTGCAAAGTGTCAGATATTATTGACACTCGTCAAGGCAGAAACAGGTGACACAGTGGCGGCGCAGCGGGTTGCGGTGATCGGAGCGGGGATCGGCGGGCTGGTGGCGGCCCTGCGCCTCGCCCATGCGGGGCTCGACGTCACCGTGCTGGAACGTGCGGCCGCGCCCGGCGGCAAGATGCGCAGCGTCGCGGCGGACGGGGCGCGCGTCGAGGCCGGCCCCACCGTCTTCACCATGCGCTGGGTCTTCGAGGAGATCTTTTCGGAATGCGGCGCCGACCTGTCGGATCGCGTGAGGCTGAGCCCGGCCTCCATCCTCGCCCGTCATGCCTGGGGGGCGGACCAGCGCCTCGATCTGTTCGCCGATCCCGAGGAATCGGCGGCGGCGATCCGGGCCTTCGCCGGGCCGCGCGAGGAGGACGGCTACCGCCGCTTTCGCGCCCGCGCGGCGGAGGTCTACGGCACGCTGGAACGGCCGTTCATCCGGGGCGAGCGGCCGAGCCCGGTCGATCTCGGCCGCCGCGTCGGCCTGTCGGGGCTCGGCGGCTTGCTGCGCATCCAGCCCTTCACCACCCTGTGGGGGGCGCTGGGCGAGTACTTCCGCGATCCCCGCCTGCGCCAATTGTTCGGGCGCTACGCCACCTATTGCGGCTCCTCGCCCTTCGAGGCCCCGGCGACGCTGATGCTGGTGGCGCATGTGGAAAGCCAGGGCGTCTGGCACGTGGAGGGCGGTCTCAGCCGCCTCGCCGCCATCATCGCCGAACTGGCGCAGGAGAACGGCGCCCGCATCCGGTACGGGGCGCAGGTGGCCGCCATCGCGGTGGAGAACGGGCGCGGCATCGTCGGTGTCGACCTCGCCGATGGCGAGCGGATCGCGGCCGATCTCGTGGTGGCCAATGCCGATGCGGCGGCCCTCGGCGCGGGCCTGTTCGGCACGCGCGCGGCGCGGGCGGTGGAAGCGGTGCCGCCGAATGCCCGCTCCCTCTCGGCGGTGACGCTCTGCGCGAAGGCCCAAACTTCCGGCTTCCCGCTGGTGCGGCACAACGTGTTCTTCTCGGGCGACTACGCGAACGAATTCGCGGAGCTCCGCGCCGGCCGGCTGCCCGACGATCCTACCGTCTATGTCTGCGCGCAGGACCGCGCCGACGACGATTCCGCCCTCGACCGACCCGAGCGCCTGCTCTGCCTCGTCAACGCTTCGGCCCTCGGCCGGGAGCGCCCCCTCGCCCCCACGGAGATCGCCACATGCGAGACCAATCTGCGTCGCAAGCTGACGGAATGCGGGCTGACGATCGAGGCGACGCCCGGGACGGTGACCACCGATCCGGCGGGGTTCGAGCGGCTGTTTCCGGCGACGGGGGGCGCCCTCTACGGCCGGGCCTCGCACGGCTGGATGGCCTCGTTCAAGCGTCCGGGGGCCAGGACGGCGCTGCCGGGGCTGTATCTCGCGGGGGGCAGCGTCCATCCGGGGCCGGGGGTGCCGATGGCGGCGCAATCGGGGCGGATCGCGGCGGACAGCCTGCTGGCCGATCTCGCCGCGACGGGCCGCGCTTCGACACGCCGGTGGCCCAAGGCGGTTACGTCTGGTGGTATGTCGACGCCCTGAGCGAGGACGGGCGCCAGGGGCTCACGATCATCGCCTTCATCGGCAGCGTGTTCTCGCCCTATTACGCCCTGGACCTCAGCCGCGACCCGTTCAACCACTGCACCATGAACGTCGTGCTCTACGGGGAGCGCGCCAACCGCTTCTGCATGACCGAGCGCGGCCGGGATGCCCTGAGCCGGGACGCGTCGCAGATCCGGATCGGCCCGAGCGGTCTCGCCTGGGACGGCACCACGCTCACCCTCACCCTCGACGAGGTGACGGCGCCGATCCCCTCGCGGGTGCGCGGCACGATCCGCCTGCGCCCCAACGGCTTCACGCGCGAGACCTTCACCCTCGACGCGGAGGGCCGGCACCGCTGGTGGCCGATGGCGCCCTCCTCCCCCGTGGAGGTGACCCTCGACGCCCCGAGCCTGTCCTGGCGTGGCACCGCCTATTTCGACACCAACCACGGCGACACCGCTTTGGGCCGGTCTTTCAGCGACTGGACCTGGTGCCGGGCCGACCTCAAGGCCGGATCGGCGATCCTCTACGACGCGCGCCGCCGCGACGGCAGCCTCCAGAACCTCTCCCTGCGCTTTGCCGCCGACGGTACCCGCCGCGACATCCGCCCGCCGCTCCCCGCCGCTTTGCCGCAGACGCGGTTCTGGCGCATGCCCCGCGCCACCCGCAGCGACGACGGGGCCGCGACGGTGATCCGCACCTTCGAGGACACCCCGTTCTACGCCCGCTCGCTCCTCGCCTCGACCCTCGACGGTGAGCCCGTGCGCCCGGTCCACGAAAGCCTGTCCCTCACCCGCTTCGCCAACCCGCTGGTGCAGTTCATGCTGCCGTTCCGGATGCCGCGGCGGGCGGGGTGATGGGGGGCCTCATTGGGGCCGTCTCAAACGAAGATGCCCGATTCATTAGCGCGATCGATATCCATAACTACGGAATGCGAATGTTAATTTCGAAGCCGCAAGGGCAACTGCGATTGCAGCAATTAATCTAAAAGATGTAAGTTGACTAATATCTACGTAAGTTGCCGGATCAAACAGCTTATCAATTATCTTGTTTGCCTTTGAGGCAATGTATCCGCTAGCAAATAATCCAATCGCCTTGCTGTAGTTTCCAAATTTTTCCTCTTCCCTTTTGTCGAACGGAGCGAGGGCTGTTCCAACTATTGCCCCTGAAGCGATAGCTGCACAGAGAATGCCAATATTTATAAAACGCTCCGTCACGTCATTTGATATGGCACAGGCCCCTACTATCATCGTGGCAACAATTAGGCCAAATACGAGTGCCGTTATAATCATCTTGGCGCTCATTGCTGCAATCCAATCGCTTGATGTCTGTCGATTCAATTCGGTAGCTTGCCATGCGATAGTATGCGGATAGCTATCATGCGGGATTATTTAAACACTTAAAGGCATTGTATTGCTATAAACAATTTTGGATGAGTTGCTCAATAAGATTGTAAATTCTGATACCCTTGGCGGAATGCTGTTCGGCCAGGGTAACGCTCTTAGCTGCGAGCGAAATGGGTGCGGCCCGCGCTCTGGCGTAAGACAATGACAGCTTGGCGTTCCTAACTTTTTTCGGCTTCGAGGATGTTCTCTTTGCAGTCCTCAGGGTGAACCGAGCCGCCGAAGTACTCGCCGTCGAGCTCAGCCTCGCTTTCGAGGCCAAGACCATCCGGTTCACCCCTCCCCCAACCTAACCCCCATCGAACCGCACCCGCGCCGCCTCGATCTCCGCATGGCTCCGCTCCGCCCAGCGGACGAGGGCCGCTAGGGGCTCCATGAGCGTGCAGCCGAGATCGGTCAGGCGGTAATCCACGCTGGGCGGCTTGGTCGGGTAGACCGTGCGGGTGATGTAGCCGTCGCGTTCGAGGTCGCGCAGGGTCTGGGTCAGCATGCGTTTCGAGAGGTCGGGGATCAGCCGGAGGATCGCGCTGAACCGGTGCGGGCCGCCGGCCAGCGCGGTGAGGATCAGGATCGACCATTTGTCGCCGGTCCGGTCCAGCACGTTGCGGACGGGACAGCGGGAGGCCTCGAATGCCCTCGTCCGCCAGCCCGCGAAGGTCCGCGCCAATTCGGCCTGAGCCGGTGCGGGGGCGGTTCCCTCGGCGTCACCTTGTCCCAAAATCCTGCCTCCTTCACAGCCGATGCGGTCTCACTTAGTTCCCTTGTACCGAAAGTGAACCCTGGGTAAGACCGCCATGTCCGACACCCCTCATCCGACGCTCTTCGTCACCGGCGCCTCCGGTCAATTGGGGCGCCTCGTCATCGCGGCTTTGCTGGAGCGGGTGCCGGCCGGCGCCGTCGTCGCCGGTGTGCGATCCCTGGAGAGCGAGGCCGCCCAGGCCCTGCGAGACCGGGGCGTCGGAGTGCGGGTGGCCGATTATGCGCGGCCCGAGACCCTGGCCGAGGCCTTCCGGGGCATCGAGCGCCTGCTGCTGATCTCATCGAGCGAAATCGGCCGGCGCGTCGCCCAGCACGAGACCGTCGTCGCGGCGGCGAAAGCGGCCGGGATCGGCCGGCTCGTCTATACCAGCCTCCTGCATGCCGACACCTCGCCGCTCAGCCTCGCCGGGGAGCACCGCGCCACGGAGGCCGCCATCGCCGCATCCGGCCTGCCGGCGACGATCCTGCGGAACGGCTGGTACACGGAGAACTACACCGCCTCGATCCCCGGCGCGCTCGCCGGCGGCGCCTTCGTCGGCAGCGCCGGTGACGGCCGGATCGCCTCGGCCGCTCGGGCCGACTTCGCCGAGGTCGCCGCCCTCGTGCTGGCCGGCGACGGCCATGAGGGGCGGACCTACGAGCTTGCAGGGGACGAGGCCTATACCCTGACCGATCTCGCCGCCGAACTCTCGCGCCAGACGGGCCGCGACATCCCCTACCGGGACCTGCCGCAGTCGGACTATGCGGCGCTGCTCAAGGGCTTCGGCCTTCCGGACGTCCTGGCCGATTCCCTCGCCGCGTGGGATGTGGATGCCGCGCACGGCGCCCTGTTCGACGAGGGCCGCCAACTCTCGACGCTCATCGGCCGCCCGACGACGCCATTGTCCAGCAGCATCGCCGCCGCGCTGGGGTGAGGCTGGCGCATCGGATCAGACCATCTCCGGACGATCCACGCGGTCTCGGGCGGGCGCGGGTCCCCTCTCCTGGAAGGAGAGGGACAGGGTGAGGTGTGTGAGCTTTCCGGAGGGGGACCACACCTCACCCCAGCCCTCTCCTTCCAGGAGAGGGAGCCCGTCGCGCCTGATCTCGACGCTCATCGGCCGCCCGACGACGCCGTTGTCCAGCAGCATAGCCGCCGCGCTCGGGTGAGGCTCAAGCCTCGGATCATGCCATCTCCGGACGATCCACGCGGTCGATTGATTTGGTCTCTCGCAAGCGCGGGTGCCCTCTCCTGGAAGGCAAGGCGATCGCATATGACACCACGCCGTCATTCCGGGTCGCCACAGGCGAGCCCGGACCCGGAGGGCCGCGCCAGAGGCGTGCAATCTAGAGCCGCTGACAGTGTAAAGTCCTGCACCACTCGTGTTTCTGGATCCCGGGCTCCGCTACGCGGACCCGGGATGACGGGGTGGTGCCAGCGGGTTTCCGACAAGCAAATTGGCATATGCGATAGCCCTCTCCTTCCAAGAGAGGGAGCCCGTCGCGCCTCGAGTCGAAACCTCTTGGAGAGAGCGAACGGCCGTCGAGCGGATGTGTGAATCCGGTAGCCCCAAAGGGGAGAGGAACGCGGTCAGCCGGCGGGATCGTCCGGCGGGCGGCGGGCGGCGTCGTCCCGGTCTTTGCGGATGCTGCGCCGGACGACGATGAGCTGCCACAGGGCCAGCCCCAGCGCGAGGGCGAAGACGAGGCCGATGTCGAAGGCGGCGAAGAGCCGGTCGCTCACGAGGGGGCGGGCGCGCGGCCGAGCGCCTCACGCTCGCGCAGGGTCTCCACGAGGTCGAGCACCTGCGCCACCTGCGCCGGGACGTTCCACCAGGGCGGAATCCGGGGGGCCATCGACGGAAGCGCCGCCACCGCCTCGATCAGGAACAGGATTTCCGGCAGCGGTGTTTCGCGCAAGGCCGCCCTGTCGTCCGTCGAGACCAGGGCGCGGGCGAGGAGCGCGAGCTTCCGGCGTCCGTCCACGCGGGCGCGGCGGGAGACCGAATCGTAGCCGGCCCGCTCCACCTCGCGGCCGATCTCGGCATAGATCAGCCGCGCCGCGCGGATCGCCGGGCGGCAGGCGGGAGGCAGGCCGGCGATGCCGGATTCCGAGCGCGCGTAGAGGCGCTCCGCCGCCGCCAGCAGGCGCGCCACGACGCCGCCGAGGGCGGGGGTGAAACTGGGCGCGCGCAGGAACGCGTCCGGGTCGATCCCCGCCTCCCTCAGCCAGGATCGCGGCAGGTAGAGCCGGCCGGCCCGCGCGTCCTCGCCGACATCGCGGGCGATATTGGTGAATTGCATGGCGATGCCGAGGTCGCAGGCGCGGGCCAGCACGTCGGGGTCGCGCACGCCCATGACCAGGGTCATCATCGCGCCCACCGAGGCGGCGACCCGCGCCGCATAGGCGGTGAGGTCGCCAAGCGTCTCGTAGCGGCGGCCGTCCGCGTCCCAGGCGAGGCCCTCGATCAAAGCGGCGGGCAGCGCCTGGGGAATGGCGTGGTCGGAGACGATGTCGGCCAGCGCCCGGTCCGCCGGGGCGTCGCAGGGGCGGCCCTCGCAGGCCCGGTCGAGGCGCATCCGCAGCCGCGCCACGGCGGGGCGGCGCCCGCTCGCGGCCACGTCGTCCACCGCGTCGTCGGAGAGGCGGCAGAAGGCGTAGAGCCCGTAGGCCGGCCGGCGGATAGAGGGCGGCAGCAGGGCGGAGGCGGCAAAGAAGCTGCGCGACCCGGTGCGGATCGCCGCCCGGCACGCGGCATGGTCGGCCGCATCCGCATGGGGGATCGCCCAGAGGGGCGGCCGGGAATAGTCAAGCCGGGAAAGGTCAGGCGAAGACGCGCGCATCCGGCACCACGGTATCGAGAATTCGGGCGGAGGAGAGGACGCCGGGCAGGCCGGCGCCGGGATGGGTGCCGGCTCCCACGAGGTAGAGCCGCGCCACGTCCTCGGAGGCGTTGTGGGGCCGGAACCAGGCCGATTGCGTCAGTACCGGTTCGAGGCCGAAGCCCGAGCCGCGAAAGCTCAGGAAATCGGCCGCGAAATCCCCCGGATGCGTCACCTTAGAGGTGACGATGCTCTCCGACAGGCCCGGCATCACGGTGGCGTCGAGATGCTGCTCGATGGCGCGGCGATAGGGCTCCGCCTCCACCGCCCAATCCTGGCCGCCGGCGAGGTTGGGCACCGGGGAGAGCACGTAGAACGCATCGCAGCCGGGCGGCGCCAGCAGCGGATCGGTGGCGGTGGGGCGGTGCAGGTAGAGGCTGAAATCCTTCGATAGGACCTTCCGCCGGAAGATGTCGTCGATGAGCCCGCGATAGCGCGGCCCCATCAGGATGGTGTGGTGGGCGATGTCCGGGAAGGTCCGGTTCGTGCCGAAATACCAGACGAACAGGCCCATGGAGGAGTGCGACCGGTCGAGCCGGCGGTCGGTCCAGCGCCGCCTCACGCCCTCGGGCAGGAGGGTGCGGTGGGTGAAGGCGGAATCGGCGTTGGAGACGACGATGTCGGCGGCGATGCGCTCGCCCGAGGTGAGGGCGACGCCGGTGGCGGCCCCGTTCTCCACGAGGATGCGCGAGACCTCCGCGCCGAAGCGGAGCGCCCCGCCCTGCCCCCGGATCAGCCCGGCCAGCCCGTCCACCAGGCGGCCGGTGCCGCCGAGCGCGAAATGCACGCCCCAGCGCCGTTCGAGATGGGCGATGAGGCAGTAGATCGCGCTCGCCCGGAACGGGCTGCCGCCGATGAGGAGCGGGTGGAAGCTGAAGATCGTCCGCAGGCGCTCGTCGCGGATATGGCTCGCCACCACGTCGTAGACGCTGCGGTGTCCGCCCAGACGCACCAGATCGGGCATGATCCGCAGCATGTCGGCCACCGAGCCGAACGGCACGTGGCCGAGCCGCTCGAACCCGACCTCGCAGATCGCCCGCGAGCGCTCCATGAAGCGCTCGTAGCCGGCCACATCCCCGGGCGAGAACCGCGCGACCTCGGCGCGCATGGCGTCGAGATCGCCGCTGTAATCGAAGGTCGCGCCGTCCTCGAAGCGGATGCGGTAGAACGGCAGCATCGGCGCCAGGACGACATCGTCCTCCATGCGCCGCCCGCACAGGGTCCAGAGTTCCTCGAACAGGAAAGGCGCGGTGACGATGGTCGGCCCGGCATCGAAGGTGAAGCCGTCCTGGCGATGCACCCGCGCCCGCCCGCCGGGCTGGTCCAGCCGCTCCAGCACCGTGACGCGGTAGCCCCGCGCCCCGAGGCGGATGGCGGCGGCGAGCCCTCCGAAGCCGCTGCCGATCACCACCGCGTGGGGGCGTTTGGCCGGCCGGGTCGAGGACATCGGCACATCGCTGAGTGTCAACATAAGGTGACACTATCAGCCGAAAAATCACCGACGCAAGCGCTGATTCACCGGCGCAGCGTGATCGCCCGCGACGGAAAGGTGCCGGCGACTGTCGGATGACACGCGCGCGGGGACCGAGGGGCATCGCCCCCCGGTCCCACGACGCGTCGCGTGCGTCCTAGCCGCGACCGCCGTGGCTCGCTTCGCCGCCCTTCTTGCCCGCTTCCGAAGCGCGCTGAGGGTCGTTGGCGAAGTTGCCGCCGCTCTGCTGGCCGCCCTTCGAGCCTGCTTCCGAGGCGCGCTGGGGGTCGTTGGCGAAGTTGCCGCCGCTGGCCTGACCGCCCTTCGAGCCGGCTTCCGAGGCGCGCTCACGATCCTCGGCGAAGTTGCCCGAACCGCCGCGATGCTCCGACTTGCCCTGCGTGTCGTTGGATTGAGACATGCTGTCCTCCGTTACGTTGGGGAGTGGACCCGATCAACCAGCAACCGAAAGCATGGTTCCGAGAAAGGCAGGATTAAAAAGCCATTATACAAGGATAGGATGCGGTTTAACCCAGGTTTTTAACCTGGCTTATGCCTGTGTTTGTTTCGAGAAAGGGTCGCTATAGCCTGAATGGGCTCTACGTTTGGTTGAAGGCGGAGGGTGAACCGCGCGGCCTCGCGGAGGTTGACCCGGCTCGGACGAGGCATTCCGCGAGGTTTTCGAGAAAGGTCGGCCATGAACGGACACAGGCGAAACCGCTCGGCGATTCCCCGGGAGCGTGCGCCGGACAGCACCCTGTCGCTGCTCTCGGAAGGCTATGCCTTCATCCCGAACCGCTGCCGACGCCACGGATCGGAGCTTTTCGCGGCGCGGCTGATGCTCAGTCCGGTGGTGTGCCTGTCCGGCCGGGAGGCGGCGTCACGCTTCTACGACCATTACCGCTTCACCCGCCGCCACGCGCTGCCGCCCACCACCTTCGCGCTGATCCAGGACCATGGCAGCGTGATGGTGATGGACGGCGAGGCCCATCGCCACCGCAAGGCGATGTTCCTGTCGCTGGTGGGGGAGGACGCCCTCCGGCGCTTCGCCGACCTGTTCGCCGAACATTGGCGCCGGGCCGTGCCGCGCTGGGCGGCGAGGGAGAGCGTGGTGCTCCTCGACGAGGCGCACCGCGTCATCACGCAGGCGGTGTGCGACTGGGTCGGTCTTCCGCTGGCCCCGGACGAGGTCGATGCGCGGACGGCCGAGTTCGCCGCCATGGTCGACGGCACCGGCGCCATCGGCCCGCGCAATTGGCGGGGGCATCTCCTCCGCGCCCGCACCGAACGCTGGGCGAGGGCACGGATCGAGGAGATCCGCAGCGGCCGAAGCGACGCGCCGCCCGGCCCCGCCCGGACCGTCGCCACCCATCGCGACGCCGAGGGCCGCCTCCTCGATGGAAAGACGGCCGGCGTGGAGCTCATCAACCTGCTGCGCCCCACGGTGGCAAATGCGCGCTACGTCGTGTTCGCCGCCATGGTGCTCCACGAGAACCCGCATTGGGCCGAGGCCCTCCGCGCGGCGGACGAGGACACGCGCCAGCGTTTCGCCTGGGAGGTGCGCCGCGCCTATCCCTTCATCCCCTTCATCGGCGGGCGGGTCCGCGAGCCGTTCGAGTGGCGGGGCCATGCGTTCGAGACCGGCGATTGGGCGCTCATGGACCTCTATGGCACCAACCACGATCCGGGCCGCTGGCACGCACCGGAGCGCTTCGACCCGGACCGGTTTCGCACCGAGACCATCGATCCGTTCGACCTGATCTCCCATGGCGGCGGCTCGGCCACGGACGGACACCGCTGCCCCGGCGAGGGCCTGACGCAGACCCTGCTGGTCACCGCCGCCCACCTCCTGGCGACGTCGATGCTCTACGAGCTCCCCCCTCAGGACCTCACCCTCGACCTCGCCTACATCCCCGCCCGCCCCCGGAGCGGATGTGTTTTGCGTGGGGTGCGGGCTGTTTGAGGATACGGCTCGGCGGCCGGTATTCCTCAAGCAGGAGGGGATCGGTGGCGAGGGGGGCGGTATCGTTAGCGGTCCCGCGTCGAGCGGATCAGCGCCTCACCACGGCCAGGGCATGCGCGTGCCATATCCGCCCTTCCATGCGCTTTGCTGCAGCATGCGGGCAACCGTCAGATCCTGCAGCGCTATACCGGTCATGTCGAACACGGTGATGTCCTCGGTCCTTCGGGCAAACTGTACCCGACCGGTCAGAAGGTCGCCGATCTCCGTGACATCGAGGCCGTCATACCATTGACCTTCGCCGATGGTCCGGCATTGCTCGCGATCGTCCGTGAACACCCGTGCACGATCCAGCAGTTCTTCCGGCAACTCGCGTTTGCCAACGGTGTCCGTTCCAACCGCATTGATATGCGTGCCTGGCCGCACAGCATCGGCAGCGAACAGGACAGATCGCCCCGGTGTCGCGGTAATAATGATATCGCTGTCCGCAACGGCAGCATTGGCGTCGATCACATGCTGTATCGCGCACCGCTTGGAGAATACCGCTTCAAAACCTGCGTCGGGCATGCCGCGCGAGGTCAAATATCGAACTTTGCGGGTCGCCGGCAGAAGGTCCAGGGCAAGCGTCAGCTGAATACGTGCCTGAACGCCGGTCCCGAAGATGCAAAGGCTCGCGCTGCCGGGGCGAGCGAGTTCCTGTAAGCCTAGGAGACCGGCCGCACCCGTTCGGGTCGTGGTAATGGCGTTGCCGTCGATAAGGCAGGTCGGCCGGCCTGTGGCCGGATCGAACAGCATCACCGTCGCCTGATGCGGCTCACCGCCTAGCGAGCGGTTCGTCGGCCAGAATCCGGCGGCTTTGAAGCCGAGTAAGGCCTGCGCCTGCACATCGCCCGATTTGATGCCGAATACGCCGCCCGTGTCGAGGCGCTCACGGACCAGCGGAAAGACACGGCCCTTTCGCTCGCTGTGCAGGATGAAGGCTTCGCGAACTGCGGCAAGAACATCGGCGGGCCGCAGCAGTGGCTCGACCTGCGGGCCGGACAGGATGAGGAGTTCGGCGTCGCTGGGCATCACTTAGCTGCGTCCGTGAGTGGCTTGGTGTCGGCGTAGACGGTGGCGCGGGAGACACCGAGATGCGCCGCGATGACCTCCGAGGAGCGGCGCACCTGCATGCAGCCGGTATCTTTCAGTTCTCGCAGCAGCATGCGGCGCTGCTCCGTTTTGAGGGCCCGAGGGGTCGTCGCGTGCTGGGCCGCAAACAGGTCGATGCGTGCCCGGATGGCGTCCGCATTGGCGGGGTTGAGGGTTTCCCCGGGGCCGTTCAGCGCATCGACATGAGTGAACTGGCCGATGGCACTTTGCAGGCTCTGGAACAACGTCAGGTCGACGTTCAGGCAGAGCGCTGCCACATAGGCCCCGCTCGCGTCCTTGATTCCCACCGATGTGCTCTTGGCCTGCCGTCCGTCCGCAAAGGCATTGGCGTAGTTCGCGATGATCTGCGGATAGTCCGGGTCGGCGATGCGGGCGAGCCCGAGTTCCGTCGCCGGCTGTCCGACCTCACGGCCGGAGAGGTTGTTGTGAATGGCGACGATCGCATTCTTCGGATCGGTCAGGTCATGCACGACGACCTCACAGAACGGCGCAAAGGTCTCGCCGAGGCCCTGTGCGATCTGCTGTAGCTGAGCGAACAAGACCTCTTTGTTCGCGGATGCTAACCGTGCCGAATCCGCCTGTTTCCTATTCACAATACGTCCTGCTCTATTGCACGAGATCGGCGACGGTCGCGGCGGCTTTCAGGCCGGTGCCGGTGACGATCACCACCGTGGTTTCACGCGACGTGATGGTGCCCGCGTTGGACAGTTTGTCCAGAGCGGCTGCCGCACTGGCGCAGGTCGGCTCGACGAACAAGCCTTGGCGGGCAAGCCCGCGTAGCGCCGCGACGATCTCGTCCTCGGTCAGCGCGATGGTGCCGCCACCGCTCTCGCTGAGGGCTTCGATGATTTGACGCATGCGCAGCGGATTTTTGATCGCTGTGCCTTCCGCGATGGTCTTGTGCACCTCGCGCGGCACAAATGTATCGACGCCGGCCTGGAAACGAGCGTCGATCGGCGAGCAGTTCAGCGGCTGGGCTACGAATAGGCGCGGCAGCTTGGCGATCTGCCCGGCCTTCAGCAGCTCGCGGAAGCCGAAGGCGCAGCCGAGAAGGCTGCTGCCCGCGCCGACGGGGATGATGACGTTGTCGGGGGCCTTGAAGCCAAGGTCTTCCCACAGTTCATAGGCCAGCGACTTGGTCCCTTCGAGGAAGAAGGCCTGCCAGTTGTGGCTGGCGTAGAAGGTCTGATCCGATTGCCGGATGGCTTCCGCTTCGGATTCCTCGCGCGGTCCCTCGACCAGCTGCACCTCGGCGCCGTAGGCACGCACCTGGGCGATCTTGGCCGGTGAGGTGGAGGCGGGTGCCAGGATTTTCACGCCCATGCCCCCGGCGGCACCGAAGCCGGCAATGGAGGAGCCGCCGTTGCCCGAACTGTCCTCCAGAACGGCACGGACGCCAATCTGCCGGAGGAAGGACAGCATCACCGACGAGCCACGGTCCTTGAAGCTTCCGGTCGGATTGAACCATTCCAGCTTGAACAGTGGACGCAGGTCGCCCCATGGCCGCTCAATCAGCGGTGTGCATCCCTCACCCATCGTGATGGGATCGGCGATGGCGATCGGAAGGGATGCCCGATAGCGCCATAGCGAGCGCGTCCGGCTTTCCACGTCGTCCCGGGATATGCCGCGACCTGGGGTGACCAGCAGCGGCGTACGATCGTCCGAGCACCACCGGGGCACGTCGAGCGGATAGAGTGTCCCGTTGCGGGGATCGATGTAGCTGGCGGGCGACATTCCGGGTCCTTGCTGGCGCTATAGTCTGGATATTATGTCCAGTAATGGATTTTATGTCCATCTAATTTCGCCGCCCATCCATGCTGACAATCCGGCGCAACGCCTGACCGAATGGCCCCACGTCGACGTCGTGCACTGCGCCTGGAAAAGCGGCAGGGACGCCTGCTTTTTCGACTTGTTGAAATGTCTGTTGTTGGACTAAGTGTCTAGATATCAGCATGACGCGGTTTGGATCATCGCGACGGAAAGTCACTGACCGCACGTCACTTATCCGGTTCGCTCCAGCGCTTATTGCCTGCCAGGTGAAGCTGACACCTGTCTAACATTGGATGATCATGATGCGCAGGTGTTACTCAGCAGTGTTTGCAGCCTTCACGATGCTTGTTGCGGGTGGAGCCAGTGCCGCCGAACTGACGGGGACACTCAAGAAGATCCATGAGACTGGCGTGATTGCGCTTGGATTCCGAGACTCCTCAGTCCCGTTTTCCTATCTGGACGGTAACCAGAAGCCGGTCGGTTATACGATGGACATCTGCTACAAGATTGTCGATGCGGTGAAGGTCGCCCTCAAACTCGATAAACTCGACGTGCGCCTGATCCCGGAAACACCGTCGACGCGTATTCCCCTCATCGCCAACGGCACCCTCGATCTGGAATGCGGTTCGACCACGAATAATATCGACCGCCAGAAGCAGGTCGCGTTCACCAATTCTCACTTCCTGACCGCGACCCGCTTCGTCTCGAAGAAGTCGGCAAACCTGCACATCGTTGAAGACTTGAAGGGCAAGACCGTCGTCTCGACCTCCGGTAGCTCGAATATCCTGCAGATCATCGACGCCAACAATCAGCGTAATCTCGGCCTGACGATCCTGCCGGCAAAGGACCACGCCGAAGCGTTCCTCATGGTCGAAACCGGCCGCGCCGCCGCCTTCGTCATGGATGACGTGCTGCTTGCCTCGTTCGTCGCCAACTCGAAGGCGCCCGAGGCCTACGAGATTTCCTCGGAGACACTGTCGAAGCCCGAGCCCTATGGCATCATCCTTCGTAAAGATGACCCGGACTTCAAGCGAGTTGTCGATGACGCCACGCGCACACTCTACATGAGCGCCGAAGGCAAAGCGCTTTACAACACGTGGTTCATGCAGCCGATCCCGCCGCGCGGCATTAATATGAAGCTGCCGATGAGTGAAGCGATGCTAAAGCAGTTTGCCAAACCGATCGATAGTAGCGATCCGGCAGCCTACTGATCTCTCCTAGAGTCAACCAAGAAAAATTACGCCTTGACGGGCGTCATTTCGGATCCACGTCGTGTGTTTTATGATCGATAAACCATAACCGGAATGGCAAAAGTTCACCCCATGCAGACCTCATGGCTAAGTTTCGCGATGAGACACCACCAACCCATCGTCACGGCGATGCGGTAACCCCGGCCCCCTCCCCCACCGCCAAATCCATCGCCCCAAAAATCACCTCCGCCACCTTCCCCGGCGCTTCCTCATGCGCGAGGTGGCCGAGGCCGCGCAGCAGCTCCACGCGGGCGTGGGGCAGGCGCTTCTTCAGGGCGAAGGCGGTGTCGGGGGAGATGGCCTTGTCCTCGCTGCCGACCACGAGGAGCGTCGGGGTGGCGAGGCGGGGGATGGCGCGGTCGAGGGTGGCGAGGTCCCAGTTCGCCATCATGCCGAGCGCCCCGGCCACGTGGCCGGGTTTGCGGAACAGGCGGCGGTAGAGATCGAGCCCCTTTGCGTCGAGGCGCGAGCCGGTGCCGCGAATCAGGCGCTCCACCGCCGGGCGGTCGGCGGTCCAGGCGAAGAGTTTGGGCGTGACCGGGTTGAGGAAGAGCAGCCGCGCCATGCTGGGGAACAGCACCGAGGCGAGGCCGGGAAACGGCGTGAGCGCGCCGTTGAGCGCCACCAGGAGATCGGGTTTGATCCGCCCGTCGAGGCAGAGCCGGACCAGGAGCGCCGCTCCCGCCGAATGGCCGACGACCAGATTCGGGCGGAGGTCGAGGCTGTCGAGGAGGTCGCCCAGGGCGCTCGCCATCCCCGGCAGGGAGAGCCTCGCGGCGGGGAGCGGGTCGGTGAAGCCGTGGCCCGGCAGGTCCGGGGCGAGAACCCGAAACCGCGTCGCCAGGAGGGGCATCAGCCCACGCCAGGAATGGGTGGCGGCCCCCGTGCCGTGGAGCAGCAGCACGGTCGGGGCTCCTTCCTCCCCCATATCCTGGATGTGCCAGTTGAGGCCGGAGGCTGTGACGAAGCGGCTCGCCTCGCGGTGCGGCCAGTCGGCGCCCTCGCTCTCCCAGCGGGGTCGTTCGGCGGGCGCGCGCATGCTGGAACCCTTTATTCCCTCGCCGACCGGATCGCGGCGCTCATCGCCCCCGCATCGGCATGGGGCAGGGGCAGATAGCGCGCCCCCATGGCGGCGGCGAGGCGGCGCGCCGAATCCTGCGGCCTTTGGGCCGTGTCGATCAGGATGGCGCGGACATCCGCCTCGCGGAAGAGGCGGGCGGCCGTGAGCGAATCCTCGCCCGCGCGCTCCCGCCCGGCGATCCCCGACCGGGCGACGTTGGCCCGTCCATCGGTGAGCATCACCACGACCGGCGTCCCGCCGCCGCGCCTGACCCCGAGGGCCACCTTTCCGGCGGCGTCGATGCCGGCGGCGAGCGGCGTCCCGCCGCCTCCGGGCAGGGCGGCGAGCCCGCGCCGCGCCCGCACCAGGGAGCGCGTCGGCGCGAGGACTAGCTCCGCGCCGGCCCCCCGGAACGCCACCAGGGCGACCTTGTCCCGCCGCGTATAGGCCTCGGCGAGGAGGAGCTCGACGGCGCCCTTCGCTTCGGCCAGCCGCTCCAGGGCGGAGGAGCCGGAGGCGTCCACGGTGAAGATCGTGGTGGTCTCGGTCCGCTGCCGGAACCGGGTGATTCGGATGTCGTCGGGGCGGATCATGAGACAGGTGCCGCCCCCCTCCGCCCGACGGCGGAGGCCCTGCCAGGGGGAAGCGGCGCGCAGGGTCGCGATGAGATCGAGCCGGGCCCTTCGCGGATCGCCCGGCCGCGCGCCCATGGGGCGGCCCGAGCGGGCGGAGACGGCCTTCGCCCCGGCCTTGCCGGCCCTCGGCATCCGCAGGCGCGGGCCGTCCCGCAGCAGCATCGCCAGGAGCCCGGCGGGAATCGCCGCGCGGGCGGCCTCGACGATGCGGTCGTCGGGGGTGGACGCGGTGCCCTCCTCCGGGTCGGGGCCGGGCTCCCGCTGTTCGGAGGGCGACGGCTCGCCCTCCTCCCGCTCCTCTTCCTCGGGGGCCGACTCCTGTTCCGGGAGGCGGGTGGCGCGGTGGCCGAGGACGAGGCGCGCGGCCTCCCGCGCATCCGCCTCGGCGGTCTCGGCCCGCCCGTCGAGCCGGGCGAGGAGGCGGGCGACCCGGAGGGCGAGGAGCGGCGCGCGCAACGAGGCGATGCCGAGCCGGGCCGCGACCTCGCTCAGCTCCGCGACGGGATCGTGGCCGCTCCGCGCACCGCCATGCGGCGGCATTTCGGATTCCGGCGAAAGGCCGTCGCATGGCGGTCGAAGCACCGGTCGCATGGCGCTCGGCGGCACGGTCGTGAGGTCGATATGGAAGGCCAGCCGATCGGTCAGGGAGGCCGGGGCGGCCTCGTCCTCGCCGATCCCCTCGTCGAGGAGGACGAGCCCGAACCGCGCCGGCCGGGTCTCCGCCAGCCCGTCCCGCTCCACCCTCAGACGCCCGGTATCGAGGGCGGCGGCGAGATGCGCGGCGGTGCCCTGCCCCATCCGCTCCGCCATCGCGGCGACGAGAAGTCCCCCATCGGCCTCGGCCAGCAGCCCGGCCTGGCCCACCGGCCGCCCAACAGAGAGCGTCGCCGCGAGGTCGAGGCCGCCGATCAGCCGATCCTCGGCGATCCCCGCCGGCATCCGCCGTAACGGCTTGACGGGATTGAGGTTTTCGCGAACGATGTCGAGCCAGCGGTCGCGCACCGGGCCGGCCCCGGCGCGCAAAACCACGCCGCCGCAGCCATGCGGGTCGGCGGCCACTAGCCGGGCGACACGCAGGGCGTCGGCCCAGATCGCCGAGCTCTCGCTCACGAGCCCAGCACCTCCTCCACCGCCCTCGCGACGCGGGCGGTGGAGCCGGATTCGTCGAGCGGGTTGCGGCGCAGGCGGTGGCGTAGGGCCGATGGGGCGACCTGCCGGAGATGGTCGATTCCCACGGTCTCGGCCCCCTCATAGGCGGCCAGCGCCCGGGCGGTGCGCATCAAAGTCAGCTCGCCGCGCAGGCCGTCGGTGCCCAGGGCGAGGCAGAGCCGGGCCGCGGCCTCCAGGGTCGCGTCGGGAACGTCGAGCCCGGGAAGGCGCGCCCTGGCGGCGGTGAGGCGCTTCTGCAGCGCCCGGTCGGCCTTGGCATAGCTGGCGCAGAACCCCGCAGGGTCGCGCTCATAGGCGTCGCGCCGGCGCACCACGTCGATGCGGGTGGGCAGGTCCGTCGGCGTCGTCACCTCCACGGCGAGGCCGAACCGGTCGAGGAGCTGGGGCCGCAACTCGCCCTCCTCCGGGTTGCCGCTGCCCACCAGAACGAATTTCGCCGGATGCCGGATGCTCAACCCCTCGCGCTCCACGGTGTTGATCCCGGAGGCCGCCACGTCGAGGAGGAGATCGACGAGGTGATCGTCGAGGAGGTTGACCTCGTCGATGTAGAGGAAGCCGCGATTGGCGCGGGCCAGCAGCCCCGGCTCGAACGCCTTCTCGCCCCGCGTCAGGGCGCGTTCGAGGTCGAGGGCGCCCACCACCCGGTCCTCGGTGGCACCCAGCGGCAGGTCCACCACCGGCACCGGTGCGAGGTGGCTTCGCCTCGCGTCGGCGCGGCCGGAACAATGCGGGCACTCGCCGGCGGGTTTGGCGGGGTCGCAGGAATAGGGGCAGCCGATCACGGCCTTCATCGGCGGCAGCAGGGCGGCGAGGCCCCGGATCGCGGTGGACTTGCCGGTGCCCCGGTCGCCGAAGACGAGGACACCGCCCACGGAAGGGTCCACCGCCGCGATCATCAGGGCTCGCCGCATCTCGTCCTGGCCGACGATGGCGGAGAAGGGGAAGGTGACGGGCGGGGCCGTGAAGGAGGGCGCCGGGTCGTTTCGGGGCTTCCGGAGGATACCCTGGCTCGCGTCGCGCTCCAGTTTCTCGGGGCGAGGGTGGGCGTTTGACGGGAGGGATGCGGTTCGGGCCGTTCCGTTGACGATCATCGACAGTCTCCCGGTGACCCGATTCAAGCTCTGGATGGTCCCCTCTCCCCGCCTGCGGGGAGAGGGTTTCGGACCCCTTGTCGGGTCCGAAACGAGGCGGCAGCCAAGGGTGAGGGGGCGCTGTCGAAGGAGCCCCGTCCGGAGGGACCCCCTCACCTTCGCCCTGCCGGGCTCACCTCGCCTCCCGACGGGGGAGGACGAGGTCCTCTCCCCGCCCGGCGGGGAGAGGGGAATGCTACTCCGCCGCCGCCTGCTCCACGCCCATCCGCGTCCAGATCGCCGCCAGCGCTCCCACCAGATGGTCGATATCGGCGTCCGAATGCAGTGGCGACGGGGTGATGCGCAGGCGCTCGGTCCCGCGCGGTACGGTGGGGTAGTTGATTGGCTGGACGTAGATGCCGAACTCGTCGAGCAGCGTGTCGCTGATCGCCTTGCACAGGACGGGGTCGCCGACCATCACCGGCACGATGTGGCTGTCGTTGGGGAGGTAGGGGATGCCGGCGGCGTCGAGCCGGGCCCGGACCCTGGCGACGCGTTCCTGGTGGCGCTCGCGCTCGCTGCCGCTGGCCTTGAGATGGCGGATGCTCGCCGCCGCGCCAGCGGCCACCGCCGGGGGCAGTGAGGTGGTGAAGATGAAGCCCGAGGCGAAGCTGCGGACGAAGTCGCAGAGCTTGGCCGAGCCGGTGATGTAGCCGCCATGCACCGCGAAGGCCTTGCCGAGCGTCCCCTCGATGACGTCGAGGCGGTGGGCGAGGCCCTCCCGCTCGGAGATGCCGCCGCCGCGCGGGCCGTAGAGGCCGACCGCGTGGACCTCGTCCAGATAGGTGAGCGCGCCGTGGGCTTCGGCGACGTCGCAGATCTCGGCGATGGGCGCGATGTCGCCGTCCATGGAATAGACCGACTCGAAGGCCACGAGCTTGGGCCGCGCCGGGTCGATCATCCGCAGCTTGCGGTCGAGATCCTCCGGGTCGTTGTGGCGGAAGATGTGCCGCTCGGCGCGGGAGGCCTTGATGCCTTCGATCATCGAGGCATGGTTCTCGGCATCCGACAGCACGACGCAGCCCGGCAGCTTGCCGGCCAGCGTGCCCAGCGCCGCCCAGTTCGAGACGTAGCCGGAGGTGAAGAGCAGGGCCGCCTCCTTGCGGTGGAGGTCGGCGAGCTCCTGCTCCAGAAGCACGTGGTAATGGTTGGTGCCGGAAATGTTGCGGGTGCCGCCGGCCCCGGCGCCGCAGCGGTCGAGGGCCTCGTGCATGGCGTCGAGCACGACAGGGTTCTGGCCCATCCCAAGATAGTCGTTGGAGCACCAGACCGTCACCGGGCGCTCGCCGCCGGGGCTGTGATGAGTGGCGTGGGGGAAGCGGCCGTTCTGGCGCTCGAGATCGGTGAAGACGCGGTAGCGGCCCTCGCGGTGGAGACCGGCCAACTCGTTCCCGAAGAATGTCTCGTAGTTCATGGCGTCCCTTTCCCCAACGAGCGGCGACCTGTCTGAACGAGCGACGCCTTGCCTTGTCCCGGCAGCTTTTTTGACCACCGAGTGCATGAGTGTGTCAACTAAACTTGACGCTTTTGGACGACAATAAATTACCCAGTAGATCGGCGCGGCGTGTTTCCGCCGACCCGTCCGATATGGAAGCGCGCGGTCACAGCTTGGATCAGGGAAGGCGGATCGCAGGGATCAGGCACGGTCGCGGGGATGCACCGGCGCTGGTTCGGCGCGCAGGGACGGCGTCTTGCCCGAGGGCAGGCTCCAGCTCCAAAGGGCGGCGGAGGGCAGCGGCAGCATCAGGAACCCGTGTTCCAGGGTGGCGAGCGCCAGCATGGTGGTCAGAATCGTCAGGCCCACGACATCGTGTGGCAGTGCCGGCTCGTCGATGGCGGCCAGCCCGATCGTCACCGTCAGCGCTATCCCGACGGCGACCGAGACCGGGAACAGCATGTTCATCGGCTTCCTGGTGAGGAAGCACGAGAGGTAGCTGAGATGCTCGGGGAGAAACTCGGCATTGAGGTTGCGCACGCCCAGGAACATGTTGAGCCTGGCCGAGAGGTTCATCCCCCAGAGGGTGAGATAGGTCCACAGGGCGAAACGGTTTGGCTCGCCCCAGGTGAGGGCGAGGATGGCCGCTCCCCCGGCGACGATCGCCGCCTCGTGCCATAGGCTGGTGGCCACCGCTGCCCGGAAACGGGCCAGGCCTCGCGTGCCCGGTGCGCATCCGACGGCACGCGGGCCGGACACGAAGCCCATGTAATAGCTCATCTCCTGCCAGCCCCAGACCAGCAGCGCTCCGGTGAAAGCGATATAGGCTCCCGCCTCGCTCGTGTCGCCGGCGCTTCGGGCGATGGCCCAGACGGCGCCGGCCAGCACCAGGGTCGCTCCCGCCATGCTCCAGGCATGGGTGTGCCGGGGTTTGAGGTCGAGAAGCAGGATCAGTCCGGTGGAGAACCACCAGACCACGATCGCGTAGAGCGCGGGGACCGCATAGGCACCCACGCTACCAGACCGGCTCGAGTCGGATCTCGGCCGGCATCGGGTTGTCGATGGTCGGCAGGGCATAGAGCCGGACGAAGTTGACCGCCGAGGCCGCGATCCAGGCACCCTGTTTGAGCCTCCCCACGATCCCGCCCTGCGCCTTGGCGTCGGCGAGCCTGGTCGAACAGACGAGGAGCCGGTCGAGGGCCGCCTTGAACTTCGGATTGTCGAGGTCGAGTGTGAGCGGGAAGGTCTGTTTCGAGATGTCGGAGGTGATCCGGAACACCTTGAAGTCGTAATCGGTCGGATCGACCCCGAGCGCCTTGTGGAAATGCGGCCGGCAATGGTCGCGCACATACATGGTGGCGAAGACGGCGAGCAGGAAGAACTTGATCCAGTAGCGATTGATGCCGGTAGTCAGCTTCGGGTTGGCGCGCATGAGCAGGGCGAAGGCCTCGCCGTGACGGAACTCGTCGTTGCACCACTTCTCGAACCATTTGAAGATCGGGTGGAAACGTCTTTCCGGGTTGCGTTCCAGTTCGCGGAAGATGGTGATGTAGCGAGCGTAGCCGATCTTCTCGGAGAGATAGGTGGCGTAGAAGATGAACTTCGGCCGGAAGAACGTGTATTTCTTCGATTTGGTCAGAAATCCCAGATCGACGCCGATGCCGAAATCCTTGAGCACGTCGTTGATGAAGCCGGCGTGGCGGGCCTCGTCCCGGCTCATGAAGCCGAACAGTTCGCGGATGTCTGGGTTCTTGGCGCGCTTCCTCATCTCCGCATAGAGCACGCAGCCGGAGAACTCGGCGGTGATCGAGGAGACGAGGAAATCCATGAATTCCTTGCGCAGGTCCGAGTCAAGGCCGGACATGTCGAGGTCGAACTCCTCGTTGCGGGTGAAATGGCGCTTGTTCGGGTCGGCGCGGAGCTCCGCGATCAGGATGTCCCATTGCTTGCGCACGGGCTCGACATCGGTGCGGTCGAGTTCCTCGAAATCGGTGGTGTAGAAGCGGGGTGAAAGGAAGGTCGTCTCCTGGGCGGCCTTGGTGCCCTCGTTCATGGGCAGCTTGGGCGTGACGCCCTTCGGGCCTTGGTGCTGGATCGAGACGTTCACAGGCGCCTCCTCTCTGAGAAGCTGACTTCGTAGAGTTCGGTGAGCTCGAAATGGCCGGCGAATTTGGTCCAGAGCCGCTCCAGGATGCCGGCGCGGGTGATCGTGGCGGTGCGGCGGACAACGAGGCGCTCGCCATAGGGAACGGAGGTGGGTGCGTCGTGGACCTGAACCTCGTCTCCCGGTTCGATCTCGAACGTGGCGTCCAGGGTCACGTGGGCGTGGAGGGTCTCGGGGGTCTGCTCGATCTCGACGGTGCAGGGCACCTCGACGATCCGCTGTCCGAACCACGCACTCATCGCACCGCTCCGCTGTCGGCGAGTCTCGTATCTGCGAGGAGCCTGATGAAGGCCGCGAAGTTCGACGGGCCGAAGGCGCCGAGATTGACCACGCGTCCGGTGGACGGGTCGGAGAGTTCGAGACCGCCATCGGCGAAGCGCGTCAGGCGGAAGGGCTGGTCTCGGGTGAGGCCGGCGCGGAGCCTCGCCTGACCGAAGCCCCGAAGGGTGGCACGGACGAAATTGTCCTCTCCGGGTTCGACGGTGGCGATGACGGCCCGGTTCTCTGCATCCCTAATGACGATGGCACCGTCGGAGCGGTCTTCCGGCCTCAGATCGACGGTTCGGACAGCTCTGGTCGGCGGCATGTGCGAGAGGCCGATCCCCTCGCTCCGGCCAATGCCCGTCACGACGATGACGAACCCCATCAGCCCGAGCGATCCAATGACCAGCGGTCGCGGAATCCGGGCGGCATCAGCCTTCGCCGTCATCGCGTCTCCTCCCTGCATTCAACTCGCGTTGGCGAGGCGCGGAGGACGTACCTGCCGTTTCCGCGCGACCACGATAGGAGCCGCAGTTTCCTCTGTTGTGTCAAGTGCAGTTGACAGGGCCTGGGCGAGGATTTCAGCTGCCTGCTTTGCCTCCGGCACCGATCGCATCATCGGTTCAGGTCGTGAAAGGGCCCATGGCCGGGCATGAGGCCAGAGATGAAGGTAGGCGACGCGGTTGCCGGCCCGGAGCCGTAAAGGCAGATCACCACTACCATCTGTAAAAACTTTGCAGCCGGCGCCCTCGATCAGGGTAAAAGGCAGGTTGAGGGTCATCGGCAGGGCGATACCGAGCCGCATCACCACCCGGCGATTGGTGATCGTGTAGGTGGTCGAGCGGGCGGAGAGCCAGCCGAGCAGGGCGAGCAGGGCCAGCGCGCCGCTGCCGACGGCGAGGGTCGGCCCGGCCACCAGCGCGGCCTGGGTGAGGTTGCCCTCGGCGAGGGGCGGGATCGCCGCCCAGAGGGCCAGTCCGACGAACCAGAGGCCGACGAGGCGGATATGCAGGGCCCGGGCGGCGATGCCGAAGCCGCAGGGGCGGCCCTGCCAGAGGATATGCTCACCGGGCGGCAGCGGTGCTGGCAAGCCGGGCGGAGCGTCGAAGGCGTTGGCGGGAACGCCGGGGCGGTGTCTCGCGGCGCGGCTCACAGGAACGGCTCCTGGCGGTCCGCCGTAGCGTAGAGGGTGCCGGCACCGAAATAGGCCATGATCCGCTCCTCTTCGTAGAGGGTCACCGAATCCGGGTCCTTCTGGCCGGGGATGTCCGCGAACTGATGGGCCAGTAGCGCCTCGGTCTTCACGGTGCGAGTGAACCGGCCCGTCCGGCAGAAGGTGTTGGGCATCAGCACCCGGCGCCCGCCCCCGGCGAGCTCGACCTCGACATAGCGGACCATCGACTCTCCGCGATCGATCCAGAGGTCGCTGACGATACCCGCCACCTTCCGGTCGGCCCCGAACACGGTCATGCCGATCGGGTTGGGACCATCCTCGTGCACCACGAAATGCTCGGCGACGCGTAAGGGGACGATGCGCTTCTCGTCGTCCCAGGTCCGGTCGTGATGGTCGTCGCGGTCGACATAGGAGCCGGGGCCGATCTGGTCGTGAAGCCCGTCGCCATCCGGTTCCATCGGGGCTCCGGGCCAGATCTCGCGCTTGTGGCCGCTGTAGTTCCGGGCGGGCTGCATGTCGGTCTGCGGCGCGGTCTTCACCAGGCCGTTCGAGAGCAGGAACTGCTTCGGGCTCGGGATCAGGATCGGGTCGGGCCGCTTCAGGCGTCCGGCCACTTCGTTCTCCAGCGGATAGCCTTCGCGCCGGTCTTCCCGCCGAAGATAGAAGACGAGGCCGGCGAAGAAGATCCAGAATGCGTAGAGCACGACCTGGGCGACGTCGATGTAACCCGTGATTTCACCTCGTTGCATGGTCAGGCTCCTTGACGGGAAACGGGGGTCGGCAGGAGGGCGCGCCCCTGCCTGAGGCGGGCGGTCGGATCGCGGACGAGGGGCCCGATGGCCAGCAGCGTCGCGAAGAGCAGTGCGATCTCGATGTGGTAGACGATGAGGTAGCCCACCGACGGGTCGCTCATCGCCTCGCCCAGCGCCCCTGAGGCCGAAAGGCTGGAGCCGACATCGCGCAGGATGCCGCTCGCCGCGATGGCGATTCCGGCCGCACTGGCCTGGACGGCGCCCCAGGCGCCCAGCGCGAGCCCGGTCTCCTCCGGCCCCGCCTTAGCCATGGAGGCGGTGAGGGTTCCGTGCGCGAACAGACCGCCGCCGAGGCCGATGAGCGTGACGCCGGTGGTGAAGAGCTGGGCCGAGGCGAGGGGCGCGGCGAAGATCACCGCCGAGAAGGCGACGATGCCGACGACGCTGCCGGCCGCCGCGACCCGGAACGGATCGCCGCCCCGGCCGAGCCAACGCGCCGCGAGCAATAGGCCGACCCCGCCTCCGGCCGCGAGCATCGCGGTGAGCGCCGTGGTGGCGGCCACCGGCAGATGCAGGATCTGCCCGCCATAGGGTTCGAGCAGGATGTCCTGCATCGAGAAGGCCGCCGTGCCGAGCCCGGTGGCGACGAGACGCCGTCGCGCCAAGCCGCTGCCGGCATAGGCCGACCAGGATTGCGAGAAGCTCGGGCGCGGCAGGTCCGTCGCCGTGCGTCCGGGCTGTCGCGCCTCCTGCTTCCACAGGGCGATGCCGTTGAGGAGGATCGTCACCAGGGCCGCGCCCTGGATCACCTGGATCAGGCGGATCGCGGAAAAGTTCGCCAGCAGCAGCCCGAAGGCGACCGCGCTCACCACCATGCCGGCCAGCAGCATCGCGCAGAGCAGGGCCACGACCCTCGGCCGCGCATGGGCGGGGGCGAGATCGGTGGCGAGCGCGAGGCCGACGGTCTGGGTGGTGTGGAGGCCGGCCCCCACCATGACGAAGGCGAGCGCCGCCGCCACATGGCCCGGCCAGGCCGGGCCGGTGGTGTCGCCGGACAGGATCAGCAGCGCGAACGGCATGATGGCGAGACCGCCGAACTGCAGCAGGGTGCCGAACCAGATGTAGGGGACGCGGCGCCAGCCGAGGACCGAGCGGTGGGTGTCCGAGCGGAACCCCACCAGGGCCCGCAAGGGGGCGAAGACCAGCGGCAGCGACAGCATCACCGCCACGATCCAGGCCGGGACTTCGAGTTCGACGATCATCACCCGGTTCAGCGTGCCGATGAGGAGCACGGCGGCCATCCCCACCGTCACCTGGAACAGCGACAGCCGCAGCAGCCGCCCCAGCGGCAGTTCCGGCGTCGCCGCGTCGGCGAAGGGCAGGAACGGCATCAGGCCGGGGCCGAGGCGCGTGAGCAGGCGGGCGGTGAGGTCGGCGGGTTTCATGGGCGCGTCTCCGCATCCATCCGACCCGGCCCCCTCATCCTGAGGTGCCGCGCAGCGGCCTCGAAGGAAGCATCCAGATTGCTCGGCGGGTTCTGGAGGGCTCCTTCGAGGCCTCCACTCCACTGCGGGACCTCAGGATCAGGTCGTGGCTTGGAGGACGGAAAACTCGCCGAGACCCGCGCCAACTCCACGGCGTTCGACAGGTAGAACCCGCTATTGACCCGCTGTGTCCGCCCCACAGCGAACCCGGCGAGTGCGGCCTCCCCGCCGATCCGGCGGCGCAGGCCGCCTTCGGTGATCGGCACGATGGCGGGCGCCCGGTCGCCGCGCGGGAAGAGCCGGCCGGCGGCGTGCATCAGGGCGAGGAGCGCCGTGCGCGGGGCCACGGTGAAGAGCAGCGATCCGTCGGTCCTCAGGCCGAATTCGGCGAGCGCCCGGACGATGTCGCCGGCGCTGTAATGGATGAGCGAATCCATGGCGACCACGTGGTCGAAGCGCCCGAGCCAGGGATCGAGCATGTCGCCGACGCGGAAGTCGATATGGTGGCCGCCGAGCAGCTCGGCGCTGCGCTCGCGGGCGAGGCCCACCAGCGTCGGCGAGACGTCGATGGCGACCACCTCCGCCCCGCGGCGGGCGGCCTCGACACTGAGGGCTCCCGTCCCGCAGCCGGCATCGAGAATGCGCCGGCCGGTGAGATCTTCGGGCAGCCAGGAGAGGACGTTCGCCCGCATGGCGTCGCGGCCGGCCCGCACCGTGGCGCGGATCTTCGAGACCGGGGCGTCGGTGGTGAGGCGCGCCCAGGCCTCCACCGCCGTGCGGTCGAAATAGGTGGTCAGCTGCGAGCGGCGCTCGGCGTAGGTCCCGTTATGCATCGGCCTGCCCCCCTCAATCGAACCCGAGGAACTCGAACAGGTCGCGGTCCTTCATCGGCATCGCCGAGAGCGGCTTGCCGCCGGCCCAGAGATGGGCTGCGAGCCGCATGTACTCGTCCGTCACCGCGATGAGTTCGGGCGTCGGCTCCATCTCGAACAAGGTCGATTTCTTGAGGCGCGAGCGCCGGACCACGTCGAGGTCGGGGAAATGCGCGATGCGCTCGAGGCCGACGGCGGTGTTGAAACGGTCGATCTCGTCGGTCTTGGCCGAGCGGTTGGCGATGACGCCGCCGAGCCGCACGGGATAGTTCTTCGACTTCGAATGGATCGCGGCCACGATCCGGTTCATGGCGAAGATCGAATCGAAGTCGTTGGCGGTGACGATGAGGGCCTGGTCGGCATGCTGGAGCGGAGAGGCGAAGCCGCCGCAGACCACGTCGCCGAGGACGTCGAAGATGACCACGTCGGTGTCTTCGAGGAGATGATGCTCCTTCAGAAGCTTCACCGTCTGCCCGACCACGTAGCCGCCGCAGCCGGTGCCCGCGGGGGGGCCGCCGGCCTCCACGCACATGACGCCGTTATAGCCCTCGGCCACGAAATCCTCGATCCGCAATTCTTCGGAATGGAACTGCACCGCCTCCAGGGCGTCGATCACCGTGGGGGCGAGGCGCTTCGTCAGGGTGAAGGTTGAATCGTGCTTCGGGTCGCAGCCGATCTGCAGCACGCGTTTCCCAAGCTTCGAGAAGGCCACCGATAGGTTCGACGAGGTGGTGGACTTGCCGATGCCGCCCTTTCCGTAGACGGCGAAGACCTTCGCCGTGCCGATCTTCAGCGCCGGATCGAGTTCGACCTGGAGGCTGCCTTCCTCGCGGCGCGAGGCCACGGGATTACGGATGGCGATGTTCATGCGGCGACCCCTGCGGTGATGCCTTCGAGACGGTCTTCGAGCTCCTCCTCGGCACGGTCGAGCGCGTCGCGCGTGGCCGCGTCGGGAGTCCAGAAGCCGCGCTGATGCGCTTCGATCAGCCGATGCGCGACCTTGGCGGACGCGGTCGGGTTGAGGGCGGCGAGGCGTTCGCGCATCGCCGGATCGAGGAGGTAGGTTTCGGTGATGCGCTGGTAGATCCAGGGCGCGACGGCGTTGGAGGTGGCCGACCAGCCCATGGTGTTGGTGAGATGCGCCTCGATCTGGCGCACGCCCTCGTAGCCGTGGCCGAGCATGCCCTCGGTCCATTTCGGGTTGAGCATGCGGGTCCGGGTCTCCAGGGAGACCTGCTCGGAGAGGGAGCGCACGACGCCCTCCCCCCGTGTCTGGTCGCTGATGAAGATCGGCACGGCCTCGCCCTTGGCGCGGGCCACCGCCCGGCCCATCCCGCCGAGGCCATCAAAGTAATGGTCGACCGAGGTCACGCCGACTTCGACGGAATCGAGGTTCTGGTAGGCGAGATCGACCTTGGCCAGCACGCTGCCCATCAGGGCCCGCTGGGCGGTGGGCCGGCCGTTGCGGCCATAGGCGAAGGATTTGCGGCGCGAGAAGGTCTCGCTGATCTCGTCCTCGTCCTCCCAGCGGCCGGATTCGACGAGGTTGTTGACGTTGGCGCCGTAGGTGCCCTCGGCGTTGGAGAACACCCGCAGGGCTGCCGTCTCCATGTCGATCCCGTGCTCGTCCATGTGGGCGAGGGCATGCTTGCGCACGAAGTTCCGCTCCGAGGGTTCGTCGGCGGTGGCTGCGAGATAGGAGGCTTCCGCCAGCAGCTTGGTCTGAAGAGGGAGCAGGTCGCGAAAAATGCCCGACAGGGTCACCACCACGTCGATGCGTGGGCGGCCGAGCTCTTCGAGGGGGATCAGCGTCGCGCCGCACAGGCGGCCATAGCCGTCGAAGCGTGGGCTCGCGCCGATCAGGGCCAGGGCCTGCGCGATGGGGCCGCCCTCGCTCTTGAGGTTGTCGGTGCCCCACAGGACGAGGGCGATGCTCTCGGGCAAGGGCGCACCCTCGTCGCGGTAGCGGGCGAGGATGCGGACGACCTGCCGGGTGCCGTCGGCTACCGCGAAGGCCGAGGGCAGGCGGTAGGGGTCGAAGCCGTGGATGTTGCGCCCCGTCGGCAGCACGGACGGGTTGCGCAGGAGGTCGCCACCGGCAACGGGCGGGATGAAGCGGCCATCGAGCGCCCGCAGCAAGGCCGGAAGCTCGTGGTCTTGCGCCAGCAGCGTGTCGGTCTCGCGCAGGGCGATGAAGGCGGCGCGATGGGCGTCGTCGAGGGGCAGGCCGGAGGCCGTCAGGGCCTTGTCGATCGTGTCGCCGGCCACCAGGGCGGCAATGCCGGCGCGGTCGGGCCGGAGCCCGTTCGAGGCTTCGGCCAGGGCGGTCAGCAGGTCGATCCTCTCTTCAGGGGGCGTGCCCTCCCCGACCACATGCATCCCGTGCGGGATCAGGCTGTGTTCGAGTTCGCTGAGCGCGAGGCCGAGGGTCAGGATCCTGCCGGACATGTCCCCGGACCAGGCCGGCTCGGCCGATGTCAGGTCGAGGGCTGAGCCCTGCGCCTGGATCAGCTGGCCGAGTTCGCGCCGCTCGGCTTCCGCCTCTGGCTCCAGCCCGCGCCAGCGCTCGACCGAGGCCTTCAGGTCGATGAGCCCGCGATAGAGCCCCGCCTGAGTGAGGCTCGGCGTCAGGTAGCTCACCATGGTGGCGGCCGAGCGGCGCTTGGCGATCATCCCCTCGGACGGGTTGTTGGCGGCGTAGAGGTAGACGTTGGGCTGCGGCCCGATCAGGCGCTCGGGCCAGCAGGAAGCCGACAGGCCGGTCTGCTTGCCGGGCATGAATTCGAGCGCCCCGTGAGTGCCGAAATGCAGCACGGCATCGGCGCGGAAATCCTCGCGCAGGTAGCGGTAGAAGGCGGAGAAGGCGTGGGTCGGGGCAAAGCCGCGCTCGAACAGCAGCCGCATCGGGTCGCCCTCGTAGCCGAAGCCCGGCTGCACGCCGACGAAAACATTGCCGAATTGCGCGCCCAGCACGAATATCTGCGAGCCGTTGCTGTTCTGGCGCCCCGGCGCCGGACCCCATTGCGCTTCGATCTCGGAGAGGTGGCGCTCGCGCCGGATATGGTCGTCGGCCGGGATGCGGTGATGGACGTTGGCACTGGTGCCGTAGCGGGCTGCGTTGCCGGCGAGCACGGCGTTGCGCAGGTCGTCGACGCTGTCCGGCACGGCGACGTCGTAACCGTCGGCCTTCAGGCCTTTCAGCGTGTTGTGGAGCGAGTGGTAGACCGAAAGGAACGCCGCCGTGCCGATGCTCCCGGCATTGGGCGGGAAGCCGAACAGGACGATAGCGACCTTCCGCGAGGCCTTTTCCGTCCTGCGCAGCGAGACGAGGCGTTCGACGCGCGCTGCCAGCATGTCCGCCCGTTCCGCATGGACGCTCATGTCGCGGGCATTGGCGCCGGGCGACGCGCTGGAGCGACCGCCGAACACCATCGGCGCGGTGGCGCCGTCGAGTTCGGGAATCGCCACCATCATGGTGGCCTCCACGGGGGAGAGACCGCGATCGGAGGCCTCCCATTGCTCCACGGTCTGGAATTCGAGGGCGTGGGCGGCGAGGTAGGGCACGTCGAGGCCGCGCAGGGTCTCCTCGGCGGCCGAGGCGTCGTTATAGGCGGGGCCGCCCACCAGGGAGAACCCGGTGAGCGAGACGAGGGCGTCGATGGTGGGCCGCCCGTTGCTCCTGAAGAACGCTTCCACCGCCGGGCGGTTGTCGAGGCCGCTGGCGAAGGCCGGCACGACACTGAGCCCGCGCGCCTCGAGGGCGGCGATGACGCCATCGTAATGGGCGGTGTTTCCGGCCAGCACGTAGGAGCGCATCACCAGCAGGCCGACGCGGCCCTTCACGGTGCCGGCGGGAGCCGGAACCCGTGTCACGTCCTCGCCGATCCGGCCCTTCATGCGTGGGTGGTAGAGACCGGTCTCGGGATAGCTCATGGGGGCCGGAGCGGCGGCGATCTCGCGCCAGGCCGCGCGCGGCCCGGCGGCGTAGCGGCCGACGAGGAAGCGCACCAGGGCGGCGATGTTCTCGTCCGAGCCCGAGAGCCAGTATTGCAGGGTGAGGAAATAGGCCCTGACATCCTGGGCCGAGCCGGGGATGAAGCGCAGGATCTTCGGCAGGCGGCGGATCATCGCCATCTGGCGGGCGCCGTTGCCCTGGCCGCCGGGCTTGCCGCGCAGCTTCTTCAGGAAATCGAGGGCGCCACGCTTGGTGCCGTCCATGTCGAAGCGGTTGAGGCGCGTCGTCTTCACGATCTCGCTCGCCGACAGGCAGCCGATCATGGCGTCGCAATGCGGGCGGCGGGCGAGCAGCGCCGGATGGATGGCGCGGACATGCTCGTCCATGAACAGCATGGTGGAGACCACGATATCGGCGACCGCGATGTCCTCCTTACAGGACGCGAGCGCTCCCGGATCGGTGTCCCACTCGGCGGCGGCGTGGAAGCCGAGGACGAGCCCCGGCATCTCGTCATGGAGCCGGCGGCGGGCGCGTTCGAGCGCGCTCGCCATGTGATTGTCCATCGTCACGACGACGATGCGGAGGGCCGGACGCTCAGCGCCCGAAATGCGCTTTGGCATCATAGAGCGTCTCGACTGTGATGAGGGGGAGTTCGCGCTCGCGGGCGAACCGTTCGGTATTGGCGCGGGCTTTGCCCCGCACGAAGAACGGGATCTTCCTGAGTTCCTTCTCGGCGTCGGGGGCCCAGATGCTTTGTGCGGAACTGGAACTCCCTCCCCCCTCTGCGGGGGAGGGTGCCTGCGGAGCAGGCGGGAGAGGGGGCGACCTCTCCGGAGATGGCGCTCCCCTCTCCCGACCCTCGCTGACGCGAGGGCCACCCTCCCCCGCAAAGGGGGGAGGGACAGGCTGGTGACCGGGTCCGAGATGGGAGGGCGCGGCGTCGGCGTGGAACTCGTTGTCCTCGCGGAACATGCCGAGCAGATGTTCTTCCAGCCCCATCATCAACGGATGGACCCAGGTATCGAACAGGACGTTGGCGCCCTCGAACCCCATCTGCGGCGAATGCCGGGCGGGGAAATCCTGGACGTGGATCGGGGCCGAGATCACCGCGCAGGGAAGGCCCAGACGCTTGGCGATGTGCCGCTCCATCTGCGTGCCCAGCACCAGTTCGGCGGCGCTGGCCTGGATCGCCGCTTCCACGTCGAGGTAATCGTCGGTGACGAGGGCCTCGATGCCGTGGAGCGCCGCCTCCGCCCGGATCTCGCGGGCGAATTCGCGGGTATAGGTGCCGAGGCCGACGATCTTGAAGCCGAGTTCGGTGGACGCGACGCGGGCCGCGGCGAGGGCATGGGTGGCGTCGCCGAAGACGAAGACGCGCTTGCCCGTAAGGTAGGTCGAATCGACGGAGCGCGAGTACCAGGGCAGCCGCGACGGTGCGCCGTCGAGAACCGGGGCCGGATCGATCCCGGCGAGCGCCGCCACCTCCTCGACGAACCGGATGGTGGCCTGGACGCCGATCGGCACGGTCTCGACCATCGGCTGGCCGAAGGTCTTGTGCAGGTGCTGCCCGGCGGCCCGCGCGATCTCGGGATAGAGCACCACGTTGAAATCGGCCTCGCCGAGGCGGCCGAGATCGGCGGGGGTCGCCCCGAGCGGCGCCACCACGTTCATGTCGATCCCGAGCCGGCCGAGCAGGCTCCTGATCTCGACGAGGTCGTCGCGGTGGCGGAAGCCGAGGGCGGTGGGGCCGAGAATGTTGCAGAGCGGACGCCGCGTCTCGCGCGGCGCGGTGGGTTTCACCGGGACGGCCAGAGTGCGCACCAGCCGGTAGAAGGTCTCCGAGGCGCCCCAATTCTCCTTCTTCTGGTAGGAAGGGAGATCGAGCGGGATGACCGGGATCGGCAGGGCGAGGGCCTTGGCGAGACCGCCCGGATCGTCCTGGATCAGTTCGGCGGTGCAGGACGCGCCAACGATCATCGCCTCCGGCCGGAACCGCTCGTAGGCGGCCTCCACCGCATTCTTGAAGATCGCGGCGGTGTCCGCGCCGAGGTCGCGGGCCTGGAAGGTGGTGTAGGTCACCGGCGGGCGCGCATCGCGCCTCTCGATCATAGTGAAGAGCAGGTCGGCATAGGTGTCGCCCTGGGGCGCATGCAGGACGTAGTGCAGTCCCCGCATGGCGGTGGCGACGCGCATGGCGCCGATATGGGGCGGCCCTTCATAGGTCCAGATCGTGAGCTGCATCGCGTCAGACCTCCAGCCGGGTGCGACGGACGAGGGGTCTGGCGAACAGTTCGGCGAGGTCGCCGGCCTGGTCGTAGCCCTGGATCGGGGTGAACAGCAGCTCGATCGACCATTTCGTCGCCAGCCCCTCCGCCTCCAGCGGGTTGGCGAGGCCGAGGCCGCACACCGTCAGGTCCGGCCGGGCCGCCCGGCATCGGTCCATCTGGGCATCGAGGTCCTGGCCCTCGACGATCGTCGTTCCGCGCGGGAGCAGCGCCAGTTCGTCGGCGAGATGGCCGCGATGCAGGTAGGGCGTGCCGATTTCGACGAGTTCGGCGCCGAGTTCCCGTGACAGGAAGCGCGCAAGCGGGATTTCCAGCTGCGAATCGGGGAAGAAGAACACGCGGCGGCGGGCGAGCATGGCCCTGTAGGGCGCCAGCGCCTGTTCTGCGCGGCGCGATCCCGCGGCGGTGGCCGCGGCGAACCGGGCGGGGGCCACGTCGAACGCGTCCGCCGCAGCCTTGAGCCATCCCGTGGTGCCTTCGGCGCCCAGGGGAAACGGGGCGGTGAGCCGTGTTGCGCCCCGCTCCTCCAGCGCCCGTGCCGTGTCGGCGAGGAAGGGCTGGGCCAGCAGCGCCAGAGTGTTCGGGCCCACCGGCGGCATTTCGCCGGCCCGGCGCGCGGGCAGGAACCGCACGGGGGCGATGCCGAGTTCTGCGAAAATACGGGCGAACTGGTCTTCGACCACGTCGGCCAGCGCCCCGACCACGAGGAGCGAGGGGGCGGCATCTTTCGCCTCGGCCGGCATGGAGGGGACGAGGGAGGCGAGGCAGGCATCCTCGCCCTGCGTGAAGGTGGTCTCGATGCCGCTGCCCGAATAGCTCAACACCCGGACTTGGGGAGACAGCTCGCGGGACAGGCGCTGCGCCGCGCGGCCGAGATCGAGCTTGATCACCTCCGACGGGCATGAGCCGACGAGGAACAGCAGCTTGATCTCGGGGCGGCGCTCGATCAGCCGACCCACCACGCGGTCGAGCTCGTCGTTCATGTCGGCGATGCCGGCGAGGTCGCGCTCGTCGATGATGGCGGTGGCGAATCGCGGCTCGGCGAAGATCATTACCCCGGCGGCCGATTGGATGAGATGGGCGCAGGTGCGCGAGCCGACGACGAGGAAGAAGGCGTCCTGGATCTTGCGATGCAGCCAGACGATCCCGGTGAGGCCGCAGAACACCGCCCGCTGGCCGCGCTCCTGCCGGATCTCGACGCCGCAGGCGGGGTCGAAGTTGCCGAGCTTGGCATGGGCATTCATCGCGCGCCCTCCGGTGAGAGGACGAGGCGGGACGGGGCCTGGAGCCGGGCCGCGCGCAGCTTCAGCAGGAATTGCGCGGCGTTGACGGCGTAGGACGCGTAGGCGGCGAGCGCCAGGAGCATCAGCTCCGCCGTCGTGAGGGCGCCCGTGACGAGCGCCACGAGATAGGCGCTGTGCAGGGCCAGCACGAGCATGCTGACCATGTCTTCCCAGTAGAAGGCCGGGGCGAACAGGTAACGCCCGAAGACGTCCTTCTCCCAGATCGAGCCCGTGACCATGATCGCGTAGAGCAGCAAAGTCTTGGCGACGATGGAGACGTTGGCCATCTGCGCGCCCTCCCCCGTCGCCAGGGTGCGCAGGACGAGGCCGAGGCTGATCAGGAAGACCAGGAACTGGAGGGGGGCGAGGATGCCCTGGACCAGGGTCCAGCGGGAGGCGTCGCGCCGGGCGCGCTCGGCCGGCGAGTAGAGAGGTCGAGTCGGCTGGCCCCCTCTTGCAGGCATCGGTTCCACCCTGTCCCGGCTTGGCCCCGCATGGTCGGGGTCCGTTGCCGAGGAGGGTATGAACCGGCGGAATAAGTGTCAAGCTGGCTTTACGTCATTTTAAATTTACAGCATTGATGCATAATAATGTGAGTTGCTGGATTGCCAAATGGGTTGTGAAGCGTATCGTTATCGACAAGGCCCGCTTGTCGCACTGCAAGCAGCGTCGGACGCTTTTTAAGTCGAAGACGTCAAGTTCGACAATCAAGATCGAGCTGGATCAAGAAGCCGTCATAAAACATTGGAGGACCCAATGGATGATGTCTGGCGGTTTCGCACGGCTTCCGGGATCGAGCCGGTTGCATTGGACGAGTGCGCCTCGTCGGAATTCGCATTATATCCTGGCGGGGCCAGGCAGGAGCGGAACTCCGCGTGGGACGTCGATCTCGCCAGCGTCATCGAGGCGGAGATCATCCCTCGCCTGATGCTCGCCCACCGGGCGGATTCCCGTGCCAACCGCCCGGGAATCCTGCCAAGCACGGAGCAGATCACGGATTTCGCCACGCTGGTCCTGTCACCGGACGGCGAGGATGTCGAAGACCGGATCGCGCGCCTCGTTGATGACGGGCTCGCCCTCGACAGCCTGCTCCTCGATCTCCTCGCCCCCACGGCCCGCCATCTCGGCCTGTTGTGGGAGGAAGACCTCTGCGACTTCGCCGAGCTCACCATCGCCATGGGCCGGCTCCAGCGCATCATGCACGAGCTCACCGCCCGGTTTCGCGACGAGCCGGCGCCGGACCCGCACGGCCGCAGCGTCTTCCTGATGGCCTGTCCCGGCGAGACGCACAGCTTCGGTCTCTCCCTCGTCGAACGCTTCTTCCGCGACGCCGGATGGGATGTGACCAGTGCGGCCCATTCCGCGCATTCCCAGGCGATCCGCGCCGCCAGCACGGGCTGGTTCGATGTGATCGGCGTATCGCTCGGCTGCGAAACCCTGCTCCCAACCCTCACCCGGCTGGTGACCGAGCTTCGTCGCACCTCGCGCAATCCATCGGTCCGTGTCATGGTCGGCGGGCCGATCTTCATGAACCATCCCGAATATTCGGCACTCGTCGGCGCGGACGCGACGGCGGGTGATGCACGCCTTGCCATAACCATCGCCGAGAGCTTGCTTGATCCGCGGGCCAGACCCTGCTGAAAGACCGGCTCGACGTCGTCACATCGTGGTGATCCTTGACCAGTCTGGCACTTCCCGCCGCGGCGGAAACCTTCGCAGCGCTTCGTAAGGCACTCGGTCCCCTGGACGCGGAGTCGGCCGGGCTTCTCGTCGCGGCCGCGACGGATCTCGCTCTGGTGGTCGATGCGGACGGGATCATCCGCGATGCGGCCTTCGGCAACGCGGATTTCGCCGATGAAGGCTGTGAGACCTGGCTCGGCCAGCCCTGGATGGATACCGTCACGGTCGAGAGCCGGCCGAAGATCGCCGCCCTCCTGCGCGATGCCGCCCCGGGCGCCGTCACGCGCTGGCGGCAGGTGAACCATCCCTCCGCCACCGGCATCGACCTGCCAGTCCGCTATTCCGCCCTGCGCCTGGAGAATGGCGGTCCGATCATCGCCATCGGCCGCAATCTCCGCGCCATGGCCGTGCTCCAGCGAAAGCTCGCAGAGACCCAGCAGGCCCTGGAACGCGACTACCTGCGCCTGCGCGGCGCCGAGACCCGCTACCGCCTGCTGTTCCAGCTTGCCGGCGAGCCTGTCCTGGTGGTGGATGCCGCCACCCGCCGGGTTACCGAGGTGAACCCGGCCGCCGCCCGCCTCCTCGGCCGGGCGGAGAAGCGCATCATCGGACAGGACGTGGTCGACCTGTTCGATTCCGCCAGCACCCGCGAACTAGAATCGCTGTTCGCTGGCCTGCGCATCACCGGCCAGGCCGGCGATCTCGTCGCGCAGCTCGGCAACGGTCGCGGCGAGACCCGCGTCGCCGCTTCCCTGTTCCGCCAGGAGAACGCCACGAGCGCGCTCCTGCGCCTCTCCTCCGGTCCCGCCGAGGTGGCCGGACCGAGCCGTGCCGGCACCTCCGCCCTCGACGTGATCCAGAGCCTGCCCGAAGGTTTCGTCGTCACCGATCCGGCCCGCCGTATCCTCGCCGCCAACGCCGCCTTCCTCGATCTCGTGCAGCTCGCCACCGAGGAACAGGTGCGCGGCGAACCCCTCGATCGCTGGCTCGGACGAGAGGAGACCGAGGCCGCCGCGCTGTTCTCCACCCTCGGCCAGCATGGCTCGGTGCGCCATTTCGCGACGAGTCTCCGGGGCGAGTACGGTTCGGTGGAGGAGGTGGAGGTCGCCGCCGTCGCGGTACCCGGCGCCGGGCAACCCTGCCTCGGCTTCACCATCCGTTCGACGCCGCGCCGCACGGCGGCGGCTTTGGGCGGTCGGGAATTGCCACGCTCCGTCGAGCAGATGACCGAACTCGTGGGCCGGGTCTCGATGAAGAACCTCGTGCGCGAATCGACGGACCTGATCGAGCGCCTCTGCATCGAGGCGGCCCTGCGCATCACCCGCGACAACCGGGCCTCTGCCGCCGAGATGCTGGGGCTCAGCCGGCAGGGCCTCTACGCCAAGCTGCGCCGTTATGGCATCGGCGATCTCGATGCGCCGGAGCCTGCCGACGAACAATAGTTCAGGCTTGTCTTCCGGCAGGCCAAATGTCGCACAAAATTGACATTTTATGTGTCAATCTTTCTTGACACTTCCGGCGGTCGGCCCCTAGCTTCGGGGCATGGCAACGTCGGCGTCCACCCCTCCCGCCGCTTCCGTCGGCATCCCCGCTCCCGCCACCCTGGTCGAGCTTCTGAAGCCGATCACCTGGTTCGCACCGATGTGGGCCTTCGCCTGCGGCGTGGTCTCGTCGGGTATGGCGGCCGAGGGGCGCTGGCCGCTGATCCTCGCCGGGATGGTGCTCGCCGGCCCCCTGGTCTGCGCGACCTCGCAGGCGGTCAACGATTGGTACGACCGCCATGTGGATGCGATCAACGAGCCGCTGCGCCCGATCCCGTCCGGCCGGATGCCTGGCCGCTGGGGCCTCTACGTCGCGCTGGCCTGGACCGCCCTCTCCCTCGCCGTCGCGGCCTCGCTCGGGGTCTGGATCCTCAGCGCCGCGCTGTTCGGTCTCGTCCTCGCCTGGATCTACAGCGCGCCGCCCCTGAGGCTGAAGCAGAACGGCTGGTGGGGTAACGCGGCAGTGGGGCTCTGCTACGAGGGCCTGCCCTGGTTCACAGGTGCCGCCGTGATGGCCGGCGCCCTGCCCGACCACCGCGTTCTCACGGTGGCCCTCCTCTATTCGGTGGGTGCCCACGGCATCATGACCCTCAACGACTTCAAGTCGGTAGAGGGGGATGCGCGCATGAATCTCCGCTCGCTGCCGGTCCAGCTCGGGACCGACCGGGCCGCGCGCCTCGCCTGCCTCGTCATGGCCCTGCCACAGCTGGCGGTGATCCTCCTCTCGGCCTGGTGGAACTGCGCGGGGCACGCGGCCCTCGTCACGGGGCTGCTCGTGGCGCAACTCGCGCTGATGTCCCGCCTGCTCCGGAGCCCGCGCGAGCGGGCAGCCTGGTACAACGGCACCGGCACCACCCTCTACGTGCTCGGCATGCTGGTGGCGGCTTTCGCCCTCAGGGCCCTCGCGCAGCAGGGAGCCGCGTGATGGCGCCGAAGATGGGCTGGCTCGCCATCGTCCGCCTCGGCCTCGTCCAGACCGCTTTGGGTGCCGTGGTCGTTCTCATGACCTCGACCCTCAACCGGGTCATGGTCGTAGAGCTCGCTTTGCCGGCGATGATCCCCGGCGCCCTCGTCACCCTCCACTACGCCGTGCAGGTTCTGCGCCCGCGCTGGGGCTACGGCTCGGATGTGGGCGGGCGGCGCACGCCCTGGATCGTCGGCGGCATGGCCGCGCTCTGCCTCGGCGGATTCGGTGCGGCGGCGGCGACCGCCCTCATGGAAACGCAGCTTTCCACCGGCATCGCCCTCGCCATCCTGTCCTTCCTCTTGGTGGGGATGGGCGGGGGCGCGGCGGGGACCTCTCTCCTCGTTCTCCTGGCGGGCGGCGTCGATGCGCGCCGCAGGGGGGCTGCCGCCACCATCGTCTGGGTGATGATGATCGCCGGCTTCGCCATCACCACGCCGATCGCCGGACATTTCCTCGATCCGTTCTCCGGTGTCCGCCTGGTGATGGTCTCCGGCACGGTGTCGCTTGCCGCCTTCGCCCTCGCCTGTCTCGCAATCCGTGGAATCGAGCCGCGCCGCGCGGCGGCCGCACCGTCCGATGCCGGCGGGAAGCGGCCGTTCCGCGAGGTCTTGGCCCGGGTCTGGTCGGAGCCGGCCTCGCGCCGCTTCACCATTTTCATCTTCGTGGCGATGCTCGCCTACAGCGCGCAGGAGCTCATCCTCGAACCCTTCGCCGGCCTCGTCTTCGCGATGACGCCGGGGGCCACCACCAAGCTGTCCGGTCTCCAGCATGGCGGCGTGCTCGCCGGCATGCTCACCGTCGCCGGCCTCACCATGGGAATCGGCGGTCCCTATCTCGGCTCGCTGAAAGTATGGACCGCCACCGGCTGCGCCGGCTCGGCGCTGGCTCTGGCCGGAATCGCCGTCGGTGGCCTCGTCGGCCCGGATTTCCCCCTGCGCGCCGCCGTCTTCGCTCTTGGCCTGTTCAACGGGATGTTCGCCGTGGCCGCCATCGGCTCGATGATGGGTCTGGCGGGTGCCGGTGGCGAGGCCGAGCGCGGCACCCGAATGGGCGTCTGGGGCGCGGCCCAGGGCGTCGCCTTCGGGGCCGGAGGCTTCCTCGGGACCATGGCGGTGGATCTCGCCCGCCTCGTCAGCCCCGAACCGGTCCTTGCCTATGCTGCCGTCTTCCTGGCCGAGGCCGCCCTGTTTCTGGTCGGCGCCGCCCTGGCCATGCGGATCGAGCATGCCGCTGCGACGCAATTGCGCCGCCCTGCCCGCCCCGCCGAGCCCGTGCTGCAGCCCCGATTGTCGTTGAGGTGAGACCCATGCCGGAATTGGAGACCTTCGACGTCGTGGTGGTGGGAGGCGGCCCGGCCGGGGCCACCGCCGCCACCGATCTCGCCCGGATGGGGCGGCGGGTGCTGCTCCTCGACAAGCCGGGGCGGATCAAGCCCTGCGGCGGCGCGATCCCGCCGCGCCTGATCCGTGATTTCGCCATTCCCGACGCGCTGCTCGTCGCCCGCGTCCGCTCGGCCCGCATGATCTCACCGGCCGACAAGCGGGTGGACATGCCCATCGGCGACGGCTTCGTCGGCATGGTCGACCGGGAGCATTTCGACCCCTGGCTGCGCGAGCGCGCGGCCCTGGCCGGGGCCGACCACCGCCCGGGCAGCTTCACCCGCATCATCCGCGACGCGGAAGGCGGGGCGGTGGTGCATTACCGCTCGGGCGATGCGGAGTACCGGGTTCGCACCCGCCTCGTCATCGGCGCGGACGGCGCGAGTTCGGTGGTCGGGCGGGCCGAGATTCCCGGCCACGCGGCGATGAAACAGGTCTTCGCCTATCACGAGATCGTCCGGCCGCCGGCGGATGGGAGCGGCGATGTCGAGGGGACGCGCTGCGACGTCTACTACCAGGGCAAGCTCTCGCCGGATTTCTACGCCTGGGTCTTCCCCCATGGCGACACGATCAGCATCGGCACCGGCAGCGCCCGCAAGGGGTTCTCCCTGCGCGGGGCGATCCGGTCCCTGCGCGCCTCCACGGGCCTCGATGCCGGCGAGACCCTGCGCCGCGAGGGCGCGCCGCTGCCGCTGAAGCCGCTCAGGCGCTGGGACAATGGCCGGGACGTGCTGCTCACCGGGGATGCCGCCGGCATCGTCGCCCCGGCTTCGGGCGAGGGCATCTACTACGCCATGCTCGGCGGCCGGCTCGCGGCGGAGGCGGCCGACACCTTCCTCGCCACCGGCAAGGCCGCATCCCTGGCCCTTGCCCGGCGTCGCTTCATGCGCCTGCACGGCCGCGTCTTCCTGATCCTGCGCATGATGCAATGGGTCTGGTACCGCAACGATTCCCTGCGGGAGCGCTTCGTCTCGATCTGCAAGGACAAGGACGTCCAGCAGCTGACCTGGGATTCCTACATGAACAAGGAGCTGGTCCGGGCAAAGCCCGCCGCCCATGCGCGGATCTTCTTCAAGGATCTGGCGCACCTGTTCCGCTGGGTCTCGCCGTGATCGGCGGTTACGAGACCGGCCCGGTCGTGGCTTCGGCGGCCGCCGCCCTCGTCACCGCCCTTGCCGGTGGTCTCCTGACGACGACCGGCCCCTGGTATCAAACCCTGCGGCGTCCCTCGTGGAAGCCGCCGGACTGGGCCTTCGGCCCGGTTTGGACAACGATCTTCACCCTCATGGCGATCTCCGCCGTGATGGCCTGGCACGCGGATGCCGGAACCTCGGCGCGCACCGCGCTGCTGGCAGCCTACGGCGTCAACCTCTGTCTCAACATCGCCTGGAGCGGCATCTTCTTCCGCCTGCGCCGGCCGGACTGGGCCTATCTCGAAGTCATCGCCCTCTGGCTCTCCATAGTGGCGCTGATCGCGGTGACCGCCCAGGCCTCGGGGATCGCGGCGTTGCTGCTGGCGCCCTACCTCGCCTGGGTCAGCGTCGCGACACTGCTCACCCGGGCGATCGTGCGGCTGAACGGGCCGTTCGGCCGGGCCGTACCGGTCCGCGATGTCGGAAGCCGGGTATGATTCCGGATGTGGCAACCCTGGCGTCTCTCTTCGCCTCCGGGCGGATCATCGACGTAATCCTCGGTCTCGTGGCCCTGGAGGCCGCCGCCCTCGTGGCATGGCGCCTTCATGGGCGAGATCGCCCGCTTCTTCCGCCCCTTTTCTGCAATCTCGCCTCGGGCGCGGCGCTGATGCTGGCGATCCGCGCCGCGCTGATCGGCTCGGATTGGACGGTGGTTGCGCTCTGCCTCATCGCCTCGCTGATGGCGCATCTAGGGGAGGTCGCGTTGCGCATGTTTGGGGGGTCGCGTTCCGCATCCGATCCGGCGATGCCCGATTTTCGCCAACCGGGCAGACCGGTCACGAGGCGTGCCTGAATTGCTGCTGTCCAACCTTCGGCTTCATGAGTGGAGAACCGGCATCATGCGTCGCATATCCGCCCTTCTGCTCGGTTCGGCCGGTCTCATCGCCGCCGTGACCGGTGTCTCGGCCCAAGATGCGGAACAGATCAAGCGGGGCGAATACTTGGCGACGGCGGGCGATTGCGTCGCCTGCCATTCGGCACCGGGCGGCAGGCCCTTTGCCGGGAACTATGTCCTCAACACGCCGATCGGGAAGATCCGCACGCCGAACCTCACACCGGACGACGAGACCGGGCTCGGCAAATGGACCGCCGACGACTTCTACCGCGCCCTGCACGAAGGCATCGACAACGAGGGCAGCTACCTCTATCCGGCCTTCCCCTTCGCCTGGTACACCAAAGTCACGCGCGACGATTCCGATGCGATCTTTGCTTATCTGCGCTCCCTCGAGCCGGTGAAGGAGCCCCGCAAACCTTCCGAGATCCCCTTCCCCTTCAATATTCGCAGCGCGCTCATCACCTGGCGCACCGCGTTCTTCACCGCGGGCGAGTTCAAGCCGGATCCAAACGCCAGCGCCGAGGTCAATCGCGGCGGCTACCTCGTGGAGGGCCTCGGCCATTGCGGCATGTGCCACAACGCCAACAAGATCGTCGGAAACAGCGGGTTGGCGGGCAAACTCGGTGGCGGGGTCATCGACGGCTGGTACGCGCCCAACATCACCCCCGACGACCACACCGGGATCGGCTCCTGGACCGACGATCAGGTGGTCGAATACCTCAAAACCGGCACGGCTCCGGGCAACCGGCCGGGCGTCGCCGCCGGGCCGATGCGTCAGACCATCGAGGAATCCCTCTCCAGGCTGACCGATGCCGACCTGAAGGCGATGGTCGCCTACCTGCGCACGCAGAAAGCCAAAGAGAGCTATAAAATCAAGGACATCCAGGCCTTCAACCAGGCCGATGCGCCGGGTGCTGCGACCTATCTCAGCTATTGCTCCTCCTGCCACAAGCCGGACGGCCAGGGCGTCGAGGGGGCGATCCCGGCGCTCGCCGGCAATACCTCGGTGCAGTCGGAAGGCCCCGAGACGGTGATCCGCATCATCCTCGGCGGCCTCGCTGCCCAGAACGGCTACGCGCCGATGCCTGCAGTGGGGGCCGGCATGACCGACCGAGAGGTCGCCGACGTCACGGACTACATCCGCAACGCGTGGGGCAACAACGCCCCCGTCATCGCCGAGCGCGGCATCGTCACAACCGCTCGCGCCGCCACTCAGACCATGCTCGCCGGAACGGCGCCCTGCGCGGAGATCGCGCAACCCGAGGTCGCAAAGGCCATCGCCGATGCGGGGAGTGCCGAGAGCCTCAAAGGCTTGGCGCCGGACAACTTCGTGCCGGTCATCGACTCTCTGCTACCCAAGGTAAAGGCAGCCGCCGGAGGGGCCAAGGACGACGACATCGTCAATGGGCTGACGACAGTGTTTTGCCAGGTTGCGCGCCATGATCCGGCCTACGGCAAGATCGGCTGGCACGCGGTCATCGGCAGCTTTTCGAGCGTCGTATATAGTCAGATCAGGAATCCCGAGAAACGTGTAGCCTTGCCGGCCCCCGCTGGTGTTGCGCCGACGCCGTGATTCAGCGCTAACGACGTCGCGGACATCAATACCTACGAGCGCTGCAAACGCGAAGCCGATGATTTTGATCTAACATTGGAAAGCGGTATCGCGGCAAGAGTACAAATAAATATTTTCGTCTATGCAGATAACGATCGCTGCTTTAATTTGTAGGTATTTCGCGAGAGAATTGCCCCTTTATCTATATGTGACCTTTAGGTGACATCCGCAGATGCGATGACGATACGTGGGGAATGAGATCCGGTGCTGGTGCGTCGATGAAGAAGAGCTTGCTCGAACGCAGCGCTCTTCCCATCACGCTCGAAGTAGAGGCACTGGATGATTCACGGTACCCGTCACGCGACATACACGCTCGGTCTCACCCTGTGCGTCGGCCTCGGCCTGACCACCCTGGCTTCAAGGCCGGTCCAGGCCGGTTCTGCGGCGCAACCGGGACAGACGGTCGGTCTCCCCGTTGGCGCCCAGCTTCCCGTCGGCCTCTACTTCGTGAACACGTCGAGCTTTGGTGTCCGCGATACCCGGCCGCTTGATTCCGAATCTAATATCAACCTGCCCACCTTCCTTTGGGCGACGCCCTGGAACCTGCTGGGCGCGCGCCTCAACCTAGCGGCGATCCAGCCGGTCGTAGCGTCGAGTCCGCGAGGCGCAGCCTATCAGAGCGGCATCGGCCAACCACTGCTCGCTACCCAACTTGCTTGGAACCTCGGCAACGATTTCGGCGTCAGTTATCTCTTCGGTGGATACCTGCCGATCGAGACGGAGTTCCTCACCCGGAACGCGTCCCTCAGCCACCGCTTCGCTGCGAGCTATACGGGTAACGGACTGAACCTGACCGCTAATCTGCTCTACGGAGTTTTCGTCGATCCGGTGACCGCCCAAGGTGTGGTCTATCCCGACTATCTCAACCTCGACCTCACTGCGACCAAGAAATTCGGTAAGTGGGAGGTCGGCCCGGTAGCCTTCGCCTCCACTGACATGCCCACCCGATTTCCCGGGTATCGCCGCCAGGGACAGATCGCCGTCGGCGGCCTCGTCGGCTACAATTTCGGGCCTGTGAACCTCCAGGCCTATGTCACGCGCGATGTGGTGGAGCGCAATTACGGTGGTCAAGAAACGCGCGGTTGGCTGCGGCTCATCGTGCCGATCTACAAGGAGAGCACCAATTCGGCGGCTCCCTCGATCCCGCTGAGCGGGCGGCAATCCCTGCGCTAGGGATTCCTCATAGAGCGTTCAAGCGAAAGGCCGACTCCAGCACGCTCCAGGCTCCGGTATCGATAAGGAGCGTGTTGCCGGTTTGAAGTCGGCATCCCCTGCTGGCGTCCATGCCTTCGAAGGCGGTCGTGACAAGGGGCCGTCGAGGAGGTGTCCTGCGAAGTTGGGACAGGTTGGCTGATGCAGGGGCACCGCCACGATGCGGGTAGCGCTTGCCCCCAGGTTCGACGTAGCCAACGCCATAAGGCGCAGCCCAGATCACCTCCATAGCCAAAGGTCCTCATTCCCAATGTTATGCATATAGATGCGCTCATCCGCGGCGAGAGCCTGCCGGTTCGGGTCGAACGTTGCAATAAGGCCTGCTATGAACGCCATACGTGGATATGTGCCAATTTTTAGACTTGAGATAGCCATTGTATCCCAAGATTAATTAGCCATAAAGTCATATTGCAAATAGGAACTTCGTCGGATAGTGCTACTTTGAGTCGAAACAGAATGGCAGAACGTCATCTGATAGAATAAATATTATTAATACACTGGAGTACGACGTATTTACACTAGCAAATGCTTTGCTCTGTTACTGTTTCGAAACATGTGTGTCCGGACGGGCGGGCATCGCCGTTCGGGCAGGTCGGCGTAAGGGAATTTCCTCTCTTTTGCGTGAAGTACAAGGCGGTGCGCCTTCGGGACAGGGCTGGGATTTACCGTAAACCGCCCATTAATCCGACTCGTCGAAACCTAGCGATCGTTGGGGCCGGGGCGACATGCGCTGGTTTCCGCGCGTGGTTTGTAAGGGTAACGGTGTATGCGTAGCGTTCACACGGCGATCGACAACGTGGTTCCCTTCCGACGTCCCGGCAGGCCCCAGCCCCAGGCTCCCGTCGTATCGCCCTCCCTAGCCGCGAGGCGGGTCGATCAGCGCGCGCTGATGGATGCGGTCTATGCCAGCGGAACGCTCGCGGTTGCGGCGGGTGATCGTGAGACTAAGCTGATCGCCGCCCGCCTGCAGGTCTACGGCTTCCTCACCGTCGAGGAATTGAGCGAAGAAGGGGCGTTGCGGCGCCTGCGTCCGTCCGAGGCTATCCGCGCCCAAGCCGACCGCCCCTGGCGCCTCTCAAAAGCAGCCTACGGCTCCGGCCTGTCTGTCACTGTCCCAGCCGCCGACGATTTCCTGTTCGACTCTTCCGCCGGCGCCTCAGCCTGATCCTTCCGTAAGAAGCACCTGCTGTCCTTGCTCATCGACGGCAGGCTCCGGAGGGAGCGGCTCTCCGGTGACAATGTGAATGGCAGCGGCGAGACAGCTAATTTCTTCGTCGCCGAAGATGCATCCCTGAACACCACCGGGGTAGATGCCCCGAGGTGCAGCTATCCGCTCTTGATAGTCAGCGTCTGCTTATACCCACGACGTTTTTCTTCACGAGCGACGACGTCAACCACCCGGCTCGACCATCGGCAGGTGGGTTCCTATGGCTAACCGGGAAATCTGACTGGGCCGAAGCATCGAGCCGAGCATCATCGAGCAAATCCACCGCACCGGCGTAAGGCCTGCTGTGGCGCACCTATACTTTGCTCGGCAGCGACCCAGGGGGGATGCCTCAGCGGTCGCGCTTATTTACCACCGCGCAGCCGGTCATTGGTCCACGGCTCCCGTTTATGACAGAGCACGTGACGAGAGATGTCGCCGCATCGGCATGGCTGTGGCGGGAGATGACCGCCTGCTCGCGGGCGCGGCGAGCTGCGGCTACGATCAGGTCTGGTGCAATCCCGGTAGCGATCCGCCCGGCCCGGCCGAACAGGTCATAGTAGTCATCGCTCGGCGTCTCCCCCTTGAATTGGACTCCGACAGCGGACGGGTCACCGCAGGCGAGTGTCAGCGTCATCCCGTTGGTGACCGACATTTCCGCGAAATCAACGGTGCGGTTGACGAGCGTGGCCTTCGTCTCAGCCACGACGCTGTCGATGAGATCCCCGCACGGATCTGCCTGGGCCGAACTGCTGAAGAATGGCACGAGGGCGGCGGTCAGAATCATGAAGCGCATGGGAGTTAAACTAGGAGCGCTGCTCATCCCGTCGAGGAGGGAGTCGGATAACATTATTAGCTCCTATTGAACGTTCATTCATTGACCTTTGAATGAACGTTCAATAGATTTGCGGAGAGACGGGAGGCCGCGATGGGCGATCTAGGTTGGTACGATGATGTGGATGCGCCTCGCGATGGGATCTCCCAGCGCATTGTGGTCTCGGCCCGCTCCGCTTGCCGGATGTCCAATCTTCTGCCGGGGCTCTTGATTCTCGTCGGTTGGCTCGCTTTCATTGGCTGGACGGGTGCAGGATCGGATGGGTGGCAGGCGCGGGTCTGCGCCGACCTTGGTGGACATGCGTACTCCTGCGGATCGATCAATGCTCAAGGTGTGGGCATCGTCGCGAACACGGGGGCCGCATCATGAGCGCCGGCGTCCTCACTGAGCCTCGAAGCAGCCAGTCGACCCGCCGCCAGGACATCCTCGATGCCGCCGAGATTTGCTTCGTCCGCAATGGCTTCCACCGCACAACGATGCAGGATCTCGCCCGTCAAGCCGGGATGACCGCAGGCAACATCTACCATTACTTCAAGTCGAAGGAGGCCGTTGTCTTAGGCCTCGCGGAGCGTGAGCGCGGGCATGGTATGACCCTCGTCGAAGAGATGGAGCGGGCCGGCGATCGCCGTGGGGCCCTAATGGGCATCCTCGAACGCTACTTCGCCCGGGCGACCCGCGAGAGCGCGGTCCTGCGCGTCGATCTCTGGTCCGAGGCCACTCGCAACCCCGACATTGCCGGCATGGTCGAGCGAGGCGAGACCGAGGCCCGCCTTTGGTTTGTCGAGACTCTTTCGTCTCTGGCAACCTCACCGGCCTGCGATGCCGCCATTCTCTACGACAAAACGCTGAACCCGCTGATGAAGGGCATTCTCGTGAACCTGGCGCTCTGGCCAGCCTTCAATCCAGCCCCCGCCGCGGCGCATTTGTGCGCCCTGATCGAGGCGGGACTGGACGGACGGCTGCCGACGGCGGCGCAGGAGGCGGAGGCCGGCGCGCTTCCCGTCTCGCTCGGTTTTCCGTCCCACTCTCTCTTGGAGGGTAGCCGATGAGTTCCGTCCTCAAGGTCGTTCGTCCCTTCGTTCTCATTCTTGGCCTACCGTCGGGTTCGGCCTTCGCTGAGGTCGCGCTGGCTCCAAACAAGCCGGCGCCGGCGGTGAGCACTGTCGAGGCGGCACGCCGCGAAATCGTCGAGCAGGTCGTCGTTACCGGATCTCTGGTTCCCCGTGACGAAATCCTGGTAACGCCCGAAATCGAGGGCTATCGGGTCACCGAAGTGCTGGTCGAGGAGGGCATGCGCGTAGAGCGAGGCCAGATCCTGGCGCGGCTCTCGCGCGATCTCATCGACCAGCAGATCGCTCAGCAGGACGCCCTGGTCAGCAAGGCGTCGGCCACCGTGCCGCAAGCACAGAGCAATATCGAGCAGGCGGAGGCCGCCGAGATGGAAGCGCGCCTTGCCTTCGAGCGAGCTAAGCAACTCATGAGTAGCGGCAACGGCACAGCGGCGATCATGGAGGGGCGCACTGCGTCCTTGCGTCAAACGGAGGGCAAGCTCGCCTTCGCGCGCAATGGTCTTGTCATCGCAAGGGCGGAACTCGCTCAGGCGCGGGCTCTGCGCGACGAACTCTCATTGCGCCTCGCCCGCACCGAGATCCGCGCGCCGGAAGCCGGTATCGTAAACCGCCGTACGGCCCGCGTCGGTATGGCAGCCTCTTCCTCTTCTGAGCCGTTGTTCAGGCTCATCGCCCGAGGCGAGATTGAGCTCGAAGGCGAGGTCATTGAGACCAAGCTGCCACTGTTGCGGGAGGGGGCACCCGCCTCGATGGAGCTTACCACTGGCGAGCGCGTGCGAGGGAGCGTGCGCGCCGTCTACCCGGAGGTCGATAAGGCAACCCGCCTCGGCAAGGTCCGCGTCCGGCTCGATCCCGATCCGCGCCTGCGTATTGGCACCTTTGCCCGAGGGGCCATTGAGGTCGCACGAACCCGTGGCATCACCGTGCCCCAGGCCTCCGTTCTGTATGGCGGGCCGCAACGCAGTAGCGTCCTCATAGTCGCCGATGGCCTCGTGGAGGCGCGGACCGTGCGCACCGGCATCTCAGACGATGACGATATCGAAATCCGCTCAGGCCTCAACCAAGGCGAGGCCGTGGTCGCGCGCTCTGGAAGCTTCCTGCGTAACGGCGACCGGGTCCGCGCCATCCCGGTTGCCGTTACGCCCGCTCCCGCCGTCGCGAACGGCCCGTCCCCGCGCGAAACCGCTGAAGCCGGCATTCCCTGAAACAGCGCCCGGAACAGCCGGGCTCTGTTGTTTCCATCTCGCGAACACGGTTTGTGCCGATGCGCCTCAACGTCTCCGCCTGGGCGATCCGCAAGCCGATCGGCCCACTGGTTCTGTTCCTCGTCCTGATCGTTCTCGGCCTCGTCAGCTTTCGTGGGCTTCCAGTCACGCGCATGCCGAATATCGACGTGCCCATCGTCTCGGTGGCGATCACGCAGGCCGGCGCTGCCCCATCCGAGCTCCAGACCCAGGTGACGAAATGGGTCGAGGATTCAATAGCCGGCGTACGCGGCGTGAAGCACATCACCTCGGCGATCACAGAGGGATCCTCCGTCACGACGGTAGAATTTCGTCTTGAGGTGAACACTGACCGCGCGGTCAACGACGTAAAGGATGCAATCTCGAAGATCCGCATCAACCTGCCACGCACCATCGACGAACCGGTGATCAGCCGTGTCGAGATCGCAGGCCTGCCGATTCTGATCTACGGCGTGAAGGCCCCGGCGATGACACCTGCCGACCTCTCCTGGCTGGTGGAGGACAAGATCGCCCGCTCGCTCCAGGGGGTGAAGGGCGTCGGTGGGGTCGAGCGTGTCGGCGGCGTCGCGCGCGAGATCCGCGTCGTGCTCCAGCCCGACCGCCTGCTGGCGCTCGGCATCACCGCTGCGGATGTTAATCGGCAGTTACGCTTGACCTCAGCTGACATGGCGGGCGGACGTGGCGAGGTCGGTGGTCGCGAACAATCGATTCGGACGCTTGCCGCCTCTCGCACGGTACGTGACCTCAAGGCTACGTCCATCGTCCTACCGGGGGGACGCAAGGTTCGTCTCGACGATCTCGCTGTGGTGCAGGACGCCATCGAGGAGCCGCGCACCTTCGCCCGTTTCAATGGCGAGCCGGTCGTCGCCTTCGCGGTCTCGCGCGGCTCGGGCGCCAGTGATGCCGAGGTGGCGACAGCCGTCGAGAAGCGCATCGACGAGTTCCGCAAAACCTATCCCGACGTGGCTTTCGACGTCATCGATTCATCGGTTTCGGCCACGATCGGAAGCTACGATTCGGCGATGCACACCCTGATCGAGGGCGCTGTTCTCGCTGTCATCGTGGTTTTCCTGTTCTTGCGGGACTGGCGCGCGACCTTGATCGCGGCGGTCGCCCTACCGCTCTCCGTCTTCCCGACCTTCTGGGCGATGGATGCGCTGGGTTTTACCCTCAACGGCATCAGCCTGCTCGCCATCACCCTCGTCACCGGCATTCTGGTGGATGACGCCATCGTCGAGATCGAGAACATCGTCCGGCACATGCGGATGGGGAAGTCAGCATACCGGGCGGCGATCGAGGGCGCCGACGAGATCGGTCTCGCCGTCATTGCCATTACCGCCACGTTGATCGCGGTGTTCGCGCCGGTCTCGTTCATGGGCGGTATCGCAGGCCGCTACTTCATGCAGTTCGGGCTCACCATCGCCGTCTCGGTGTTCATGTCGCTGCTCGTGGCGCGGCTGATCACGCCGATGCTCGCTGCCTATTTCCTACGCGACCACGGCCATCACCACGACGAACGTGAGGGATGGGTGATGCGCACCTATGGCCGGTTGGTGGGCTGGTCCGTGCGCCACCGCGTCATCACCCTCATCGTCGGCCTCGTGCTGTTTGCCGGTTCGCTCGCCTCCACCGGGTTGCTGCCCTCCGGCTTCGTGCCGAAGCAGGACAATGCCCGCACGCTGTTCATGGTGGAACTCGCGCCTGGCGCGAAGCTCGTAGACACCGTAGCTGTCGCTGACCGAGTGGTCGAACGCATCCGTTCCCTGCCGGAAGTCACCTCGGTCTTCGTCGATGGCGGTCGTCAGGTGGGGGGCAAGAAGGAGACCCGGCTCGCCACCCTCATCGTCAACCTGACTCCGAAGAACGCGCGCTCGAAGAAGCAGGCGGCGGTAGAGACCGACATCGCCGCGTTGCTGGCGGAGGAACCGGACATCCGCTCCTGGTCCCTGCGCGATTCCGGCCAGCGCGACCTCGCCCTTGTGGTTGGAGGGCCGGATGCCGAGATCGTCGCCGAAGTGGCGGCAAGGCTGCAGCGCGACATGGCGGCGATCCCACACCTCGTCTCCGTGATGTCGACCGCACCGCTCAACCGCACGGAAGTGCGCATCCGCCCGAAAGAGGGGGCCGCCGCCGATCTCGGCGTCTCCACAGAAACCATCGCCGAGACCGTACGAGTCGGGACGATCGGCGATATCGGCCTGAACCTGGCCAAGTTCAACGCCGTCGACCGCCAGATTCCGATCCGCGTTCAATTGCCCGAGGCGGCGCGCGGCGCGATTTCGCGGTTGGAGAACCTCAAGGTCCCAGCAAAGAACGGCGGCGCCGTGCCTCTCGCCGCTGTGGCTGATATCGAGCTCGACCAGGGACCGGGCGCCATCGAGCGCTATGACCGCGTAATCCGCGTGGCGGTCGAGGCCAACATGGAAGGGTCCGACGCGTTGGGCTCGCTCATCGCTCAAGCCCTGGAAACACCCACCGCGAAGTCGCTGCCGCCTGGCGTCACCATTCGCCAGACCGGCGACGCCGAGATCATGGGCGAGGTCTTCTCCGGCTTCCTGCTGGCGATGGGGGCCGGGATCATGATGGTATACGCCGTTCTCGTTCTCTTGTTCGGTTCGTTTCTTCAGCCACTGACGATCCTGTTCTCGCTGCCGCTTTCCATCGGTGGCGCGATCCTCGGCCTCCTCATCCTCAACATGCCGATATCGATGCCCGTGGTCATCGGTATCCTGATGCTGATGGGGCTGGTCACGAAGAACGCGATCATGCTGGTGGATTTCGCCGTGGAGGAGATGGCGCGCGGCGTCGACCGCGTCACCGCCATCGTCGATGCCGGCCGCAAGCGGGCGCGCCCTATCGTGATGACAACCATCGCCATGGCCGCCGGCATGGTGCCCTCGGCGATGGCGTTGGGTGTCGGTGGCGAGTTCCGCGCACCCATGGCGGTGGCGGTGATCTCCGGCCTCATCGTCTCCACCCTGCTCTCACTGGTCTTCGTGCCGGCCGTGTTCCTTTTGATGGACAGCCTCGGTGCCCTGCTCTGGCGTCTGTTCGGCCGCTTCGTTGGCGCCCGCGACGAGGCGCCGATTTCCGACGCGATGGCTGGCTCCGCCCGCTGACAGTCCGTCGGCATGCGAGCATCGGTACCAGGAACTTTCCCGATCGACCGGTCGGGAGAGAGCTCTCACCTGCGGAATGCGGGACATTTGGAAGCACATTTCGCGAGCCCTCACCTATAGTTTCGCCTGTCGACAAGTCTATCGGCTCGCTGCCGACGCGAGGGCGCAATGAAGATCCGTCACCCCAAACATAATCGTTGCCTTCACCATGCATGTCTCGCCGATCTCGGCGGCACTCATCATGGGACGATTCTGACGAATGGGGTTGATGGTCATGGGTTATCACGACGCGAGAATTGAAGCGGCTAGCTCCGCGAGCGCCTGGGCTTTTGCAGGCGCTATCGCGCCGAAGCATGTTCGCCGCACCTATGGCAGGGCAGCCGTGGCTGCTGCCATCGAGAACGGACTGATGCCCGAGGAGCTGTCCGAAGTGCTGGCTGGCCGCCGCGTCGTCGAGGCCTTTCCGGTCGATGGCGGAGAGAGCGTCTCCGACTACGCCCATCGGGCGGTGGCCGAGATGATGGTCGCCTATCTCAGTTACGCCCCGGCCTGACCCGCCGACTGCCTCCCCAGACATTCCATCGATCCATGAAGGCGGGCTGCTCGCAGCCCCGGAGACGACCATGACCGACGACCTGCTGTCCCGACGCCGCCTGCTGAGAGCGGGCGCCACCGTCGCGGCCGCCCTGCCCCTCGGCCTTACCGCGACGGCGGGGCGTGCCTGGGTTCCGGGCCCTGCTGTGCCCTTCGATCCCGGTCCCCTGTGCGCGCCGGCAGTGGCCACTGAGCCTTGGAGCGGCCCGCTGCGGCCTGTGAAGCTCGCCTGGAACGCCAATGCCATTTGCACCGCCGCGGCTCCCGTCGCCAAGGAGCGGGGCATCTTCGCGGCCTACGGGCTCGACGTGGAATTCATCAATTTCGGCGGCTCTACGGAGGCCCTGCTGGAGGCCATCGCCACCGGCAAGGCCGATGCCGGCATCGGTATGGCCCTGCGCTGGCTGAAGCCCCTCGAACAGGGATTCGACGTCAAGATCACCGCCGGCCTCCATGGAGGTTGCCTCAGGCTGCTCGGCGCAAAATCCGCAGGCATCAGCGACATTGCCTCTCTGAAAGGCAAGACCATCGCGATCAGCGACCATGCGAGCCCGGCCAAGAACTTCTTCGCCCTGCTCCTGTCGGATGCCGGTATCGATCCCGACAGGGAGATGGAATGGCGGCAATACCCAGCCGATCTTCTCAACCTCGCCGTGGAGAAGGGCGAGGCCCAGGCCCTGGCCGATGCCGACCCGCGCACCTGGATCTGGCTGAAGGACCCGCGCTTCACCGAAGTGGCCACCAACCTGACAGGCAGCTTCGCCACGCGCTCCTGCTGCGTGGTTGCCCTGCGCGGCAGCCTGATCCGTAACGACCGGGCGGTCGCCTCCGCCCTCACCCGCGCCATCCTCGAGGGTGGTCACCGCGTCGCCACCGATCCGCTGGATGCCGCCGGCATCTTCTCGAATTACGGTGGCAAAGGCTCGGTGGAGGATCTGGCCGCGATGCTGCGCAGCCATACGCACGATCACCGGCCGGTGGGCGTCACCCTCAAGCAGGAGATCGCCCTCTACGGCGACGAACTGAAGCGCGTGAACGTGATCCGCCGGTCCACCGACACGGCGAAATTCGCCGACCGGGTCTATGCCGACGTCCTGAGCTGAGGGGCATCCATGTCGAGTTCATTGACGGGGGCGTTCGGCGGAGGCTTCCGCCGGGCCGCCGAAGCGGATGCGGATGCCACGGTATCGAGTCGCTCCGCATGGCGAACTCGTCTCGCTGCCCTGTGGTGGGTCGGCCTCCTCGCCGGTTCCGTCTGGCTCGCCCTCGCGGCCCTCACGATCGGTCTGCCGGAGAACGGCGACTTTCCGTATTCCGCCACGTTCGGACATGGCGCCGGACTGATCGGTGCGGCCTTGCTTCTGGCGAGCCCCTTTCTCCCCGCCCTCGGCCGGGTCGGAGGCCGCCTTCGTCATTGGGGACCCTGGACGGTCGCCCTCGCCCTCGCCTTCACCGTCTGGGAACTGGTGACGGCCAAGTTCGAATGGCTGCCGATGCCGTTCTTCCCGCCTCCTCAGGCGATCCTGGAAGTCTTCGCAGAGGATTGGCCGAAACTCGGCGGCAGCATCGTCAATTCGCTGATCCTTCTGTCGGGCGGCTACCTCATCGGTGCCGCGGTCGGCTTCGTTCTCGGTGTGGCGGTGGGCTGGTCGCGGACGGCCGGCTACTGGGTCCATCCGGTCCTGCGCTTCGTCGGACCGCTCCCGGCCACCGCCTGGCTGCCGCTGGCCTTCTTCGTGTTCCCCTCGTCCTGGTCGGCGAGCACGTTCCTCGTGGCTCTGGCGACGGGTTTCCCGGTAACGGTGCTGACCTGGTCCGGGATCGCGGCCGCCAACAAATCCTATTACGACGTCGCCCGCACGCTCGGAGCCTCGCAGAGCTTCCTCATCCGCAAGGTCGCGATCCCGGCCGCGCTGCCTCACGTCTTCGTCGGGCTGTTCATGGGGCTCGGCGCCTCCTTCGCGGTTCTCGTCGTGGCCGAGATGCTGGGCGTGAAATCCGGCCTCGGCTGGTACCTGCAATGGGCGCAAGGATGGGCAGCCTATGCCAACATGTATGCCGCCCTCATCGCCATGGCGCTGATGTGCTCGACCCTGATCACCCTGCTGTTCCGCCTGCGCGACCGCGTCCTGTCCTGGCAGAAGGGGCTCGTCCAATGGTAGCGGTGACCCTCGAAGCGCCGACCGGCGCCTCCTCTTCCAGCCGGCGTGGAGCCCTCGCTGTCAGAGGTGTCTCCCACGCCTTCGACATCGGCGGTACGCGCCTGCCCGTTCTCGACGACATCGACCTGACCATCGCGCCGGGCTCCTTCGTCGCCCTGCTCGGGCCCTCGGGCTGCGGAAAGTCGACGCTGCTGCGCCTCGCCGCCGGTCTCGAACCGCCGGAATCCGGCACCCTCGCCCTCGACGGGGAGACGATCGCCGGACCCGATCCGGAACGGCTCCTCGTCTTCCAGGATCCGACGCTCTATCCCTGGCGCACGGTGCGGGGGAATGTCTCGCTGGGCCTGGAGGCGCGCGGGCTGCTTCGCCGCCATCGGCACCGCATCGACGAGGCGCTGGACCTCGTCGGGCTTGCCGACTTCGCCGAGGCCTATCCCCACCAGCTCTCCGGCGGCATGGCCCAGCGCACGGCGCTCGCCCGGGCTCTCGTCAACGATCCGAGCCTGCTCCTCCTCGACGAGCCTCTGGGCAAGCTCGACGCTCTCACTCGCCTCGCCATGCAGGGCGAACTCGTCCGGCTCTGGCAGGAGAGCCGCTTCACGGCGCTCCTCGTCACCCACGATGTCGAGGAGGCCCTCATCCTCGCCCAGCGGGTGATCGTGCTGAGCGACCGACCGGCTCGGATCAGGACCGAGATCGCGGTGGATGCCCCCTATCCGCGCCGCCGCGACGACCCGAAGCTCCTGAGCCTGCGCACCGAGATCCTCGGCATCCTCGCGGAGAAATGACCGCCATCGGAGGGGGCAAACGACCGCCATCGGACGGGCTCAACATGCGTCATGCGGCGGGCTTTACTCCAGCGCGGACGATCCGCCCGATCCTGCCTGTCCCGCGCTTGAAACCGGCTGGGATTCACGCGGGCGGAGGGTTGAATGAGCGACACGTCGAGTAGGGAGGAATGCCCCCGCCCGGCGATGGATGACGCCCTCGTCCACCCATCATCCCGCACTCGGTACGGTCTGCGACAAACTGGGGACAGATCGTGAATCTCGGGACCCGAGTCGCGTCGGCCCACGTTTGCCGACTCCCGACATCAATGATGGGCAGCGCACTCCCCGATGGCAAAACGCCGGACTAGGACGTCTCCCGACAACGCCTCCGAAGAGGTCGTCGCTCCCCTCGTTCCCATCGGCGCCCTGGCCGTGGCGCTCCTCGACCTCGTGGCACTGAACAAGCCCCTGATCCACATGGTGCGCGAAACGCACCGGCAGGAGGCCATCGCGGCGATCCTGCGCGCCCTGGCACCCGATCGCAGCGTTGCGATCTACCCGGAATGGGATTGCCTGCCCTTCGACCGGACCTCGCCGTCGCGCGGCGTCATGGGGCAGCGCACGGGCGTGTTGCGCTGGCTCACGGACACCGCCGCCCTGCCCGACATCGTCCTGACGACCGCCCCCGCAATGATCCAGCGGGTTCCACCGCCCGAGACATGGGCGGACGCCCATCTCGAGATCCGCGTCGGCGATGATTTCGACCCGACGGCGATCACCGCGACGTTGCAGCGACTCGGCTACATCCTGGACGACCGGGTCGACGAGCCGGGCGAGGTGGCGGTGTGGGGAAGGACGGTGGACGTGTTCCCCGCCGCCGCGCCGCGCCCCTGCCGGATCGAGCACGAGGACGGCCGCGTCATCGCGATCCGGTCCTACGATCCGGTCTCCCAGCGCTCCCTGGCGGAGGCCGAGCGACTGGTCATCGACCCGGCCACGGAGATCCTTCTGCCGGAGGGCTCGGAGAACCAGCTGCGGCCCTTCACCGGTCAGGAGCACCAGCTTCCCCGCTTCTACCCTACGCTCACGACGGTGCTGGACTACGTCCCGGATGCCCGCCTCGTGGTCGAGACCGGCGCCGAACAGCGCGCCGCCGCCTTCTTCGAACAGATCGCCGAAGGGCGCGATGCCGGCGACCGGAACCGTGACCTCGGGGACCTCTATCTCGACCCCCGGAGTTGGACTGCCCTTCAAGAGAAGCGACGTGTCGCCACCGCGTCGGCGGACGAATCCGAGGATCTCGCCATTCCGGCCTTCGTGCGGAAAACCCGTCCGAATGCGGCCCTCGCCGAGACCCTGCGCCGGCATCTCGAAAGCGGCGAACGCATCCTGCTGACGGGACCGGAGGAGCCTCTCGGTCGCCTGATCCGCGTCGCCGAGCGTGTGTTGGGTCGTAAGGCACGAAAGGTGACGAACTGGACGGAGGTTGCCCGTGCCGGGCCTGGTGCGATCCTGGCGCTGGCCGCTCCCATCGAGGCGGGGTTCAGGGTGCCGGGACAGGGTGTCTGTGTCATTGCAGCCGCCGACCTGTTCGGGAGCCACGCCGCCGCTGCGGCTGAGGGCGAGCCGACGGCGAGCCTTCCCATCGGCGAGGTCGAGCTGCGCATCGGCGATGTGGCGGTCGATCGCGACAACGGTCTGTGCGTCTTCGAGGGATTGGAGCATGTCGAGACCGGAGCGGAAGGCGGCGAGGACGCCCTGCGTCTGCGTTTTGCCGGAAACGCGATCCTGATGGTCCCGGTCTCCCAGGCCGACCGGATCTGGCGCTACGGCTCGGAGGCCGAGGCGGTGACTCTCGACAAACTCGAAGGCGGGTCCTGGGGGCGTCGGCGTCTCGAAGCCGAGGCCTGCATGGCCAAGGCGGCCCGCATGATGCTCGCCGATGCCGAGGCACGCCGGGAGGTCAAGGCGCCGGTTCTGTCACCCCCGGTCCGGGAGATGGAGCGCTTCGCCGCCGGTTTCGGATTCAACCTCACCGCCGATCAGGCACGCGCCGTGAACGGGGTGATGGGCGATCTCGCCTCGGGGCGGCCGATGGATCGGCTCGTCTGCGGCGATGTCGGCTTCGGCAAGACCGAGGTGGCCCTGCGTGCCGCCGCCGCCGCGATCTTCGCCGGCCGTCAGGTGGCCGTGGTGGCGCCCACCACCGTGCTGGCTCGCCAGCATGTGCAGACCTTTACCCGGCGCTTCGCCCGTTTCGGCATCGAGGTCGCCCATCTCTCACGGCTTGTCTCGCCGGCCGAGGCGAAGCGCGTGAAGGCCGGGCTCGCCGACGGCAGCATCCGCCTCGTCGTCGGCACCCATTGCCTCACCGCCAAGGGCGTCGGTTTCGCCGATCTCGGCCTCGTGGTGATCGACGAGGAGCAGCGCTTCGGGACCAAGATGAAGCAGGCGCTCCGCAACACGGCGGGGGACGGTCACGTCCTCACGCTCACGGCGACGCCGATCCCCCGCACCCTGCAATCCGCCCTCGTCGGACTGCAATCCCTCAGCGTCATCGCCACGCCGCCCGCGGTGCGCCAGCCCATCCGCACGGTGATCGCGCCGTTCGACGCAGATGGCCTGCGGGACGCGCTCCTGCGCGAGCACCGACGGGGCGGACAGAGCTTCGTCGTCTGCCCGCGGATCGAGGATATCGGCCCCATGGCGGAGCGCCTCGCCAAGCTCGTCCCCGACCTGCGCACGATGATCGCCCATGGCGAGCTCAAGGCGGCGGACATGGACGACGTGATGGTGCGTTTCGCCGATGGCGAGGGCGACGTGCTGCTGGCGACCAGCATCATCGAGAGCGGCCTCGACGTGCCCCGCGCCAACACGATGCTGGTCTGGGATGCGGAGCGTTTCGGCCTGTCGCAGTTGCACCAGCTGCGGGGCCGGGTCGGTCGCGGCCAACGCCGGGGCGTCGTTTACCTGCTTCACCAGCCGGAGAAGCCTCTCAGCCCGGCGACGGAGAAGCGGCTGCGCACCTTGGAGGCCCTCGACCGGCTCGGTGCCGGTTTCGCCATCAGCGCCCGCGACCTCGACCTGCGCGGGGCCGGCGATCTCGTGGGCGAGAACCAGGCCGGCCATGTGAAGCTGATCGGGCTCGGCCTGTATCAGCACCTTCTGCATCTCGCCCTGAGGGCCGCGAAGGGCGAGACCGCCGAGGATTGGACCCCCGAGATCCGGATCGGTCTCTCCGGCGGCGTGCCTGCGGATTACGTGCCGGAGCCGGAGGTGCGCCTGAGCCTCTATACGCGGCTCCTGCGCCTGACGACCGCCGACGAGGTCGAGGCGCTCCGCCACGAGGTTGCGGACCGGTTCGGCCCACCGCCGGAGGCGTTCGAGGCCCTCGTCACCCTGGCCCGGCTCCGGGTCGGGTGCCGCACGCTCGGAATCGCTCGGTTGAGCGGAGGACCTCAAGGCTTGGCGGCGGATTTCCGTGCCAACGCTCCGCCGATCCTGCTGCCGGTCAACGCGCATATCGAGCGCCGCGACCGCCGCGTGCTCCTGCGCGCGCAGTGCGAGGATGCCGTCGAGCGCGGCCATCTTGGCGCCCGCCTGCTCGAACGCCTGCAGGAGGCCAGCGCCCGGCGCCCGGCCAAGGAGGGAAGGATCGGATCCTCGCCGATGCGGAAGGCCGGGTGAGATCGGGGGGCTCGGACGGGAAGTGTCATCGCTTGCCCCGAGGCGTCTGAAGGAGGACGCCTCGGGGCAAGCTGCGGCGCATCATTCTGGCGGGGCCACGTCGTGACGACGATGGTGGGGCCGGGCGAGGCCGAGATTCTCACGAAGCGTGGTCCCTTCGTATTCCGTGCGGAACAGTCCGCGCCGCTGCAATTCGGGGATCACCAGCGTGGCGAAATCGTCGAGCCCGCCGGGTAGCGTCGGCGGCATGATGTTGAACCCGTCGGCGCCATAAGCTTCGAACCGCTCCTGGAGGGCGTCGGCGATCCGGGCGGGTGTTCCGATCAAGGTCCAGTGGCCCCGAGCGCCGGCGATGCGCAGGTAGAGCTCGCGAATGGTCAGGCCTTCGCGCCGGGCGATGGTGACGAGAAGATCCTGCCGGCTCTTGCCGCCCTCCGTCCCGCTGGCCGGCGGAACCGGCGCATCGTCGGGATAGCCGGAGAGGTCGAGCCCCGCGAGTTGTTCCAGGAGCGAGCGGCCGACGACGGGGTGGATCAGCTCCTGCAACGCGCCGTACTTGTCCTCGGCCTCAGCCATCGTGCGACCCACCACCGGAAAAGCGCCCGGCAGGATCTTGAGTGAGTCGGGCTCGCGGCCGTGCCGGCCGAGCCGGCCCTTCACGTCGGCATAGAACGCGGTCGCATCGTTCAGGGTCGCCTGGGCGGTGAAGATCACCTCGGCGGTCCGGGCCGCCAATGCCTTGCCGGCCTCCGAGGAGCCCGCCTGCACGACGACCGGGTGGCCCTGGGGCGGACGGGGAACGTTGAGCGGGCCACGCACGGAGAAATGCTCGCCCTCATGGCCGAGCACGTGCAGCTTGGCCGGATCGAAGAAGCGCCCTTCCTCGCGGTCGCGGACGAAGGCGTCGTCCTCGAACGTGTCCCAGAGGCCGGCGACCACATCCACGAATTCCTCGGCGCGGGCGTAGCGGCTCGCATGGGCGAGATGGCTGTCGCGGCTGAAATTGTAGGCCTCGCGCGGGTCCGCCGAGGTGACGAGGTTCCAGCCCGCCCGGCCACCGCTGAGATGGTCGAGGGAGGCGAACTTGCGCGCCACGTGGAACGGCTCGTTGTAGGTCGTGGAGGCGGTGGCCACGAGGCCGATGCGCTCCGTCACCGCCGAGAGATGGGAGAGCAGGGTCAGCGGCTCGAACTGTCCGACATAACGGATCGCCGTGCGGCTCAGGGCGTCGATGTCGTCGCCGCGGATGCTGACCCCGTCGGCGAGAAAGATCAGGTCGAACTTCGCCGCCTCGGCCACCTTGGCGAGGCGGCGGTAATGGGCGGGGTCGATCCCCGCATCCGCCTGCGACGAGGGGTGCCGCCACGCCGCGACGTGGTGCCCGCCCGGATAGAGGAAGGCACCGAGGCGCATCGTGTCCCGGCGTCGTGACATGGGTCTGTCCTTGATCTCTCGTTCCAATGGGCTTGCTTGGCAGGGGGCGCTTCAGGCCGAGCCGACCCGGTATTGGCGCGGCGGGGCCGTGCCGTTCACCGCGAAATTGCCCACCGCCCGGTCGCGGTAGATCCGGGGATTGTGCGAGGCGATGGTGCGGGCGTTGCGCCAGTGCCGATCGAGGCCGAGACCGCTCTTCACCGCCGAGGCGCCGAGCGCATCGAACAGGGTCGTGGTGGCTTCGAGAACGAGATTGGTGACCACGGTCACCGCCTGGTTCACCTCGATGTCGGCGATACCCGCCGCATGGTCCGCCGCTTCTCCCGTGCGGTGGATGTCGTAGGTCCGCTGCAGGGCCTCCGCCGCCTTGAGGACGATGGCGCCTGCCGCATAGGCCGCCCCGCGCACGCGCCCCACCACCTGCTGCACCTGGGGATCGTCGCCGGCCCGGCTGCCGTTGCCGTGGCTGTAGACCCGCTTGCGCTCGGCCACGAGCCGCGACACGTCGATGGCGGCCGAACGGCCGATGCCGGCCAAAGTCGCCAGATGGACGAGCTGGAAGAACCCCATCGCGTAGGGGAAACGCTCCGGATCGGGCTTGATCAGCTCCGGCCCGATGAGGACGTCCGTGAAGATCGCCGTGCCGCTCGCGGTGAGCGATTGGCCGAAACCGTCCCAATCGTCGACGATCTCGACACCCGGCGCCCGCGCCGGCACGGCCGCCACCAGGGATGCGCCCGCCTCGTCCTGGGCCGAGACGTGGATCCAATCGGCGAAGAGCGAGCCGGTGGTGTAGAATTTCCGGCCGTTGAGCAGCCATTGCCCGTCCTGCGGCCTCAGCACCGTATCGAACTGCCCGACCTTGGCCTCGCCGGTTTCGGACACGCCGCTGCCGACGGTCTGGCGATCGCCGATCCGGGCGGTCCAGCGCGCCCGCCATTCCGGCGAGGACGAGCACAGCATGTCCTCCGTGAAGCCGAAATGCGCGCGGAGGGCGTTGGTGACGTTGGGATCCGCCTCCGACAACTCGATGAGGAGGTTGAACAATTCGGGCAGGCTCGCGCCATGGCCGCCCTCTTCGCGTGCGAGGCGCAGGGTCGTGAAGCCCGCCTGTTTCAGCCAGTCGATCTCGTCATGGGGGAGCGTGTGCGCGAGATCGCGGGTGATGGCGGTGGCGCGGATGCGCGCGAAGACCGGCCGGAAACCGGCCGCGAGCGCCTCGTAGCCCGCGCTCGGTCCCGCGCCCCATCCCGCTTCCGTCTGTGACATTCCGTCGATCCCGTGCCTGTGATGCCGTGACGCCGAAGGGGCTCGCGCTCGATGGCCCCCGGCCTCGTGGTCGTCCTGATCGTCAATCCGGGCAGGGCAGACAAGTATAAATTATGATCAGATGGGCGATTTGGAGATGTTATGCTCTAATCAATCGTAAAATAGACGATGTATGCTTGGAAGGGGTGATCGTTGAAAGATCATTCTTGTTGACCGGGTCCGGTCTCCGGCTAGGCTCATGCGCCTGAAGGCCTCCCGCATCGCGTGAACGAGGCCTCTCTTCCCCATCGCACGATACCGTCGCCCCGGATTGCCTGGATCTGCCATGAGCCCACGCCGCGAATTGAGGCTGAACGCCTTCGAGATGGGGGCGCCGGGCCATACCTGGGCCGGGCTGTGGCGGCACCCGCGCGACGCGGCGGCGCGCTACAATACCCTCGATTACTGGGTGTCGCTGGCCCGCACCGCCGAGCGTGGCCTGTTCGACGGGATCTTCCTCGCCGATGTGGTCGGGGTCTATGACGTCTACGGTGCCTCCCCGGCCACCGCCCTCGCCCGGGCGGCGCAGGCTCCGAACCTCGACCCGTTCCTGCTGGTGCCGGCGATGGCCCATGCCACCACGCATCTCGGCTTCGGGGTCACGGCGAACCTCACTTACGAACACCCCTACACCTTCACCCGCCGGCTCTCGACCCTCGATCACCTCACCAATGGGCGGATCGGCTGGAACGTGGTCACCGGCTATCTCGAGAGCGGCGCGCGCGGCATGGGCCTGCCCCAAGCGCGCGAACACGATGCGCGCTACGATGCCGGCGAGGATTTCCTGGAGGCCGCCTACAAGCTCTGGGAGGGAAGCTGGGAAGACGGTGCGGCCCTGCGCGACCGGGCGAGCGGCCTGTTCACGCAACCGGACCGGGTCCACCGCGTCACCCATGACGGGCCGAGCTACCGGGTCGACGGGCAGCATCTCAGCGAGCCCTCACCGCAACGGACGCCCGTGCTCTACCAGGCCGGCGCCTCGTCGCGCGGACGTCTCTTCGCCGCCCGCCATGCCGAGAGCATCTTCCTCAACGGCCAGACCAAGGCCATCGCGGGCAAGGCCGTGCGCGCCACGCGGCAGGCGGCGAAGGAAGCGGGCCGCGATCCCTATGACATCCGGATGTTCCTCGGGGCCACCGTGATCGTGGCGCCCACCCGCGCCGAGGCGTTCGATCTGCGCGACGAGTATGCGCGGTATCTCGACGTGGAGGGCCAGCTCGCCCTCGTCTCCGGCTGGACCGGAATCGACCTGTCCGAACTCGATGCCCATGAGGGGCTCGCCTACGTCAAGACCAATGCCATGCAGTCCTTGCTGGAGAACCTGACGCTGCCCGGCGAACGCCCGTTCACTCGCGCCGATTTCGCTGAGTTCGGCCCGCGCGGGGCGAGGGCCCCCTTCATCGTCGGATCGCCCTCGGACGTCGCCGACGCGCTGCTGTCCTGGGCCGACGAGGCCGATATCGACGGTTTCAATCTCACCCGCGCCGTCGCGCCCGAGACGATCGAGGCCTTCGTCGATCTCGTCGTGCCCAAGTTGCAGGACCGGGGCGCGTTCAAGACGCGGTATCGCGAAGGCACGCTCCGCGAAAAGCTGTTCCCGGACGGCGGCGCCACCCTGAAGGCGACCCATCCCGGCGCCCGCTTCCGCCTGACCGGCGCCGAGGCCCGCGCCTCCGCCGCCTGACCGGCACCCTCTTCCCCTCCCCGATCACAGGCTTCCACGATGCCCCCGCTCCGTACCCGCCGCGGCCTCCTCGGCTTCGCGGCTGTCCTCATCGCTCTGGCGACCGGCCCCGCCTCCGCGGAAAAACCCCTGCGCATCGGCGCGACGCCGGGGCCGGTGGGGCAGACCCTGGCCTTCGCCGCCGATCTCGCCCGCAAGCAGGGGCAGAATGTCGAGATCGTCGAGTTCACCGATTGGGTGACGCCCAACGAGGCCGTGGCCTCGGGCGATATCGACGCCAACCTGTTCCAGCACGTGCCCTACCTTCAGAACGCGATCCGCGCGCGGGGCTACAAGCTGGTGGCGGTGGAGGGCGCCATGGTCCTGCCCGTGGGGCTGTTCTCGAAGACGGTGACCAGCCTCGACACGGTCCCCGACGGCGCTTCGGTCGCCATCGCGAACGATCCCGTCAACGCGGCGCGGGGCTTGCGCCTGCTGGAGACCGCCAGGCTGATCACCTTGAAGCCGGGCATCGGCGACGAGGCCTCCGTCGCCGACATCGTCGCCAATCCGAAGCGCCTGCGGATCATCGAACTCGAAGCGGCGCAATTGCCGCGTGCGATGGACGACGTGACCTTGGCGCAGGTGAGCTTCACCTACCTGATCGCCGCCGGCGGCGACCCCAGGACCTCCCTCATCACCGACGGGGCTGGGGATCGGCGCTACACGCTGAGCTTCGTCGCGCGGCCCGACAATCGCGACGATCCGCGTCTGGCCGCCTTCATCCGCAGCTTCCGGTCGGCGCCGGTGCGCGACTACATCGAGCAGACCTACAAGGGCTTCCTCGAGCCGGTCTGGTAGCGCGGTCTCAGACTCAAACTCCCGGCCCGCTCCGTTTCCTGAAGCGCGCCCGCCCGGAGCCCCGCGCTACGCTCGCTGGCGGTCGCGCCGGCAATCCCGAACAGGAAGGATCACCATGCCGCTGAACCGTCGCGCCCTGCTGGGCGGCACCCTTGCCCTGCTCACGGCCTCCGCGGCCCGGGCCGCGGCGCCCCTCAAGGTGGTCGCCTCCTCGGTGCCGCATGCCGAGATCCTGACCTATGTGCAGGACAAGCTCGCTCCGGACCTGCCCCTGCGGATCATCGAGATCAGCGGTGACATCCGCCCGAACCGCCTCGTTCTCGATGGCGATGCCGACGCCAACTTCTTCCAGCACGTGCCGTATCTGCGCAGCGAGGAGGCCGAACTCGGCACTCGCTTCGCCGTGACCGCGAGCGTGCATGTGGAGCCGCTCGGGCTCTATTCGCGCCGCGTCCGCAGCCTCGCCGACCTGCCGAAGGGAGCGACAATTGCCCTGTCGAACAACGTCACCAATTTCAGCCGGGGGCTGAGGTTGCTGCAGGAGAACGGCCTCATCCGTCTCAGGCCCGGCGGCGACGGCACCTTCGCCACGGCCGGGGACATCGCCGAGAACCCGAAATCCTTGAGCTTCATCGAAGTGGCGCCGCCGCAATTGCCGCGCTCCCTCGACGACGTCGCCCTCGCGGTCATCAACGGCAACTACGCCCTCGAATCCGGCCTCGACCCGGCCAAGGATTCCCTCGGGCTGGAACGGGCGGAGGGCAACCCCTACGCCAACGTGCTGGTGACGACCCAGGCCCTGGCCCAGGATGCACGCATCAAGACGCTCTCCTCCCTCCTGCAATCGGCGGAGGTCGCGGGATTCATCCGCGAGCGCTATCGCGGCGCGGTCATCCCGGTGAGAGGCGCCTGAACGGCGCGCGCCGGCACGTCGGGGCGGATATCGGCGGTGAACCCGTCCCGGTTCGGCATCCGCACCTTCGGCAGGGAGGCGGCATCGAGTTCGGCTTCCCTCGGCAGGATGCCGTTGAGATGCAGGACGTAGGCGCTGAGGGCGTAGGTCTCATCGGCACTCAGGGATTGCGGCGCGTCGTAGGGCATGGCGCGGCGGATATAGTCGAACAGCGTGGTGGCATGGGGCCAGAAGCTACCCACCGTCCGCACCGGCTTGCCCGTCGCGAGGCTGCCCTGGCCGCCCACGAGCCTGTCGGCGGATGCACCCTCCCCTTGCGCCCCGTGGCAGGCGGCGCAGCGCGCGCCGAACAGGGCCTCGCCCTGGCGCACGCTGCCATGGCCGGCGGGCAGGCCCCGCCCGTCGGCACGCACGTCGATATCCCACAGGGCGAGGATCCTTTGGCTCGCCGGCTGCCCAATCGCCAGAGGGCCGAGCCCGTTGCCAGGGAGGGAGACGGGCCCGGACGGGTCCGCCAGGGCGGCGCCCGTCACCATCAGGCAGGGGAGAAGGCCGAGGCCGCTAAACCGCATGGCTCACGTTTCCTCCGGCGGCGACACGCCAGCCGGCGATCGCATTGTTGTGGTAGAAGGATTGGGTGCCCCGGACGGAGAGCAGCGCCTCACGCGGTGGCTGGACGTAGCCCGTCTCGTCGGTGGCCCGGCTGAGGAGATGCGCGGGGCCGCCCTCCCAGCGCCAGGGGAGCCGGAACCGGGTTAGGCATCGCGGCAGGATCGGTCCTTCCAAGGCGGCCGCTTCCCAGCGCGCTCCGCCGTCGGTGGAGACTTCGACGCCCGCGATGCGGCCGCGTCCCGTCCAGGCGAGGCCGCGGATCTGGCGAAAGCCGGGGCTTCGCAACTGCTCGCCACCGGAGGGTGAGGTGATGACGGATTTCGCCTCCATCGCGAAGGTGAACTGCCGTGCCGATCCATCCGGCATCAGGTCGGTGTATTTCGAGGTCTCCTCGCGCGTCTGGAACGGCTGGTCTCCGACCTTGAGCCGGCGCAGCCATTTGATGCTGAGGTTGCCCTCGACCCCCGGCACGAACAGCCGCAGCGGGTAGCCCTGTTCCGGGCGGAGCCGCTCGCCATTCTGGGCATAGGCCAGGATCGCACCGTCGCGTGCGAGATCGAGGGGAATGCTCCGGGTCATCCCGGCCGCGTCCGCGCCTTCCGCAAGGATCCAGGCGGCACCTGGTTTCACCCCGACCTCGTCGAGGAGAGTCGCCAATTCGACCCCGGTCCATTCGGCGCAGGAGAGGAGCCCGTGACTGTCTTGGAGGGTCCAGGTCGGTTTGGCGCCGAGCCAGGGCGTATTGCCCGAGCATTCGAGGAAGTGGATGCGCGAGACCGAGGGCATCCGCACCAGATCGTCCATGGTTAGGACTAGGGGCCGTTCCACGAGGCCGTGGATCGCCAGCCGGTGGCGCTCCGGGTCGATGGCTGGAACGCCTGCGTGATGACGTTCGAAATGCAGACCGTTGGGCGTGATGATGCCATGCAGGTTCTGCAGCGGCGTGCCGGTGGAGGCGGCTCCCGGAAAGGTCGGTGGCGTCCGCGACTTGCGGCCCAGAACTTCGTAGGGCGATGGCCGTCCATAGGGTGGCGATGCGGACGGTGCGCCGGGCGTACGGCTCCATTCGGGAACGGCCAGGGGATCGCCGGCATCGAGGGCCTGCGCGGCCGACGCGATGCCGATCCCGCCCGCCGCGCCACCGGCCAGCCGAAGGAAGCCGCGCCGGCTCGATGACCGGCGCGGTTCACGCATGATATCAAACGACATGAAAACGGAGTCCGAATGGGCGTTCGTCAAAGAACGCGAAACATAAGATCAAGAGGTTCAGAGTCGTGCAAAGACACTGCCGCACTTGCCGATCTCAAAGCATTAAAGCGTAATCGTCTCTTGTATTCAATGAAATGAAATTCTGAACTCTTTCGAGAATTCGATAGCATCTTCTATCGAGCGGGTGTCTGACGGGGTGATTTTCGTGGGTCCGGCCTGCGCGGTCGAATAGTGCTGCCGAATGATGCCGCAGCGTCTTGGCTCGCGGAAATCGGTGCTCGGAAGTCCTGCTGCGAGAGCCGGGTCGAGTGGGCGGATGGAGGATCCTTCCCTTCCGGTGCGAATACGGGGATCGTTCTCTTCCAATCGGCGATCGATTTGATAACCGTTTTCATTGAGCGTCCAAAGTATAAGATGTAGGAATACATCTTCGATCCTAGTCATTCTGGCGAACCTGCATGGGCGATGCGTGTGCAGGTCCATGAGGTTCGTTGCGTGTCGTCAGTTCATCATGATAGCCCCGGCAAGGCCGGCCTCGCGCCGTCGGATGCACTCATCCGCTTCGACCGGGTCGCGAAGTCCTACTCGACCCGCGACGGCGTCGACGTCTCCGCGCTGAGTGGGATCGACCTCTCGGTGGCGGCGGGTTCGGTGCTGGGGGTGATCGGCCGGTCGGGCGCCGGAAAATCGAGCCTGATCCGTCTGATCAATGGGCTGGAACGTCCCAGCGCCGGGACGATCAAAGTCGGGGATGCCGAGGTCTCGTCCCTCGACGAGCGCGCGCTGCGCCACGTGCGCCGCCGCATCGGCATGATCTTCCAGCATTTCAACCTGCTCTCGTCCCGCACCGTCTCGGGCAACATCGCCCTGCCGCTGGAGATCGAAGGGCGCGGAAGGGCCGCGATCCGCGCCCGTGTCGGGGAGTTGCTGGCCCTGACCGGACTGGAGGATCAGCGCGACCGCTATCCCGCCGAACTCTCGGGTGGGCAGAAGCAGCGTGTCGGCATTGCCCGCGCGCTGGCCACCGGACCGAGCGTGCTCCTCTCCGACGAGGCCACCTCCGCCCTCGACCCCGAAACCACGCGGTCGATCCTGGCGCTGCTGCGCCGGATCAATCGCGAGCTCGGCCTCACCATCGTGCTCATCACCCATGAAATGTCGGTGATCCGCGCCGTGGCGGATCGCGTCGCCGTGCTGGAGGCGGGCCGTATCGTCGAGCAGGGCGACGTGTTCGAGGTCTTCACCCGTCCGCAGGCCGAGATCACCCGGACGCTGCTGGCGGGAGAGATGGGGCTGGCCTTGCCGGCCGGGCTTCGCGCCGAGATCGACACCCAGCCGATTCCCGGCGGCACCGCGGTTCTGCGGATCGCCTTTCGCGGAGCTCACGCCAGCGATCCGATTATCGCGCGGCTCGCGCGCGAGACCGGCATCGAGGCCAACATCCTGTCCGGCACCGTCGACGAGATCGCCGGACAGCCATTCGGCTCACTGACGGTGGGCCTGCCCGCGGGGCCGGATGTCGTCGGGCGCGCACGTGCGTTCCTCGACGCCCATGGTCTCGTCTCCGATCTCCTCGGCTACCTGCCGGCTCGCAGCGTGGAGGCTCGCCGTGTCGCCTGAAATGATCCGCCTGCTGCTCCAGGCGACCAGTGACACCCTCGCCATGGTGGCCGTCGCGGCTTGTCTCGGAACCCTGTTCGGCTTGCCGCTCGGGATCTTCCTGGCGACCAGCCGGCGCGGGGAATTGCTCGCCGCACCGTGGCTCAACGGCATCCTGGGTCTCGTCGTCAACGCCACCCGCTCGACACCCTTCATCATTCTGGTGGTGGCCATCATCCCGTTCACGCGCCTCATCGCCGGCACCTCCATCGGCCTATGGGCCGCCACGGTGCCGCTGACGGTGGCGGCGACCCCCTTCATCGCCCGCCTCGTGGAGGCCGCGATCCGTGAGGTCGATTCCGGGCTCGTGGAGGCCGCGCGCGCCTTCGGTGCCGGCCCGCTCACCATCATCCGCAAGGTGCTGATCCCCGAGGCGCTGCCCGGCATCCTCCTCGGCCTCACCCTCGCGGTGGTCTCGCTGCTCGGCTATTCGGCCATGGTCGGCGCCGTCGGCGGTGGGGGGCTGGGCGATCTCGGCATCCGCTACGGCTACCAGCGCTTTCGCCCCGAGATGATGCTCGCCGTCGTCGTCGTGCTGATCGTGCTGGTCCAGGCGGTGCAGACCATCGGCGAGCGTCTCGCTGCCCGACTCAACCGGCGTGTCCGCCGGGCGTGATCCGGGCCCCGTGCCGATCGGGCGAGATCGATCCGGCACCTGAGTTGGTGTGGCGGGGACGGTGACCGGCCTTGCATCCGACAAGCTACTCGGCATGTCCTATAAAACGAACGACTGTGGGGATGGTATGAACCGACAACCTCCAGCTTCCGACTGAAGCGCTGGAGATATCCTTCTTGTTATCGATGAAAGCTGGATAACTACTAAAGTATACGGCTTTTAGAGACGGATCATCTCCATCCGCTGTTCTATAAAGAGAACGATTTCATTGACGGGGCGAGCGCCGCCAAGCAGATTTGCAGGCGCCTTTCACGTCCCGGCTCCGCGTTCCGCGCCCGAATTCGACAGCAGGTTCCCCATGACGACCCGACGCATGTCCCTCTCGCGCCGCAAGGCCGCGTCCCTTTTCGGCGGGCTCGCCCTGTCCCTGGTGGCCGTGGGCCATGCTGCCGCCGGCGAAGGCCAATTGCGCATCGCCAAGCAATTCGGTGTCGTCTACCTGCTCCTCAACGTGGTCGAGGATCAGAAGCTCATCGAGAAGCACGGCAAGCAGGCGGGCGTCGATATCAAGGTGGACTACGTCCAGCTCTCCGGCGGCTCGGCGGTCAACGACGCCCTCCTGTCCGGCAATATCGAGATCGCCGGTGCCGGGGTCGGCCCGCTCTTCACCCTCTGGGACCGCACCAGGGGGCGGCAGAACGTCAAGGGCGTCGCGTCCCTGGGTAACTTCCCCTACTACCTCGTCACCAACAATCCGGACGTGAAGACCATCGCCGATTTCACCGAGAAGGACCGTATCGCGGTTCCCGCCGTCGGCGTCTCGGTTCAGTCGCGCATCCTGCAACTGGCATCGGCGAAGCTTTGGGGCGACAAGGACTTCGCCAAACTCGACAAGATCAGTGTCGCCGTCCCGCATCCCGAGGCCACCGCCGCGATCATCAAGGGCGGCACGGAGATCTCGGGCCATTTCGGCAACCCGCCCTTCCAGGAGCAGGAACTGGCCGAGAACCCGAAGGCCCGAATCGTCCTCAATTCCTACGACGTGCAGGGCGGGCCGGCCTCCTCCACCGTGCTCTACGCCACGGAGAAATTCTACAAGGACAGCCCGAAGACCTACAAGGCGTTCCTGGGCGCGCTCGATGAAGCCGCGACGTTCATTACCGAGAACCCGGAGAAAGCCGCCGACATCTATCTTCGGATCAACAACAGCAAGCTCGACCCGGCTCTCCTGACGAAGATCATCAAGAACCCTGCGGTGACCTTCAAGGTGAAGCCGGAAAACACGATCGGTCTCGGCAAGTTCATGCACCGGGTCGGCGCGATCAAGGCCGAGCCGTCGGCCATCGGCGACTACTTCTTCGACGATCCGCGCATCAGCAGCGGCAGCTGAGGCGCCACGCCATGAGTTTCGCAGCCCACCGCTCCGACTTTGCCATCGCCGAACATCCCGAATCCCGCGCGCGGGGTTCCATCCGGCGTGAAGACGCGCGCGCGCGTTCCCCGATCGCGGCCGAGGCATCGCCGCTTTTGCGGATCGCGGGTGTGACGCTCGAATACCGCACGCCGGAACGGGTGGTGCGCGCCACCCATCGCATCGATCTCGACATCCACCAGGGGGACCGCTTCGTTCTGCTGGGGCCCTCCGGCTGCGGTAAGTCCACCCTGCTCAAGGCCGCGGCCGGCTTCATTCGCGCCGTCGAGGGCGAGATCACCCTCGACGGCGTGCCCGTGCGCGAGCCGGGACCCGACCGGATCGTGGTGTTTCAGGAATTCGACCAGTTGCCGCCCTGGAAGACGGTGGCCCAGAACGTCGCCTTCCCCTTGCGCGCGGCACGGGCGCTGGGACGGCGCGAAGCGATGGAGCGGGCCCGCCACTACATCGACAAGGTCGGGCTGACGCCCTTCGCCGAGAGCTACCCGCACCAGCTCTCGGGCGGCATGAAGCAGCGCGTGGCGATCGCCCGCGCGCTCGCGATGCAGCCGAAGGTCCTGATGATGGACGAGCCCTTCGCGGCTCTGGATGCCCTGACCCGGCGCCGGATGCAGGAGGAGTTGCTGGCCCTCTGGGAGGACGCTCGTTTCACCCTTCTCTTCGTCACCCACTCTATCGAGGAGGCCCTGGTGGTCGGGAACCGGGTGGCGCTGCTCTCGCCCCATCCGGGCCGGGTGCGGGCCGAGTTCAACAGCCATGCTTTCGATCTGACCAGCATCGGGAGCCGCGATTTTCAGGACGCGGTGCAGCGACTGCACAGCCGCCTGTTCGAGGCCGCACCCGAAAGCCGCGCATCCACGGAGGCCTCCGCATGAGCAATGCCAGTCTCGCGGGCCGGCCCCTCGTGCCGCCGATCCGCCCGGAATACGACCATGTGCTCGCCCCCTTCGTGGAAGCCCCGGTGGAACGGGTGCTGCCGTTCTCGACCCGGCTCTGGCAGCAGGATTGGCTGCGCAAGGGCCTGATCATCGTCGCCCTGATCCTCCTCTGGGAGGGGTTGGCCCGGTGGCAGGACAACGACCTGCTGCTGCCCGGCTTCGGCGCCACGATGGCGGCCCTGTTCGATGGTTTGGTGAACGGCGAGTTGCTGGACCGGGTACGGATCTCCCTCGTCGTACTGCTGCAGGGCTATGTCTGCGGGATCGTCCTGGCCTTCCTGCTGACGACGCTGGCCGTATCGACACAGTTCGGCCGCGACCTGCTCTCGACCCTGACGGCGATGTTCAATCCGCTGCCGGCGATCGCACTGCTGCCGCTGGCCCTGCTCTGGTTCGGCCTCGGGTCCGGCAGCCTGATCTTCGTCCTCATCCATTCGGTGCTGTGGCCGATGGCGCTCAACACCTATGCGGGCTTTCAGGGCGTGCCCGAAACCTTGCGCATGGCCGGGCGCAATTACGGCCTGCGCGGCCCGTCCTATGTGATTCAGATCCTCATCCCCGCCGCCCTGCCGGCGATCCTGTCCGGCCTCAAGATCGGATGGGCTTTCGCCTGGCGCACGCTGATCGCCGCGGAACTCGTCTTCGGCGCGTCCTCGGGGCGCGGCGGTCTCGGCTGGTACATCTTCCAGAACCGCAACGAACTCTACACCGACCGCGTCTTCGCCGGCCTCGTCCTCGTCGTCGTCATTGGCCTCGTTGTCGAGAACATCGTGTTCGCGGCCTTCGAGCGACTCACCGTGCGGCGCTGGGGCATGGCGCGATGATCTGATCGACGGTGGAGGCTCGACGCGCAGCCGTCAGGGCTGAGCGAGATGGGGGCGGATGATCGTCAGCATTCGCTCGGCCGAGGTGCCCGGCGGGAAGAAGCCGAGATAGGCCCCCGACCGGTCCATCAGATAGATGAAGGCCGAGTGGTCGATCGTCCTGTCACCATTCACTCCCACGCCCGTTTCGAAGAACACCCGGTAGGCATCGGCGGCCTGACGGATCGCCGCCGGTTCTCCCGTCAGGCCCACGAGCCGGGGCGAGAAGTTCGGGACGTATTCGGCGAGATGCGCGACGGTGTCCCGCTCCGGATCGAGCGTGACGAACAGCGGCTGGACCGCCTCCGACTCCGCGCCCAGCAGGGTGAGGGCGCGGGCGATCTCCATGAGGTCGGTCGGGCAGATGTCGGGACACGAGGTGTAGCCGAAATAGACGAGGAGGAGCTTGCCGCGAAAGTCGGCCTCCGTGCGCCTGCGCCCCTCGTGATCGACGAGACTGAAGGGCCCGCCCACCGGCTCGCGGTTCCACATCAGCACGTCCATCAACTCCGCAGCCGAGCGTCGCGCCGGCTCCGCGCCACGAGCCGGCACCATGGCGTGCCAGGCCAGGAGCGACAGGAACAGCGCCGCGGCTGCGGACCTACGCACCGAAGGTGAGACGGCTGCCCGTGGTCGGCACGATCACGTTGGCGGGCATCTGCGCCTGGGCTTCCAGCGCGAAGTTGAGGCCGCTGCAATGCATGGGAATGACCACGTCGGGATCGAGCTTTCGGATCTCGGCCACGATCTGGGTGAGATAGTCTTTCGACGCCGGCCCGAGATGGAACCCGCCGACGATGGCATGGACCTTCTCGACACCCGAGACGGCCTGGGCCTGACGGACCGAATTGACGATTCCCACATGGCCGCAGGAACTGATGACGACGAGGCCCTTGCCCTTCACGTTGAAGCAGGTGGCGTGTTCGTGGACATGCTCGTCGGGAATGATTTGCCCCTGTAGTTCAGCCGGCGAATAGTGGGTGGCATCGCAGCCGAGACCGTCCTTGATGCCGCGTTCCACGAAGGTGTTGGGCAGGATGCGCTCGATGGAGGAGCGCTTGATCTGACCCGTGGTGAAGGCGTGCCCGGCCACCACCGTCGGCGTCTCGCACAGGACTGTCCTGATCTTCTGCGCCGTCAACTCACGCCGGTCGAGCTGGCCGAAATCCGTGAACTGCCCCTGCACCTTGCTCGGGCTGACGCGGTGACAGAAATTGTCCTCGCCGCCGGCATAGAGCGTCAGATCCGCGGGCAGGGATGCGCGGTACTTGTCCAGGAACCCGTTGAGGCCGCCGTAATGGTCGTGATGGCCGTGGCTGACGATGAGGGCGTCGATCTTGGACGGGTCGACCTTCAGGATCTCGATGTTGTTCAGCAACGCATCGGGGCTGTAGCCAAAATCGAGCAGGATCGTGCGTGCCTCGTCCGCGCGCCGCGATTCCACGAACAGCGACAGGCCCCATTGGTTGTGCAGAACCTTGCGGTAATCGCTGCCGCGCCCGTTCCCGGGTGGCTGGTGGACGACACCCTGAACCGTCGCGGGCTTGAGGAACTGATCGTGGGACGAGTCGATCAAGACGCGCAAGCTCAGCGTGTCGACCGTCGGTATCTCGATCGTCGCGGCATTCGCGATCTCGATACACGAAAACCCGGCCGTTGCGGTCGCGGCAAGAGCCGCCGAGGCCTTCAGAAAGCCACGCCTGCCGATCTCTCGGGCCATCCCATCCTCCTCGAAGCCGACGCGTCACGGCTCCTGCTCTGTATACATTATAGTCGAGCTTTTCGGGATGGGTTTGCTCTATTTCAGGATCGTGAGAGAAGGATGTCTCGTATTCGGCGACATCGGTGAAGCTCTGTTCCCGCGGGATACTTCGTCCGAGGTGGTGCGTCTGCTCAGTGCGCCGCAAGATCGTCGGCATCGTGCCGGTATGCTTGTCGCAAACCTTATCCGTCTCGCAGGTCCTTCAAACTCCAGCACCCCATCGGACACGAGCGAATCAAGGCGGACCGGCCGCCTCGCGATCGCCGTCTAACGAGCCATTGCCGAAGCGTTTTCGGCCCGATCCGGGTGGGACAAGAACCGGGGCGATTCCCGGTCGAGAATGGATCGAGTCCAGGTGCAGGGACCGGCCAGGAGCGGGCCCGCCTGGCCCGCCTCTGAACTCGCTCGGCTCAGTTTGTCATGGCCGCGGCCGCTGCGGCCAATCCCCAGCGTACCAATTCTTCAGCGTCCGCGGCCGATCCCGCCTCCGCGTAGCAGCGCAGTTCGGGCGCATTACCGGACGGACGGAAATGGATCGTCCGGCCGCCGTCGAGTTCGACCCTGACGCCGTCCTGTTCATCCACGCCCTGGGGCGTACCGATCGGGCGGAAGAATTCCCCACGGAACGAGTCCTGACCGAGTTGGCGCAGCAACGCGCCGCTTCGCTCTGCGGGCGTATTGGGAAGACGATCGCTCGCCGTCTCGCCGACATTCAGCGACGTGACGAGTTCAGCGAGGGTCAGGCGGGCTTCCTGCGCGGCCGCCAATGTCGCCACGATCGGAAGGATCGCATCACGCGTCGGCAGGGCCGGCAGTGTCTTGCCATCGATGACGACGTCCGAGCCAAGGAGGAACCCGCCATTGGCCTCGAAACCGACGACGGTGCTCGCGCCTTCGCTCTTCGCCCGGTCCATCCCGGCAATGACGAAGGGAGAGCCGACCTTGGTGCGCAACACGCTCCGGAACCCGCCCGCATGCTCGATCGCCGAGCCCGCCGTGACCGGCACCACCACCGTGTCGACGCCGAGGTAGCGAGCGGTGATCAGCCCGAGAACGTCTCCCCGCACGATTCTGCCGGCGGCATCCGCGAGCAGCGGGCGGTCCGCATCGCCATCAGTCGTGACGAGCGCGTCGAAGCCGCCCGACGCCATGGCATCGCGGATGAACGCGATATCCTCGGGACGGTGTGCTTCCGTGTCGATCGGAATGAAGCTGTCGGAGCGGCCGATCGGTACGATGTCAGCCCCGAGCGCGGCCAGCACGTCGGCGAGGAGGTCCCGCGCGACCGAGCTCTGCTGATAGACCGCGATCCTTTGACCAGCCAGGATGGTCGGTGCGAAGGCATCGGTATAGCGCTGCCGGTAGCGGTCGATGGCGCCAGGCTCCTGAATGGCTGAATCGGCCTTCGGCATGTCCCCGGCCTTGGTGATGTCGCCCAGGGCGGCGAGGATGGCGACCTCGTCGGTCTTGGTGATCTCTCCATCGGGCCGGTAGAATTTCAGGCCGTTGCGATCCGACGGGATGTGACTGCCTGTGACCATGACGGCGCAGGCCCCGCGCCGGATCGCTTCCAGGGCGAGAGCCGGGGTCGGTAGCGCGCCGCAATCGTACACGCTGAACCCGGCCGCCGCGGCGGCATTTGCCACCGTGGCTGCGATCCCCGCGCTGCTGTCACGCAGATCCCGCCCGATGACGACGATCCGTTCGGACGCGCCCTCGCCAGCCGTCGCGGCGACCGAGCGGAAGAACGCGCTGGCATAGGCGTAGCTCGGCCATCCTACGAGGTCCGTCACCAATCCGCGGAGGCCGCTGGTTCCGAATTTCAGACTGCTCATGAGCTTTCCACTTGCAAAGGGCGTGACCGCGCGCCGAGCGTTGCGGTAAACCCCGCTTCTAAGTGGGTTGCGCCGTCGTCTCAAATGGCAGGCTGGTCCTTTGCGCAACTTTTGGTCGCCCCATTCGGAGGGTGCGGTCCGGAGCGGGGTTCCGAACGGGCTCCACCTCACGATTGGGCTCGCTCGGGCGAGCATCGTCCGGGGCACTGGAGGTCGGATCAGAGCATGGATGATGCGATTGCCCTGCCCGCACGATGCTGCGTGCCATCACCCGTATGATCCGTCGAGCAAAGAGCGGCCTGCGAAATCGCCTCGACAGAGACGGTGCGCCTTGAGATAACCCTTCCGCGCATGCCCCATGACAAGGCACGTTAAGCCATTGTCATCGCATTGTAATTTTCCGAAACGCGGCTTCGGCTCGATAGCCGGTTCCGTAAGGGGGAGACCAACCTTGGCGAAAGAAGAAGAGTCGCTCGCGGAGAAAACCTTCCTGGCTTTTCTCAGGAGTGGAGAGCGAGATGCGTTCCTCGCGCTCGAGGCCGAGCTGTTGGGCCAGTCCGTGGAAAAATGGGGGGCTCTCGTATCGGCCTACCGCGCTCTGCTGACGCTCGATGATATCGCAGCGGAGGCGAAGCTCGACGAGCGGTTCCGTCCGAAGATCTGGTGGATGCGCAGTCCGTTTCCCGGAAATTTCGGCGATATCCTCACGCCTTACGTGCTGTGGCATGCTTTCGGCGTAATGCCCCGGTGGCACAATGCGACGGAGGCGGATGGTCTCTGTATCGGAAGCACCGCCAAGTTCGCCCGTCCCGGCATGCATCTCTGGGGTACCGGCATGCCCCGCAGCACCGATACTCTCTGCCCGACCGCGATCTACTCGGCGGTGCGCGGACCTTTGTCCCGCGCCGCCGTTCTGGCGGCAGGGGGGCAATGCCCTGAAATCTACGGCGATGCCGCCATCCTCCTGCCCGAGCTTTATGCGCCGGTGGTGGCGAAGACCCACAAGGTCGGCATCATCCCGCACGTGCTGCAGGAGAACCGTATCCGTGAGGCTCTCGAGGCGGTCGGCGCCGACCATGTCAAGGTCATCTCACTCCTGGGCGTGACGTTCGAGGATATCGAGCGGGTGGTCCGCGAGATCCTGTCCTGCGACGAGATCGTCACCACATCGTTGCACGGCCTCATCGTGGCCCATGCCTATGGTGTGCCCGCACAATCGGCGCGCCTGTCCGAGCCGAACGCCGAGGCGAAGGATTCCTTCAAGATGCGGGATTACAAGCAATCGGTGGGGCTCGCCGACGAAGCCCTCGAACTCCCGCGTCAGTTCAGCGACCTGTCATGGCTGGAGCGCCGCAGATGCGTGCTCCCGCCTTCCCCCCTCGACACGAAGCCGTTGCGCGCCGCCTTCCCGTTCCCCGTCCGGATCGAGGAGCCGCCGGCCGCACGAGGTTGAAACGCCTGCGAAACCTCTGCGGCGTCGACGAAAGAGGCTCCCGATGCGATCGCATCGGGAGCCTTTTGCAACGACCGGTCGGATTGTGCCGGGCCGGATTCAGGTCAACGCGACGGTGAAGGCCCCTTGGGTCTTCGACCGGATTTCATCCTCGGTGACACCGTCGGCGAGTTCGACCAGGACCATGCCGCCATCGCCCTTCTTGTCGATGGTGAAGACGCCGAGATCGGTGATCACCATGTCGACCACGGCGGTGCCGGTCAGGGGCAGGTCACAGGCAGTCAGGAGCTTCGGGCTTTCCGACCCATCCTTGCCTTTGGCGGTGTGCTCCATCACCACCACCACCTTCTTCACACCGGCGACGAGGTCCATGGCGCCGCCCATGCCCTTCACCATCTTGCCCGGGATCATCCAATTGGCGAGGTCGCCATTCTCGGCGACCTGCATGGCACCGAGGATCGACAGGTTGATGTGCCCTCCCCGGACCATGCCGAAGGAATCGGAGGACGAGAAATAGCTCGTGGTCGGCAATTCGGTGATCGTCTGCTTGCCGGCATTGATGAGGTCGGGGTCTTCCTCCCCCTCATAAGGGAAAGGCCCCATGCCGAGCATGCCGTTCTCGGATTGCAGCTGCACCGACATGCCCTCGGGGATGTAGTTCGAGACCAGGGTCGGGATGCCGATGCCGAGGTTCACGTAGTAGCCGTCGCGCAGCTCCTTGGCGGCGCGCGCAGCCATCTGTTCGCGGGTCCAGGCCATGGTGGTGTCTCCCTTGGATGTCAGATGGCAGCTGCGGAGGAATCGGCGGTCTCGCCACGCTTGCGCGTGGTGCGCTGCTCGATCCTCTTCTCGCGGATCGCCACGTGGATGATGCGCTTGACGAAGATGCCCGGCGTATGGATCGCGTCGCCGTCGATCTCGCCCGGCTGGACCAGATGCTCCACCTGGGCGACCGTCACCTTGGCGGCCGTGGCCATCATCGGATTGAAGTTGCGGGCGGTCTTCCGGTAGACGAGGTTGCCTTCGGTATCGCCCTTCCAGGCATGGACGATGGCGAGATCGGCGAAGAGGCCGCGCTCCATCACGTAATTCTCGCCGTCGAACTCGCGCACCTCCTTGCCCTCGGCGATGAGGGTGCCGACGCCGGTCTTGGTGAAGAAGGCCGGAATGCCCGCCCCGCCCGCGCGGATGCGCTCGGCCAGCGTCCCTTGCGGGTTGAACTCGATGGCGAGTTCGCCGCCGAGATACTGGCGGGCGAATTCCTTGTTCTCACCGACATAGGACGAGATCATCTTGGCGATCTGGCGGGTCTGGAGCAGCTTGCCGAGGCCGACATTGTCGATGCCGGCATTGTTGGAGATGACGGTGAGGTCCTTGACCCCTGACGCCTGGATCGCATCGATCAGCTCGTCGGGGATGCCGCACAGGCCGAAGCCGCCGGCCATGATCGTCATGCCATCCTTGAGCAAGCCGGCGACCGCCTGCGTGGCGTCGGAATATACCTTCTTCATCTCAAGCCTTCCTCCCGGAATCCGGTCCTTGGCGCCGTTTCGGGCTGCCCTGCGAAACGCGAGCCAATCCCAACCCGCCGGCCCGGCTTAGGTCAGGCTCAGGTATACCAGGGGCTGGCCGTGTCCGTCTGCCCTGTCTCTGCGCCAGGATAAGGCGTTTCGGCAAGATCCTGCGAGGGAACAACGGGCCTGAAAGGTGAGGGGTCACGAAAGCTGTAGCAGAATGGAGTGCCCGGAGAAGCGCGTGACGGCTTGCCGGGGTCTGCTCCTGAATGCTCCACGGCAGAGAAATGATGCATGGCAGACAAATGCTTTCCCGCTCGTTATGGAGAGAGTGGGGGGTAGGTTTTTAGAAGATCGATCGCGGCGGCTCGGCGAGGCCGCGCGCGCAACCGCGTGTCGCGGTTTTGCTCCGATAGGGAGAGACATGTCGCTCCGTCGCCTCCTGCCGGCCCTCTGTATCGGCAGCCTCGTCCTTGCCCTGATCGCCGCCTGTCTGCCCTGGTCGGTCGCGTCCGCGCGCCTGACGCGGGGCGTCGGCAAGGCACTGGCGACCAATTACGGAATTGCGATGAAGGCCGAAGGATCGGCGGGCGTCGCGCTTCTGCCCATTCCCCGGCTCGATTTCGAGGGCGTCCGGCTCAGCGCAGGGACATTGGACGGGCCGCTCCTCGCCGATGGCGGATCGCTCACCCTCAAGCTCGGGATCCGTGCCCTTTTCGCCGGCCGCATCGAGATTGACACCCTCTCCCTCGAACGCACCACGATCACCCTCCCCCAGGATGACGGGGATTCGCGCTGGGTCGAGCCGCTCCGGCGCCTGAGAGCGCGCCTGACCCAGGGGGGCGTGTCGCGTCCGCGTCGTATCAGCCTCACCGACGCGACGCTGTCCGGCCGAGACCCCCGCGACGGCAGCGCCCAGACCGCCCGCGATGTCGATCTGGTTCTGGCCTGGCCATTCTGGTCGTCCCAGATGAACGCGGCGGGAAGCTTTATCTGGAACGACACGCCAACCCAATTTTCGCTCTCCGGTGTCAGGCTGGACGAGTTGTTCTCCGGCCGGGAATCGTCCTTTTCCGCCAGCGCGACCTGGCCCGCCGGCAATCTGGCGGCTGAGGGAAGCGGCAGCTTCGCGGATGGATTGTCGCTTCGTGGACAGGGCAGCCTGCAATCGCGCTCCCTGCGCGAGACCCTGACCTGGGCGGGGACGGATATCGCCCTGTCGCCGTTCCTCGATAGCCTCGCCATCGACGGAACGTTCGAAAGTTCGGGCCGGACCCTCCTTCTGCCATCCATGCGAATGCGGCTTGGCGACAACAGCCTCGAAGGCGCGGGATCGATCAGCTTCGCCGAGAGCCGTCCGGCCCTTCAGGCGACCTTGGCGGCCGAGAGCCTGAATCTCGCACCCGCTCTTGCCACCCTGATCCGGGTCTTCGGCCCGGACGAATCCTTGAACGCCAGCGGCTGGAGCCGGCAAAGTCTCGCGCTGCGCCCCTTCACCGGAGGGGACCTCGATCTGCGTCTCTCCGCCGGCACTGCCCGGCTCGGGCCGCTTGTGATGGAGGATCTCGCTTCCAGCCTTCTGGTCCGCGAGGGCAGCGTCGAAGGCTCTCTGGCTCGCGCCGTGGTCAGAGGGGGCATCGTCAAGGGACGGTTCGGCCTCACGACCTCGGCCGCCGACCGCGGTGAGACGGAGTTGCGCGCCCAGGGTGCATTCGACCGGCTCGATCTCGGCGCCCTGCTGGTCGATTTCGGGCAAGAGGGCTGGCTTCTCGGAAACGCCCAGGGACAGTTCACGCTCGAGGGATCGGGCCGCACCGCGGCCAGCCTGATCGACCACCTCAACGGACGCTCGTCCCTCGCCATGGAGAACGGGACCCTCGCCGGGCTCGACCTTGCCGACGTGGTGCACCGCAATGGCGTTGCCGCCGACGGTGCCTTGGCCCGCCGGAACGCCCGCACCCCGTTCGACCGCGCGGGAATCTCCCTGCGCTTCGTCGATGGCGTCGGCGACATTGCCGATGGTATTTTGAAGACGTCGTCGCTCACTGCCTCGTTGCGCGGAACTCTGTCGCTGCCGGAGCGGACCCTCGCTGCACGGGCGGAACTGTTGCCGCGAAGCCCAGCCGATCCCGCCCTGCGGCCGATGTCGCCGCCGAACCGCTCTTCGAGCCTGCCTCAGGGCACCCTCTTGGACATCGAAGGCCCATGGGACGCGGTCGCTGTTCGCACCATCCCGCGCGAGGGTGGTTCCGATCTCGACTCCCGCGGCGGCTCGATCCTGAATCTCGATGACATGCAGGGACCGAGGACGGGTGCGCTCGATCTACCGACCAGGGTGCGCGCCTACGTGCCCTGATTTCCTACGCCGCGGCGTCCGGTGAGAAACGAGGCCGCGAGGACGACGACGGTGACGCCGCCGACGAGGAGCGTCGACGCGGCGTTGATCTCAGGGTTCACGCCGAGGCGAACCTGGCTGTAGAGCCGCATGGGCAACGTCGTCGCCCCCGGGCCCGAAACGAAGCTCGCGATGACGAGGTCGTCCAGCGAGAGGGTGAAGGCGAGGAGGAAGGCCGCCACCAGGGACGGCGCGATCAGCGGCAGGGTGACGGTCGCGAAAACCCGAAAGGGGCCCGCCCCGAGATCCGCCGCTGCCTCTTCCAGGGAACGGTCGAGTCCCTTCAGACGCGCTCCGACCACCACTGCGACGAAGCCGAGGCCGAGGGTGGCGTGGGCGATGACCAGGGTCACGAGGCCGCGGTCGAGCCCGAGCCCGACGAAGAGGAGCAGGAGCGATAGGCCGGTGATCACCTCCGGCATCACCATGGGCGCGTAGACGAGGCCGGTGAAGCCGCCGCGTCCGGTAAAGCGTCCGCTGCGGTTGAGAGCCAGCGCCGCCAGCGTGCCGAGGAGTGTCGCCACGAGGGCGGCGAGTGAGGCCACTTTCAGCGAGACCAGGGCGGCGGCGATCAGTGGGCCGTCATTGACGAGCACCCCGTACCAGCGCGTCGAGAATCCGCCCCAGACCGTCACGAGGGACGAGGCGTTGAACGAGAAGACGACGAGAACGGCGATCGGTGCGTAGAGGAAGACGAGGCCGAGCCCGAGGCTGAGTCGGTTGAGCACACTCACCGGCCGACGTCCTCCCGCTCGCGCTCCGCATCACGGAACAGCACGATCGGTCCGACGATGAGCACGAGCAGCAGCACCGCCACCGCGGAGGCGAGTGGCCAGTCGCGGTTTGAGAAGAACTCGCTCCACAGCACGCGGCCGAGCATCAGCGTATCGGAACCGCCCAGCAGGTCGGGGATGATGAACTCACCGACCATCGGGATGAAGCACAGGAGCGCACCCGCGGCGATACCGGGCCGGGCCAGCGGCAGCGTCACGGTCCAGAAGGCACGCGCCGGCGAGGCCCCGAGATCGGCGGCGGCTTCCGTCAAGGTCGGATCCAGGCGGGAAAGCACCGCATAGAGCGGCAGCACCATGAACGGCAGGTAGGCGTAGGTCAGGCCGATCATCACCGCGGCGGGTGTGTTCAGGATGTCCAAGGGGCTGGCGATGAGGCCGGTCCAGATCAGTCCTGCATTCAGCAGGCCCTCGGGCTTCAGGATCGCGATCCAGGCATAGATGCGGATGAGAAAGCTCGTCCAGAACGGTACGATCACCAGTGCCACGAGCAGCGGCTGAAGCCGGGCCGGCGAGCGGGCGAGCGCATGGGCGATGGGCGTGCCGACGATCACCAGGATGGCCGTCGCCATGCCCGCGTAGAGCAGGGACGAGAGGGCCGCGTCGCGATACAGGCTGTCGCCGGCAAGGGTCTCGAAATTGGCGAAATCCAGGGCTTCCAGGAACGCGCCCCATCCGTCGATACCCGCGCTCCAGTCGAGCACCGGCAGGTAGGGCGGCTGCGCCGTTGCCGGTGACGACAGGCTGATCTTCAGGGTGATGAGGCAGGGCAGCAGCACGAAGGCGGCCAGCCACAGATACGGAGCGACCAGGAGAAGTCGCTTCATCACGCCGCCATGACGGTCGCGGCATCCGGCGCGAAGGACAGGCGCACATGAGTCTCGCTGGCGATCCCGGTTCCGGCGGGCATGTTCGCGCGGATCGTGCTGCCATCCCGCATGCGGATGTCGAGGCGGATGTGGTCGCCGAGATAGGTCGAGGCCTCCACCTGGCCGTCGAGAGTATTGCGATCCCCGGCGGCCACCCCGTCGATGGTGGACGCCGCCAGACGCTCGGGGCGCAGGGCGATCAGCGCGTGGGTACCGGTGGACGGGGCGCTCTCACCGGACGCGAAGATGGGCCCAAGGGCGGTCTCGACCCGCACCAGCGCGCCGTCGGCGTCCCGGACCGTCCCCGAGATGAGGTTCACGTCGCCGAGCAAGCCGGCGACGAAGCGGTTGACGGGCCGTTCGTAGAGCGTCTCGGACCGGCCGACCTGGACGAGGCGGCCCTTGTCCATCACGCCGATCCTGTCGGCGAGCGCCATGGCCTCCGAAGGATCGTGGGTGACGATGACGAAGGCGGTGCCGAGGCGGCGCTGGATCGCGCGCAACTCGCCCTGGGTCTGCTCGCGCAGGCCCCGGTCGAGCGCGCCGAGCGGCTCGTCGAGGAGGAGCACCTTCGGTTCGCGCGCCAACGCCCGCGCGAGGGCGACGCGCTGGCGCTGGCCTCCGGACAAGGTCTCGGGACGCCGGTTCCCGAAATCCTCCAACTGTACCAGGCGCAGCAACTCCTCCACGCGGGCGGCAGCGGCCGAGCGGCGGAGGCCGTTCAGCCCGTAGGCGATGTTGCGGCTGACGCTGAGATGCGGGAACAGCGCATAGGACTGGAACATCATGTTCACTGGTCGCCTGTGCGGAGCGAGGCCGGTGAGATCGACGCTGTCGAGGCGGATTGCGCCACCTGTCGGCGTCTCGAATCCGGCGATCAGGCGCAGCAACGTGCTCTTGCCGCAGCCGGAGGGGCCTAGCAGGCAGAAAATTTCCCCGGCTGACACAGCGAGCGAAAGATCCGCGACCGCAACTTGTGCGCCGAACGTCTTGGTCAGCCCTTCGAGGGTGAGGAACGGAGCCACAGTGTTCCGCGCCGTCAATTGTCCTCGCGCAAGGCTTCGGCGACCCGTGCCTCGAGCAGGTCCGGCCGGCGGATGACCAGGGCGCCTCTGGTCCGGTCGATCAGGCCGTCCGCCGCCATCACGGTGAACTCACGGGTCACCTGCTCGCGCCGGCAGCCGATGCGGGCGGCCAGCACGTGGTGATAGGGCGGCGGCGTCACCACCCGTTCCCCGTCGCCGCCGGCGCGCGGCACGGACAGGCGCAACAACTCGGCATAGAGCCGGTGGCGCAGGTCGAGCAGCGCGTGTTCCATCAGCCGCGTGTTGAGCTCGCGCACGCGCTTGGCGAGAAGGCGGAACAGCCGGTCGGCAATGGCCTCCGAGGCGAAGATCATCTGCCGGAAGATCGGGGCCGGAACGACACAGACCTCGCCGCGGGTCAGGGCGGTGACGTTGGCCGAGCGGCCGATCCCGTCCAGAGCCGCGAGCTCACCGAAGAACGCGCCGCCCCGCATCTCGCCGAGGATCACTTCCTTGCCCGATTGAGAGCGATTCAGGATGCGGACCTCGCCGGAGGCGAGGAAATACACGTCGGTGGAGATGTCGTCGTAATCGACCAGGACTTCGTTCTCGTCGAACCGGCGCCAGTGGCAGCGGGTCTCATAGGTCGACAGCTCGATTCCCGGCTCCTTGAAGAAGGGGATTGTCGCCAGCCGTCCTGCAGTCACGGGTATCATCTCCTAAAGCGAGTGATCGTTAAGCTGCCGGTCCTGTGGGTCAACCCATTCCGTCGGACCATCCCTACCAAAAGTCGCGTGGTTGGATATTCCATTCATACCAGGTCTCGATGAGTCCGACCTATCGAGCGCCGGCATTGGCTGCGGCTTGGCCATCGGACAGGAGAATGAAAACCCTCATCGCGCGCAGTTTACCTGCCTTTGCAACTGATCTGGGTTAAGCTAAGCGCACGCACAGAATGAACCGCCTGTCTGATGACAATCCCGGTTGATCGCGCTGGGACCCGAGACATGCTGGTGAGCTCTGCGTCATCGACGGACGTTGAAGATTCAAACCATCTGCCGGGGCCATACGGGATTGGGCCGGGATTCACCGCGACGCCGCACGACGCCATAGCGATGTTCGCTGCCCCATCGATCCAGGCCGTGCGCGAGGTGGCGCTACCGTCCGCTCGCCCCCGGCAGGCGACGCTGTCCGCGAGCTTCTCTCTGACAGGTTACGGCCTGCATACCGGGCGTCGCGTCACGGTCACCGTCGCGCCCGCCCGTGACGACCACGGCATCGTCTTCCGGCGAAGCTTCAGGCGAGCGCGCACCGTCGATGTGCCAGCCTTATGGACCTTTCGCGAGACGCAGCCACTCTGCACCGCCTTGCGATCGTCCGAAGGACCGCTGGTCCGCACCGTGGAGCATCTCCTGGCCGCGCTCGCCGCGTATCGCATCGACAACGCACTCGTTTGCCTCGATGCGGAGGAACTGCCGATCTTCGACGGCGGCGCCCTGCCCTGGTGCCAGGCGTTGCGTGCGAGCGGTCGGACCGAAAGCGACACGCCTTTGCGCAGCATCCGCGTGCTGCGGCCCGTCGAGGTCCGCCAGGATCACAGGACGTTGAGGATCGAGCCGGCCGACGCGCTTCATCTCTCTGGCCGTCTCGAACTCTCCCATTTCGATGCCATGCAATGGTCGGGCACGATCACGCCGGAGGTGTTTACCCAGCAATTGGCCCCGTCGCGCAGCTTCGGACGGGCCAAATGGGCGATTCCGGCCAAGATCTACGGCACACTCCTGCGCAAGCCGCTGCTGCGGGGGGCGAACCTCTCCTCGACTGCCTGTATCGTCGGCGGGCGGATCATCGGCGGGATGACCGTGCCCGACGAACCGGTGCGTCACCGAATGCTCGACCTCGTCGGCGATCTCGCGTTGGCGGGACGGCCGATCCTCGGCCGTATCGAGGCGGCGCATACCGGGCATGAACTGAACCACGCCCTGGTCGCGGCCCTGATGAAGGATCCCGCCGCCTGGGAACTGGTCTGACGCGAATCCCGCGGGTGGGGCTCAGCCGATCCCGGTCAAAGCCAGAACGAGGGCCAGGACGAGGGGGAGCGCCGCCCCGGCGATCACGGTCTGGGTCGCCGTGATCCCCGCCATCAAAGGTGCGTCTCCTCCGAGCTGGCGCGACATGATGTAGGACGATGACGCGGTCGGCAGGGTCTGGAACAGCAGGGCCGTCACCGCGGCGGGACCCTTGAGCCCCATGGCGAGGCAGGCGAGGATCGTGGCGGCCGGCATCAGCCCGAACTTGATCAGGGACGCCACCGCGACCGGCCTGATCCAGCTGCGCGCCGACCCGAAATCGAGGGCGGCTCCGACGCAGAGCAGGCCCAGCGGCAGCGAGGCCTGGCCTAAGGCCCGCAGCATCGGCTCGAGTCCCGGTGGCAGGCCGAGCCCCGAGGCCTGGAGTGCGATGCCGCCGAGGCTGCCGATGACAAGAGGGTTGAGGACGATCTGCCGCGCGAGGCCGAGGGCCGAAGGCCTCCCTGCCGTGCCGAAACGGGCGAAGATCAGCACGCACAGGACATTGACCGTCGGGACGATCGCGGCGTTCGCCACCGCCGCCAGTGCGATGCCCTGAGCGCCGTAGAGACCGGCCGCCGCCGAAACTCCCACGTAGTTGTTGAAGCGGATCCCACCCTGGAACACCGAGGTGAAGGCCGGTCCGCCGAAGCCGAGGCGTGGTCCGGCCGCCAGCGTCAGACCCGCCACCGCCAGGGTCGAGAGAACCAGGACCAGGGCGAGCGCACCGACGGGGACATCGGCGAGTTGCGCGGTGGCGAGGCTGTCCAGAAGAAGGCTCGGCAGCAGGACGTAATAGGCAAGGCGTTCGGCCTGCGGCCAGAAGCTTTCGGCGAGGAAGCCGAGGCGGCGCAGGGCCGCGCCGAACCCAATCAGGAGAGCAATCGGAAAGAGGGCAGCGAGAAGCGTCAGCGTCATGGCCGCCCGATTACAACGCTCTGCCTCCGCCGGATACGGCACCCCCCTGCCCGTCCCTTGGCGACGCTCCCCTTGCAACCCTCGCCTTGCGCCGCCAGAAGCCTTCCATGCTCCGCGTCAACGACCTCACCTACCGCATCGGCGAACGTCTGATCCTCGACGGCGCCACTTTCGTCATTCCGGACCGGGCCCGCGTCGGGCTCGTGGGCCGCAACGGCGCGGGCAAGACGACGCTGTTCAAGGCGATCCTCGGTGAATTACCCACCGAGGGCGGCACCGTTTCGATGCCCAAGGGCATGCGCATCGGCGCCGTGGCGCAGGAAGCTCCGGCCGGCCCTGAAACGCTGCATTCCGTCGTGCTCGCTGCCGATACCGAGCGGGCGCGCCTGATGGCCGAAGCTGAGCACGCCGATGGCCTGCGCCGGGCCGAGATCGAGACCCGGCTCGTGGATATCGAGGCGCATTCGGCGCCCGCCCGCGCCGCCGCCATCCTGCACGGCCTCGGCTTCGACGCGGAGGCGCAGGGGCGGCCATGTTCCGATTTCTCGGGTGGATGGCGCATGCGCGTGGCGCTGGCCGCCGTGCTGTTCTCCGAACCCGACCTGCTCCTCCTCGACGAGCCCACCAACTACCTCGATATCGAGGGGACGATCTGGCTCTACGACTACCTGGAGCGTTATCCGCGCACCGCCGTCATCATCTCCCACGACCGTGACCTGCTCGACGAATGCGTCGATCACATCCTGCATCTCGACCGCGGCAAGCTCAGCATCTACCGGGGCGGCTACACCTCCTTCGCCCGGCAGGTCGCCGAGAAGCGCGTGCTCCAGTCGAAGGCGAAGGCCAAGCAGGATGCGGAGCGGGCGCATCTCCAGAGCTTCGTCGACCGGTTCAAGGCGAAGGCCACGAAGGCGCGCCAGGCCCAGTCCCGCGTCAAGCGTCTCGCCAAGATGGAGATCATCGCCTCGGTGATCGAGGACGACGTGCCGGCCTTCCGCCTGCCGAGCCCGGAGCGTCCGCTCTCGCCGCCCATCGTCGCCATGGAGCGGGTGCAGGCGGGCTACCCGGACCGGATCGTGCTCTCGGGGCTCAACCTCAGCCTCGCCCCCGACGACCGGGTCGCGCTGCTGGGCGCCAACGGCAACGGCAAGTCCACCTTCTGCAAGCTCATCGGCGGGCGCTTGCCCCCCTTGAGCGGCGAGATGCGGCGCTCGGGCAAGATGGAGGTGGCGTATTTCGCCCAGCACCAGCTCGACGAATTGCGGCCCGCCGAGAGCGCCTACGCCCATGTCCGCGACCTGATGCCGGACGTGCCGGAATCGAAGGCGCGCGCCGCCGCCGCCCGCCTCGGCTTCTCGGGTACGAAATCCGAGACGCCGGTCTCGCAGCTCTCGGGCGGTGAGAAGGCGCGCCTGCTGATGGGCCTCGCGGCCTTCAAGGGGCCGCATCTCCTGATCCTCGACGAGCCCACCAACCACCTCGATATCGAGAGCCGGCAGGCCCTGGTGGAAGCGATCAACGATTACGAGGGGGCGGTCATCCTGGTGAGCCACGACCGCTTCCTGGTGGAGGCCTGCGCCGACCGGCTCTGGCTCGTGGCGAACGGCAGCGTGAAGGCCTTCGACGGCGACATGGACGATTACCGCCGCTTCGTCCTCGCGGGTCCCGAACGCGAGGCGGAGAAGGGCGCGTCCGAGGCCGCCGGCGGAGTGAAGGCACTGGAGCGCCGCTCCAACGCCGACCGCCGCGTGGCTTTGGCCCCCCTGCGCAAGAAGCTGGAGGGCGTCGAGGCGCGGATGAAGAAGCTCACCGACGCCATGACCAAGATCGACGCGGCGCTCGCCGACGGCACCGCCTTCCAGACCAATGCCGCCAAGGCCGGAGAACTCGCAAAGATGCGCTCCGACGCCGCCGCCGCGCTGGAGGCGGCCGAGGAGGAATGGCTGGAGCTCAGCGGCGAGATCGAGGGCGCGACGGCGTGATGCGTCCGGCGGCCGGGATCAACCGGCGCCGCCTCGCGTTTCCCGCACCCGATCCATCACGCGGACGACCCTATGCCCGACCTGATCCGGCGCGATCGATCCCTGCCCCTCGCCGCCAAGCTCGCGTTGCTACCTCTCGGTGCTGCCGGCGCGTGGATCGCCTATAGCCGTTTCGGGATCGACCACCACCAGACGCTCCACCCGGCCCTGCCCGGCCGGCATGAATGCCTCGAGACGCCGGCCGGTGGGATCGGCCTATATGGGAGCGCGTCCGCGCCCGGCGTCCCGCTGCTGCTGATCCACTCGGTGAACGCGGCGGCCAATGCCTACGAGGTTCGCCCGCTCTACCGGCATTACGCGGGGAGCCGCCCGGTCTACGCGCTCGACCTGCCGGGGTTCGGTTTTTCCGAGCGCAGCGACCGGGTCTACACCCCACGCCTGATGTCCGATGCGATCCGGGCCGTCACCGCCGAGATCCGACATCGGCATGGTGGCGGGGAGATCGATGCCGTCGCCCTGTCCCTATCCTGCGAGTATCTCGCCGCTGCCGCTATCGAGGAACCGGGCGCCTATCGCAGTCTCGGCCTGATCAGTCCGACCGGCTTCGATGCCCGTTTCGTCGGCAGGCACCGCGACCGGACCCGGCACGGTGGGGCCGTCGCCCGCACCATGCTGAACGCCCCGCTCTGGGGGGAGCCGCTGTTCGATCTCCTGGTGAGCCGGCCGAGCATGCGCTTCTTCCTGGAAAAGACCTGGGGCTCGAAGGACATCGACGAGGGTCTGCTCGCCTACGACTACGCCTCCGCCCATCGTCCTGGCGCCCGGCATGCGCCGTTCTCGTTCCTGTCCGGGGCCTTGTTTCCCGATCCGCCGGGCCGGCTCTACGATGCGCTATCCCTCCCGGTCTGGATGATCCACGGGGTGCGCGGGGATTTCGTCGATTACCGCCATGCCGACCGTGTCGCCGGCCGCCCGAACTGGACCGTCGACGTGCTCCCCACCGGGGCCTTCCCGCATTTCGAGGATATGCCGGCGGTGGCACGACGCTACGATGCGTTCCTGGCCGATCGCGTCGCATGAGGCCGGGGCTGGTCCGGCGCCGCGGGGCGGGTTACGTCGGGACCGACCCGTAACAGATCGCCCCGGTAAGCCGATGCCCGACCTGACCCTCGCCGCCGCCCAGACCATCGTCGCCACCGCCCTTAAGACGGCCCGCTCACACAGCCTGAAGCCCCTCGCGGTGGTGGTCTACGATGCGCGTGGAGCCCTGAAGGCGCTGGGCGCCGAGGACGGGACGTCGCTGCGCCGCGCGGAGGTCGCCATGGGCAAGGCCAATGGCTGCCTGGCGCTCGGCCTCGGCGGACGCGCGATCCACAAACGGGCAGAGGAGCAGGCCTATTTCGTGGCGGCCGTGAGCCATCTCGTCGGTCCGGCCGCGCTGGTGCCGGTGCCGGGCGGTGTCCTGATCCGCGATGGCGATGCGGTCATCGGCGCCGTGGGCATTTCGGGCGATACCTCCGACAACGACGAACTCTGCGCGCTCGCCGGGATCGAAGCCGCTGGATTCACCGCGCAGACCGGCGCCTGAGCGCCGCCATGCGCCCCGACCGCCGGGCCTGCCTCCTCGGTGGCGGTGCTCTGCTCGTGGCTGGAACAAGCTCGGCGCGCGCGACCGGCGGGCCGGTCTACCGGCGCGGTAACGATGCCGATCCGGAAACTCTCGATCCGCATAAATCCTCCACCGTGGCGGAGGCGCATATCCTGCGCGACCTCTACGAGGGGCTGCTGACCTACGACAATCACGGGGCCATCATCCCGGGTGCGGCGACGCATTGGACCGTCTCGGACGACGCCCTGACCTACACGTTTCATCTGCGCGAGGACGGGCGCTGGTCGAACGGCGATCCGGTCGTGGCGGCGGATTTCGTCTTCGGCCTGCGCCGGATCCTGCACCCCGCGACGGCGGCGAAATATGCCGAAGTGCTGTATCCGCTGAGGAACGCCCGCGCCGTGAACCAGGGCGAGGCGGCGCCGGAGAGCCTCGGCGTGACGGCGCCGGATGCTCGGACCCTCGTCATCACCCTCGACCGGCCGACGCCCTACCTCCTCGAACTCCTCACTCACCAGACCTCGCTGCCGGTGCATCCGCCTTCCGTCTCGCGCTTCGGCGATGCCTTCACCCGGCCGGGCAACCTCGTCAGCAACGGTGCCTACGCCCTCGTCGATTGGGTGCCGAACGACCGTATCACACTGACACGCAACCGTTTTTTCCATGCGGCGGCCGGCGTCTCGATCGAGACGGTGGCCTTCCTGCCGACACCGGATCTCTCCAGCGCGGTCCGCCGCTACGCCGCCGGCGAGATCGATTCCCTCGCCGACCTGCCGGGGGACCAGATGGCCTCGCTGAAGGAGAGGTTCGGCGGTCAGGTCGTCCTCGGTCCGTCGCTCGGGCTCTATGCCCTGGCCGTCAATATCCGGAAGCCCCCGTTCGACGACGTCCGGGTGCGACAGGCCTTGTCCCTTGTGATCGATCGTGAATTCCTGGCCGAGAGGCTGTGGGGCGAGACCATGGCACCGGCCTATTCCCTCTGCCCGCCGGGCCTCGACAATTACCGCACGTCGCCGGAACTCGCCGGGCGGAACGCGATGCCCATCGACCGTGAGGAGGAGGCGCGGTCACTCCTCGCCGCGGCCGGCTTCGGGCCCGGCGGCAAGCCCCTCCGGGTCGAGTATCGCTTCAACAGCACCGACAACAACCGCAACGCGGCGGTCGCTCTCACCGACATGTGGCGGGGCATCGGCGTCGAGACGCGCCTCGTCTATACCGATGCCAAAACCCATTTCGCCCACCTGCGCGACGGCGGTGATTTCGATGTGGCCCGCATGTCCTGGGTCGCCGATTACTCCGATCCGCAGAATTTCCTGTTCCTGCTGGAGACCGGCAATGACGGGCTCAACCCCGGCCGTTACAGCAATCCGGCCTATGACGGGCTGATGCGCGAGGCGGCCGCCGAGCGGGATCTCGCCAGGCGGGCCGACCTCCTGTTCCGGGCCGAGGCGATCATCCTCCACGAGTTACCGTGGATCCCGGTGCTTCACACCCGGTCGAAGGCACTGATCTCGGCCCGTCTCACCGGCTATCACCCGAACCCGCGCAACGCGTCGCCGACGCGTTTCCTGAAGCTCGACGCGTGACGGGCGGGATCCCGGCATGATCGGCTTCGTCCTGCGCCGCCTCGCTCAGGCGATCCCGACCCTGTTCCTCGTCGTGACGGGCAGCTTCTTCCTGATCCGCCTCGCCCCCGGTGGACCCTTCGACCTGGAGCGTCCGCTGCCGCCGGCGGCGATGCAGAATCTCGCCCGTGTCTACGGCCTCGACCAGCCCCTCATCGTCCAATACGGCCGCTACCTCGCCGCGCTGATCCAGGGCGATCTCGGCCCCTCCTTCTCGTTCCGCGACCTGACCGTGGCCGACCTGTTCGCGCGTGGCCTGCCCGTCTCCATGACTCTCGGCGGCCTCGCCCTCCTTCTGTCCCTGAGCGTGGGAATCGGCCTCGGAGCCTGGGCGGCGTTCCGGCGCGGCGGAGGGATCGACCGGGCCATCGGCCTTCTCGCCGGGCTGACCCTGGCGATCCCGACTTTCGTCGTGGCGCCCCTGCTCCAGATCGTGTTCGGCCTGAGCCTGCGCTGGTTGCCGGTGGGAAGCTGGGAGGGTGGAGCGCCCTCGCATCTGGTGCTTCCCGTGCTCACCCTCGCGCTGCCGCAGATCGGCGCCATCGCCCGGCTGACGCGGACGTCCCTCAACGAGACCCTGAACGCCCAGCCGGTCCGCACCATGCGCGCCATGGGCCTGCCGCCCCGACGCGTCGCCCGCCATGCCCTGCGCGGAGCGCTGCTGCCCGTGGTCGCGATCCTCGGGCCCGTGGCGGCCGGGCTGCTGACGGGGTCGGTGGTGGTGGAGACGATCTTCGGCTTGCCCGGGATCGGGCGGGCCTTCGTCGATGGGGCGCTCAACCGCGACTACACCCTGGTGATGGGCACCGTGATCCTCGTGGGGTTGTTCGTCACCCTGCTCAACATCGTCGCCGACATCGCCTGTGCGCTCCTCGATCCGCGCCTGAGGCACGGGCGATGAGCCGCGTTTGGACCCGGTTCGCGCGCAACCGCGGTGCCCTCGCCGCCTCTTTGATCCTCGTCTCGATGATGCTCGCATGCCTCGTCGGACCGTTCCTCACCGGCCACGAACCGGGGCGGATCTATCCCGATCTCGTCCGCATCGCGCCCGGCCTCGCCGCTCATCCCGAACCCGGAGACGTCGGTCCGGCGCTGGCCCGCCTCGCCTTCCGCATGCGGGTCTCGGTCTCGGACGTCACCGTTTCGGGCGACCGCGTGCGCATGGTGGTGTCTGACCCGGCCAGGCCCGTCGACGAGCGCGTCCTCGCCTATCTCCCCCGGTCCGACCTGTTCGGCCACCCCCGCATCGTCGAGCGTCTCGACGAGGGTCGCCGCCTCGTCGTCGAGGCGCCGCTCGGCCGCCTGCGCTTCCTCATGGGAACCGACATGCTGGGGCGGGACCTCCTCACCCGCAGCCTCGTCGCGGGGCGGGTCTCACTCCTCATCGGTGGCGTCGCCACCGCCGTGGCGCTGCTGATCGGGATCGCCTACGGCGCGGCGGCCGGCTACCTCGGCGGCGTGGCCGATGCGGTGATGATGCGCATCGTCGACATCCTCTACGCCCTGCCCTTCGTGTTCTTCGTCATCATGCTGCTGGTGTTCTTCCGCTCCGGATTGGGGCTGATCCTGGTGGCGATCGGCGCGGTGGAATGGCTCGACATGGCCCGCCTCGTGCGCGCCCAGACCCTGTCGCTACGCGCCCGCGACTTCGTGCGTGCGGCCGAGGCGCTCGGGCTTTCGACACCGGCCATCCTCTGGCGCCATATCGTCCCGAACACCCTCGGTCCCGTCACGGTGGCGGTGACCCTGCTCGTGCCCAAGGTGATCCTGCTGGAGAGCTTCCTGTCGTTCCTCGGCCTCGGGGTGCAGGAGCCGGCCACCAGTTGGGGGGCGCTGATCGCGGACGGCGCACGCACCCTCGAATCCGCCCCGTGGATGCTCGCCGGCCCCGCCGCCTTCCTCGTCCTGACCCTCATCGCCCTCAACACGATCGGCGACGGTCTCGCGGATGCCCTCGACCCGCGTCTCTCCGAGACTTGATGGCCTGGCCGAGAACGCGCGAGCGCCCCTCGTCTGCCGCAGGCGGTAGCCCTGCGACGCGCGCCGGCAGGAGGCGGGCGGCCGACCCGTCGACGAACGGGGCTACGCGACCGAACGCAGATCGTCGATGTCGATCTCGAACGTATGCACGCAGTTGCGGCCGCGGGATTTCGCCTCGTAGAGGGCGCGGTCCGCGCGCTCGATGATGCGGTCGATGTCCGTGTCGAATTTCTCCGCCTCGGCGATGCCGATGCTGATCGTCGCCAGGAGGCGATCGTTGTCGGCCTCGAACACCGTGCTGGCCACGGTCTGTCGGATACGCTCCGCGATGATCGCGGCACCGGCGGCATTGTTGTCGTTGAGGAGAACCACGAACTCCTCGCCCCCGAACCGCGCCACCTTGTCCGTGGTCCTGATCGTATCGTTGATGATGGTGCCGACCTTCCGGATCACCACATCCCCCGCCGGGTGGCCGTAACGGTCGTTCACCCGCTTGAAATGATCGATGTCGATCATCAGCACCGAGAGGGGGCGCTGATAGCGTCTGAAATCGCCGAGGGCGTCCTTCGCGAGGGGCAGGAACGCACGCCGGTTCAGCAGGCCCGTGAGGGCGTCCCTGTTCGCGATCAGCTTCATGGCCTGAAGATCGGCGCCGATGCGCTCGATCCTGTCCTGGGCGGCTCGGACGGCCCGCGACGCTTCGAGTTCCACGTCGCGTGCATCGGCTTCGGCGGTGCCGATCCGTCGCAACAGGGACCTGACCGCGGCGGACAGGCGCAACACTTCGGGGGAGCCCTGGACGCGCTCCGTCATCGTCGCATTTCGCTCGCGGCCGATCCGGTCGACCGCATCCGTGAGACGCGCCAGCGGGCGGCTGAGGCGCGTCACCACGAGGAAAATGCCGAGCGTGCCGAGCGCGCCCGCGCCGAGGCCGACCAGGGTGATGAGGACGGTTAGCCTGTGGGCACCCGCGAGGGCCGTCTGCACCGGCTGGAGGGCCACGACGATCCATCCGAGGCCAGCATAATCGCCCCGCCCCCTCGTCGCCGAGACGGCCGCGAACTGGTCTCCGCCGGGGCCGCGCGCGATGAAATGGCCGGCGGCGAGATCGGCGGGCGAATACGGATGGGTGCCGAGCGCCGGTCCCATGAGGACGCGGCCGGTCCGGTCGAGGACGACGACCTCCTCCTTCAGTTCGGGGCGGCGGGAGGACAGGACCTCCCGGCGCACCCCGTCGGCCCAGCTCCAGCTGAGATGGCTTCCCAGGACGCCGATGGTCCGGCCCGACGCGTCGATGACGGGCGATGCGAGATCGACGAACCGGAAGGGCGTTCCGTCGGCATTGGGTTTGAGCAGAGTCTGCAGCAGGGCCGCGAGATGGACGTCCTCGGCCGCCGCGCCCTTGATTCCATCGATGAACCAAGGACGCTGGCCGACATTCGCACCTTCCAGGATACCGCCGGTCGCAGCCCGAACCTTTCCGGTCTCGTCCGCAAAGCCGATCCAGGCATAATCCGGGAAGGTCTTCTGCATCGATTGCAGGACGTTGCGGAGACTCCCGGTATTCTCCATCCAGTGAGGCTGCAGCGGATCGAGCGCGGCCACGTTGCGGATCTCGCGCAGGCGTTCCGCCATGTCCTGGTCCAGACGATCGGCAACGGAGCGTGCGACCTGCAATAGCGCGTTCTCGGCCATGTCGGTGGCCTGCGCGCGCGCCAGCAAGGCGGATCCCAGCGTGACCGCGGCCACGATCGTGAGGCCGACCGCCCCAGTGACGAGGCTGATCTGATGCCGCAGCGAGATCTTGTTGGCGAGCCGTTCCAGCATCGTTACCGATCCTTTAATCAGACCGGACCTTGCAGCCCACGGGCTTGCGAGACCGTCAACCGGTAGAGTCAATTTTTCCTATAACATGCAACTTCCGTCAGTGACCGGACAGTGCGGCGTCGCGTGGTCGAACGACAATCCGCGCTCGCCCCTCGTATCGGTCCTCAACCCGTTCGTGGGTGTCGAGATCTTAAGCGAGATGACGGAGCGAGGTCTTTGAATGATATCTTTGCGGTCGGGAGCCGATAGTGCCGATCGGCAAATGACAACGATGATTCTTGTTGTGTGAATCATCGCGACAACCATGATCGGTCTTGTCACGATGGGCTGCCGGCCGGGTCGTCATTGGGCAGGCAGGAGCCCGGGATAGACCACCCGCACGGCACGCCGTTCCGCCGGGATGTCGGCCGCCGGGCGATCCTTCGCCACCGTGCCGGTGCTTCCCGTCATCGTCACGTCGGCGGGGCGAAGGCGCCAGCGCTCGGCGCCGCTCGGTTGGCTGCGCGAGATCTCCGTGGCGCGTAGGGACGTCGGCACGATCGCGACGGCCGTAAGGGCCGTGGTGGCGAGAATGACGGAGAGGAGGCGGGAATACATCGGAGGCGGCACCCGGAGACGAGTACCGTGAGTGAAGCGTGAACAGGTAAAGACGCCGACGGAACCGCGACGCTTGGCCGTTCATTGCCAACAGCAATCGTATCCGGTGGTTAACGAGGCGTCGATGACGAGTATGGTCGAAGCAAAGTCGGGCTCTCCCGCGCCCGAGCGGGTTCCGATGGGCACGGTGATCGATACCGATATTTCCGCTCGTCTCGACCGTTTGCCCTGGGGACGCTTCCACGTTCTCGTCATCGTGGCGCTCGGCATCACCTGGGTGCTCGACGGCCTCGAAGTCACCCTGGCGGGCTCGCTCGTGGGCGCCCTGCGGGCCGAGCCCATGAGCTTCACCGAGTTCGATATCGGTCTGGCGGCGAGTTCCTATCTCGTCGGTGCCGTCGTCGGGGCCCTGGGCTTCGGCTGGCTCACCGACCGGATCGGCCGCAAGAAGCTGTTCTTCATCACGCTGGCTCTGTACCTCGCCGCTACCGCGGCCACCGGCCTGTCCTGGGACATCTACAGCTTCTGTATCTTCCGGTTCCTCACCGGCGCGGGCATCGGCGGCGAATACACCGCCATCAACTCCACCATCCAGGAACTCGTCCCGGCCCGCGTGCGCGGCTGGACCGACCTCGTCATCAACGGTTCGTTCTGGATCGGGGCGGCCTTGGGCTCCTTCCTCTCCATCGCGGTTTTGCGCCCCGGCATGATCGACCCGGCCTGGGGCTGGCGCATCGCCTTCTTCGTCGGCGGCGGTATCGGCCTCGTGATCCTGCTGCTGCGGACATGGATCCCCGAGAGCCCGCGCTGGCTCGCCACCCACGGCTACGTCGCCGAGGCGGACCGGGTCGTCACCAGCATCGAGAAACGCTTCATCGACGAGGGCATCACCCTGCCGCCGGTGGACGAATCGAAGCGGATGAAGCTGAGGACGCGCAGCCACACGCCGCTCAAGGAAGTCTTCGGCACCATGCTGGTCGGCTATCGAAAGCAGACCCTGGTGGGCCTCGCCCTGATGATCGCGCAGGCCTTCTTCTACAACGCGCTGTTCTTCACCTACGCCCTCGTGCTCCAGCGCTTCTACGGGGTGCCGGGGGACCATGTCGGCTGGTACCTGCTGCCCTTCGCGCTCGGATCGTTCCTTGGGCCGCTGCTCCTCGGTCGGCTGTTCGACACGATTGGCCGCCGCCAGATGATCGCCTTCACCTACGGCATCTCGGCGGTGCTACTCGCCATCACCGGCTACCTGTTCAAGATCGAGGTGTTCGGCCCCGTCGGCCAGACGGCGGCCTGGATGGTGGTGTTCTTCTTCGCCTCCGCCGCCGCGAGCGCCGCCTATCTCACCGTCGCCGAGACCTTCCCCCTGGAGATCAGGGCGCTCGCCATCGCGGTGTTCTACGCGCTCGGCACCGGCATCGGCGGCGTCTCCGGCCCGCTCCTGTTCGGCGCCCTGGTCGAGACGGGGTCCCGCGACAACGTGCTGATCGGCTACGGCATCGGTGCCGCTCTCATGCTGATCGCCGCCATCGTCGGCGGGGTCTGGGGCACGGCCGCAGAGGGCAAGTCCCTGGAGGATGTCTCGAAGCCGCTGGCGGCGGCCTGATCGCCGGCCGGTTCCGGGGCGCTCCCAAGTGCCTCAGAACCGCTCGACCCAGGGACGCAGCGCGATCTCGGAGGTCCAGGCGCTGCGGTCCTGGCGCAGGACGTCCCAATAGGCCGAGGCGATGGCATCGGGATCGAGCAGGCTGTCGGGCGCATCCGCCGGCTCCGGGCGCTTAGCGCTGCGGATCCCGCCGTCGATGACGAAATGGGCGACATGGATGCCCTTCGGCTGGAGTTCCCGCGCGAGGCTCTGCGACAGGCCGCGCAAGCCGAACTTGCCCATGGCGAAGGCGGCAGATTCGGCATGGCCCTTCACGCTGGCCGAGGCTCCGGTGAGCAGGATCGCGCCGTGGCGCCCCGGCAGCATGCGTCGTGCGGCGGCCTGGGCGACGAGGAAGCCGCCGAAGGCCGAGACCATCACCGACTGACGCACCGCGTCCGGGTCGAGATCGACGATGGGGCCGCGCAAGCGACCGCTGGCATTGTAGACCACCACGTCGGGCGGGCCCCCGAGCGCCGGCTCCATCCGGGCGAACAGAGCCTCCACCTCGGCCGGATCGGCGGCATCGCAGGCATGGATGGCTGCCCCCGTCTCGGCCGCCAGCCCTTCGAGTTTCCCGACGTTGCGCGAGGCGAGGCCGACCCGCAGGCCTTCACGGGTGAAACGCCGGGCCAGCGAGGCGCTCAGGCCCTCTCCGGCACCGACGATGAGGGCACGCAGATAGGTCGCGATCATGGGGTCTCTCCGGGACGCAGGATTCGGATGCTCGCCGTTTGTACGATGGGTAAGGCGTCTCGCGTCAGCCCTCCCGCCTGTCGCGAAAGAAGTCGCGCAGGAGCTTGGCCGCCTCCGCCTCGCGCAAGCCGCCATAGACGTCCGGCGCGTGGTGGCAGGTGGGCTGGTTGAAGACCCGTGGCCCGTGCTCGACCCCGCCGCCCTTCGGGTCGAGGGCTGCGAAATAGACCCGTCGGATGCGCGCGAACGAGATGGCGCCCGCACACATCGGGCAGGGCTCCAGGGTGACGTAGAGGTCGCAGCCGATGAGGCGCTCGTCGTCGATGGCGGCGCAGGCGGCGCGGATCGCCAGGATTTCCGCATGGGCGGTGGGATCGCGAAGCGCCCGTGGGCGATTGTGGGCAACGCTGAGGACGAGGCCGTTCCGTACGATCACGGCGCCGACCGGTACTTCGCCCTCCCCGGCCGCGCGGCGGGCGGCGTCGAAAGCGAGGCTCAACGGGTCGGTCGCGGCCTTCGAGGAAATGGGCGCAGTCACGATCGTCGAGCCCAAGCCTTTGTATTCGTTGAACGAAGGAAACGGTCGAGATCCCGTGATCCGGCCCGGCAGGAACATCGCTGAGGCTGAGCCGTTTCATCTCCAACGCGGCCAAGGCCGCAGGATCTTATCAGGAGCAGACGATGAGCAGCACCACTGACAAGATCAAGGGGCTCGCCAACGAGGCGGTCGGTAACGTGAAGCAGGGCATCGGCAATGCCACGGATAACGACAAGCTCAAGGCCGAAGGCAAGGCCCAGGAATTGAAAGGCGATGCCCAGAAGACCGTCGGCGACGCCAAGGACGGCGTCAAGAACGCTGCCGACACGGTGAAGAGCAAGCTCTGAACCTCGGCTTCCAGCCCGACTGGATCATGAAAAAGGCAGCCGAAAGGCTGCCTTTTTCATGAACGGCCGCAATGCCCCCTTGCGCGACGGGCAGGCCGCCCCACGCGCAATCGCTCGCAACCTTGCCTCCGCTCTGTTATGGGGCTCGGATGAGCGACAAGACAGACGAACAGACGGGCGGGTCCGAGGACGCGCCCGAGACCAACAGCGTTTCCGGCGAAGCCTGGACCCCGGCGACCGATGCGGGCGTGCCCGGCCCCTCGGCCGAGGAGCAGCCGAAGCCCCGCCGGGCCGCCGCGCCCGCCAGGGGAGGAGACGCCCCCCTGCGCCGCAAGGCCGCCCTGCCGAGGCCTGCGGCCAAGGCCGGGGACGATGCCGCCGCCGGTGATTCCGATTCGGCGACGCCCGAGGGCGACCGTATCGCCAAGGCGATCGCGCGTGCCGGCATCGCCTCCCGCCGCGACGTCGAGGCGATGATCGCCGAAGGCCGCGTCACCCTCAACGGCAAGGTGCTGACCTCGCCGGCGATCAACGTGACGGATGCCGACGAGATCACCGTCGACGGTGAGCCCTTGCCCGCCCGCGAACGGACCCGGTTGTGGATCTATCACAAGCCGCGGGGCCTCGTGACCACGGCGCGCGATCCGGAAGGGCGCCAGACCGTCTTCGAGGCCCTGCCCGAGGACCTGCCGCGCGTCGTCGCCATCGGCCGCCTCGACATCAACACCGAAGGCCTGCTGCTTCTCACCAACGACGGCGGCCTCGCCAAGGTGATCGCCCATCCCGATACCGGATGGCTGCGGCGCTACCGCGTCCGCGCGCATGGCGACACGAATCAGGCCGAGCTCGACAAGCTGCGCAAGGGCGTCACCATCGACGGCATGGATTACGGCCCGGTGGACGCGGTCCTCGACCGGTCCTCGGGCGACAACCTCTGGCTGACGCTGGGCCTGCGCGAGGGCAAGAACCGCGAGGTCAAGCGCATCCTCGAACATCTGGGTCTGGCCGTGAACCGGCTGATCCGCCTGTCCTTCGGCCCGTTCCAGCTCGGCGACCTCGAAGTCGGACTGGTGGAAGAGATTCGCACCAAGGTGCTCAAGGAGCAGCTGGGCCCGACCCTCGCCGATCAGGCCGGCGTCGATTTCACCAGCCCCAACCGTGAGCCCATCGCCCCGTTCGGCTCGCCGAAACCCGCGCAGCAGCAGGCGAAACAGCCCGCCCGCAGCGCCTCGGCGGCCGCGGCGCGAAGCGCCGGGCGCAGCTATGACGACGCCCCGCGCGGTTATGAGCGCGGCGGTGACCGTGATCGCGGCGGCGACCGCCCCCTGCGCAAGCCCGCCGAACCCGCACGGGTCCCCACCGGCGGCAACAGTGCCGGCCCCCGGCGCTCGGTCTGGCGCGCGGACGAGGCCGCACCACAGGAGGACGGCCCGCGCCGGGTCAAGATCCCCCGCCGTGGCGCCGATCCCAAGGCGGAGCGTGAGGCATCCGCCGCTCGCGGCCGGGAGCGCGTGGGCGCGATCAACACCGGCGAGCGCCGTGTCCTGGTGGAGCGACTGAAGGCGAGCCCGCAGGAGCCGGCTCCCGAGCCGCATCGCCGTGATCGCGGTGCACGGCGTGACGAGACGGGCGCCGCCGAGCGTCCGGTCCGGACGCTGCGCCAATCCGATGCCAAGGCGGCCCGCCGCGAGGAGGCCGATGCGCGGCCGCCGCAGCGCCGGTTCGACGGCGATGCAAGACCTCCGCGCAGCGATGCAAGGCCTCCGCGCAGCGATTCCAGACCCCCGCGCCGGGACGATGCTCCGCGCAGCGGCGGGTTCGGACGGCCCGATGGCGCCGAGCGGCGCGGTCCGCCTCGTGGCGGCGACGAGCGCCCCCGCAGCTTCAAGCCTCGCGATGGCGGCGGCTTCAACGACCGCGCGGAACGTCCGGCCTTCAATCGCGGCGAGCCGCGCGGGGACAGGCCGGCGGGATTCCGCAGCGAGAAGCCGGCCTTCAATCGTGGCGGGGACGATCGTCCCGGTGGCGGCCGGCCGGGTGGGTTCAAGCCGGGCGGCTTCAAGGGAGCGGGCTTCAAGGGCCGCTCCGACGACCGCCAGGGCGGCGACCGTGACATCGGCGCCGAACGCTCCGGCGCCGATCGTGGCGGCTTCCGCCCGGGCGGAAAGCCCGGTGGGTTCGGCAAGCCCGGCGGATCGGGCAAACCCGCCGTGGCCGGAAGGCCGGGCGGGTTCAAGGCGGGCGGCTCGTCCCGTCCCGGCGGTTCGGCCAAGCCCGGCGGTTTCGGCAATCGCGGCGGCGGCGCGGGCGGTAAGCCCGGTGGCGGGGGCGGACGTCCGCCCCGTGGCGGCTCGCGGTGAGGATCGTCGGCGGCGACCTGCGTGGACGCCGCCTCGCCACCCCGAAATCGGACGCGATCCGGCCAACCTCGGATCGCCTGCGCGAGGCGCTCTTCAACGTTCTCGCCCATGCCTATGACGACGCGGTGGCGGGCGCGCGGGTTCTCGATCTCTTCGCCGGAACCGGGGCGCTGAGCTTCGAGGCCCTGTCCCGCGAGGCGAGCTACGCGCTCCTGGTGGACGAGGGGGCGGAAGCGCGCGGTCTGATCCGCGAGAACATCGATGCGTTGGGCTGTGCCGGCAAGACGCGGCTGTTCCGCCGCGATGCGACCAAGCTCGGCCCGGCCGGCACCAGCGGGACCTTCACCCTCGTCTTCTGCGATCCCCCCTACAACAGGGACCTCGCGCCGGCCGCTCTCGCCAGCGCGTCCCATGGCGGGTGGCTCGCCCCCGGCGCCCTCGTGGTGGTGGAGGAGGCCGCCGGCGCCAACGTCGCGCTGCCGCCGGGCTTCACCGAGCTCGAACGACGGGTCTACGGAGACACCGTCCTGGCCTTCGCGCGCTTCCAGGCCTGACGCGTCGACCCTGCGACCCCGGCGCGCGCCGGGAACCCCGGGGCATCGCCGCCGCGTTGCTCCGCCATGGTCCTCGATGACGCCACACGCGATCCCGTCACGGCCGAACCGGCGAAGGCCGGGCCGGTAGAGGGGCTGCGTGACGCGCGCCTGTGGAGGCCGCGCCGTGTCCTGGTGACGCCGGCGGCCCTGGACCATGCCCATGGCCGTGCGATGCTCGCGCGGGCCGAGGCGCTCGGTCTCCCGGTGGAGCGCCTGAAAAGCAACCGTCTCACCGGCCTGCGCGACGAGGATCCGCGCCGGGCCTATCGCGAGGCGAAGGCGACCCTCGCCATCGTGGTGGCGCCACCGACCAAGCTGAGGCTGCAGCCGATTCCGCCCAGTGCCGACTGGCGCTTCGATCTCGCGGAGGGCTGCCCGGCCCATTGCCAGTATTGCTACCTTGCCGGCTCCCTGTCCGGCCCTCCGGTGACGCGGGCCTATGCCAATCTCGACGCCATCCTCGGGAATCTGCCGGCCTATCTCGGTGAGGGCAGCGTCACCTCGGCCCAGGCCGGCCGGGTCGAAGAGGGCACAACCTTCGAGGCCTCCTGCTACACCGACCCCCTCGGCATCGAGCACCTGACCGGCTCGCTCTCGGCGGCGATCACGCATTTCGGCGCCTGGGACGCGGCGGTGCAATTGCGCTTTACGACGAAATTCGCCGCCGTCGAGCCGCTTCTGGCCCTGCCCCATCGCGGCCGGACCCGCGTGCGGTTCTCCCTCAACGCGCGTCCCGCCGCGCGCTACGAGGGCGGCACCGCCAGTCTCGACGCCCGCCTGCTGGCGCTCGGGGCCATGGCCCGCGCCGGCTACCCGGTAGGTCTCACCATCGCGCCGATCATCGCCGTTCGCGATTGGCCGGACGCCTATGAGGGACTCCTGCGGGAGGTGGCGGAGGCGCTGTCCGGTGTGTCCAACCCCGACCTCACCGTGGAGCTCATCACGCACCGGTTCACGCCGGGGTCGAAGGACGTGCTCCAGGGCTGGTATCCCGGCTCCGACCTGCCGATGCGGGAGGACGAGCGCAGTCGCAAGCTCACCAAGTTCGGCTCGGTGAAATACGTCTATCCCCGCGATCTGATGCGGACCATGCGGGAGACGATCACCGCCGCCGTCGCGCGCGAACTGCCCTTCGCGCGGGTCCTCTACTGGACCTGATCGGCCGGTCTTCCCGCTGTCACGCCCGTCGAACGCCCCGGTCTCAAGCCGGGTCCGTCTCGCCGCCGGCATCGAAACGGGTCCGCGCGGCCTGGATCGTGGGCAGGTTCGCGAAGGCCCAGGAGCCGAGTGCCTGGACCGGCACCTGCAGCGAGCGGCCGAGCTCGGTGAGTTCATAATCCACCCGGGGCGGGATTGTCGGGGTGACCGTGCGCGAAACGAGGCCGTCTCGCTCCAGGCCGCGCAGGGTGAAGGTGAGCATCCGCTGGGAGATGCCGCCGATGATCCGCTTCAACTCGTTGAAGCGCCGGGGCCCGTCCGTGAGCGTCATCACCACGAGGATGCTCCATTTGTCGCCGACCCGCGCCAGCACCGTACCGACCACCCGGCAATCGCCGGGGCGGTGGGAGGCCTGTGCCTCGGTTACCTCCATGTGACCGGGTTCCACCAATGTGCCTCCTTGCGCGAGCACCGCTCCGGTACTCTATAGCGCCTCGGTATATTTCTGATACCGAGGATCGAACATGAACCTTCTGCACATCGACAGCAGCATCCTGGGCGAGCATTCCGTCAGCCGCGCGGTCTCGGCCGCCATCGTCGCCCGCCTTCAGGCAGGGGCAACGGACCTCGAGACGACCTATCGCGATCTGGCCGCCACGCCGATCCCCCATCTCTCCGGCGCCTATCTCGCAGGCCATCAGCCCAACGCCACCAACACGCCGGACATCCAGAACGACGTCACGCTCGGCCGCGCGGTGCTGGCGGAGTTCCTAGCCGCCGATATCGTGGTGATCGGCGCGCCGCTCTACAATTTCACGATCTCGACCCAGCTCAAGGCCTGGATCGACCGCATCCTCGTGGCCGGCCAGACCTTCAAATACACGGAGAGCGGCGCCGTCGGCCTCGTGCCCGAGAAACGCATCATCGTCGCCGTGTCGCGCGGCGGCCTTTACGGTGCGGGGTCGCCGACGGCTTCGGCGGAGCATGCCGAGACCTATCTGCGGGTCGTCCTCGGCTTCATCGGCGTGACCAACCCGGAATTCGTCATCGCCGAGGGGATCGCCCTCGGTCCCGAAGCCCGCGAGAAGGCCCTCGCCGGGGCGCTCGACGCCGCCTCCGCCCTGCCGACCGCCTGAGGACCGACGAGCCGGCGCCGCTCCCTAGAGCTGCGCCCGACCACGTTGGGTCGGGGCACATCTCCAGGCCTTTGTTTTGCCGCGCTCTTTTTCGCCGAACCGGCATCCACTTCGGCGGAGAGCGCTCTAGCGCCGGCCGAACAGCCGCTCGATATCCTGGAGCTTCAGTTCCACGAAGGTCGGGCGGCCGTGGTTGCAGGTGCCGGCGAACGGGGTGGCCTCCATCTCGCGCAGGAGCGCGTTCATCTCCTCTGGCCGCAGGCGCCGGCCGGCGCGGACCGAGCCGTGACAGCTGATGCGCGAGAGGATCGCGTCGAGGCGCCGCCCGAGCGGACCGCCCTCGGTGCCGTCCGCGCTCCCCTCCTCCAGCCCGCTCGCGTCGAGGGCGTCGAGGACGTCCTCCAGCAGGCGGCGGGTGGACGCACCGGCCAGCGCCGTCGGCATTTCACGCACCAGGACCGCACCGGTGCCGAAAGCCTCCAGGGTGAGGCCGAGCCGGTCGAGATCCGGGGCGGCGGCGACGAGGCGTTCGGCGTCCTGGGGCGCCATCTCCACCACGTCCGGGATCAGGAGGCCCTGGCGGGCGATGCCGCCGGCGGCGCGCTCGCGCTTCAGACGCTCGTAGACGAGACGCTCATGCGCTGCGTGCTGGTCGACGAGGACGATCCCGTCGCGGGTCTGGGCGACGATGTAGGTCTCGTGGAGCTGGGCGCGGGCGGCACCCAGCGGGTGATCGTCCGGCAGGGGCTCCACCTCCGGCTCGCGGATATCGGCGCCCGGCGGCGCGAGATCGCCGGAGAACAGCGCCTGCCCGGCTTCCTCGAACCCTGCGTCCTCGAACCCTGCCCCGGACCGATCGAACGCCGCCTGCGGGGCCTCGAACAGACCTCCGCGCGCACCGAAGGACGATGCCGGCACGAGGCCGGCGGGCGCGCCGAACGAGGGCAGGCCCGGCGGAAGCGGCGCCCTGCCCGACCAGGCGCCACGTCCCGAATGTGCGGTCATTGCCGGTCGCATCGTCGATGAGGGATGGCCCGGACGCAGGGCGTCCAGGGTGCGGGCGGCCCCCGTGCTGGCGTTGCGCGCTCCCACCTGCCGCAGGGTCTCGTGAATGGCGCTGACGATGAGGGCGCGCACGAGGCCTGGCTCGCGGAAGCGCACCTCCGTCTTGGCGGGATGGACATTCACGTCGACGAGGGCGGGATCGCAGGTGATGGCGAGGCCGAGCACCGGATGACGGTCCGAACTCATCGTGTCGGCATAGGCCCCGCGCACGGCGCCCAGCAGCAGGCGGTCGCGCACCGGGCGGCCGTTGACCGTGAAGTGGATCTGGTTGCCCGCGCCGCGATGGTAGCTCGGCAGGCCGATATGGCCGGACAGGTCGAAGCCTTCCCGCGCCATGTGGAGGGGGGCGGAACTCGCGCCGAAATCCGACCCCAGCACCGCCGTGAGCCGGCGCAGGTCGGCGTCGTCGCCGGTCTCGGCGGAAAAGACCAAGGGGCTGCCGCTCTCGGAGCGGAGGGCGAAGCGGATCCGCGGTTGCGCCACGGCGAGACGCCGCAACCCATCGGCGATGGCCAGCGCCTCGGCGCGGTCGGATTTCAGGAATTTCAGCCGTGCCGGCGTCGCGGAGAACAGGTCGGTGACCTCGATCCGCGTGCCGCGCGGGCTCGGTGCGGGACGGACCTCGCCCTTGATGCCGGCATCGACCACCAGGGTCGATCCGGTCTCGGCTTCGGCGGTGCGGCTGGTGAGGGAGAGGCGGGCCACAGCCCCGATGGAGGGCAGCGCCTCGCCGCGAAAGCCGAGGGAATCGATGCGGGTCAGGTCGCCGCCGGGAAGCTTCGATGTGGCATGACGCTCCACCGCGAGGGCGAGATCGTCGGCGCTCATGCCGGCGCCGTCATCCACCACGCGGATCAGCCGGCGGCCCCCCGCCTCGATCGTCACCTCGATGCTGGTCGCGCCCGCATCGATGGCGTTCTCCACCAGTTCCTTCACGGCGGAGGCCGGGCGCTCCACCACCTCGCCCGCGGCGATGCGGTCCACGAGGATCGGGTCGAGGCGGCGGACGGGGCGGAGCACGGGTGGCATTCCCCCGACCATAGGCGAGCGCGCCGCCGCCTCAAAGCGCTGCCGACGTCATCGCGGTGGGAAGGACGCGGTCAACCAAAGGGAAAGGCGAGGCCCTGACCGGCCTGGACCCAGGCGATTGCGATGACAATGCAGAGGAGGCAGGCCGCCAGCGTCACGAGCATCCGTCGCCTCGGCAGGCCGAGGGCGATGAAGCCGGCGGCTGCGAGCGGCACGATCTGTTCCCCATGCATGCCGAGGAAATGCGCGATCCTCAGATCGCCGCCCGCCCGGTTCCAGCCGAGAAGGGGCAGGCTTGCACCGGTCGGGCCGACCGCATGGCCGTGGTTGACGCTGAGGGCGATGCCGGTGGCGGCCCCGAGGATCACCGTCGTCGCGAGGCCGAGAAGGACGGCCAGGCGCAGGCTCGGCTCGAGGCCCGGACGTGGCCGGACCGCCACCGCGATGACCAGGGGAATCTTGGCAGTGAGCAGGGTCAGCGCCATGATCCCCATCGCGGCGTAGAGGGACGCGTGCAGCGGATCGCCGTCGTTGAAATGCGAGGCCTCGGCCCGCGCCGCCTGCAGAGTGATGTAGCCGAGTTCGAACCCGCCGGCGACGATGATCAGGAGCCGGCCGGCGCGCAGCGAGCGGGAGCGGCGCCGATCCGGCCGGACGTAGCCGGTGAACCAGGCGAAGGTCAGGGCGTACACACCGATCGAAACGAAGAACTTCGCGGGCTTCGCCCAGACGAAGGCGCCAGCGATGAGCCTCCCATCGACCAGGGGGAGTGCCAGGGTGACGGCGCCGGTCAGCAGACAGGCAAGGCCGAAGGCGGTGAGGACGGGATCGTCCGCCCGAAGCCGGGCGAGTGCCGTGGGGTGGGGAGCGTCTCCGCCGAGGGTGAAGGGGATCATGTCCGGGTCTCCAGGCCGAGCCTGCCGGTGCTGAATCCGATGACGAGGGCGAGGAGGAGACCGGCCGGGCCGACCAGGAAGGTGAGGACGAGGCAGGGCAGGAGCAGCAGCGGCGAGATTCCCGCTCCGATGCCGGTGCGAGCGATCCAGGTGCCGACGAAGAGGTCGAAGGCGAGAAAATGGATCCAGCCGGCGGTGAGCGCATGATCGTCCGCGAACAGGGCGCGGACCGCCTCTATGGAGTCGAAGCCGCCTTTCGCTCCCCCGGCCAACCCTGCCGCCAGGGCGCCGAGATAGGCCACCGCCAGGAATGCCGGCAGGACGAGGCCGGTGCCGATCCAGGTAGCCCTTCGGAGACGGGGAGCGAACAACGCGATGGCGAGGGCGATCCAGCCCAACAGGGCGATCGTGCTGCAGAGGGAGAACAGGCTGGCTGCGGGGATCACGTCTTGCCCATCCTTATCTTGACATCGTATAGATTGAGCATGAGCGAGCATCTTGACACTGTCAAGTCGTTGAAGGACGTCGGGACGACCGAGGCGGCTGCCTACCATCACGGCGATCTGCGGGCTGCCCTGATCCAGGCGACGACGGCCATCCTGCGAGAGCGCGGGATCGATGGATTTTCCCTGAGGGAGGCGGCACGACGCGCGGGCGTTTCGCCGGCGGCCCCGCAGCATCATTTCGGCGATGCGCGCGGACTTCTCACCGCCGTGGCGACGGAGGGGTTCCGGATGCTGGGCGACGCGCTGGCCGCTGCCGATTCCACCGCGACCGACCGCGACGGGCGCATCCGCGGCCAGGGCCGGGCCTATATCGGCTTCGCCCTCGACCATCCGGCCGAGTTCGACACGATGTGGCGCTGTGCGCGGATCAATACGGGCGACACGGCCTACGCGGCGGCCGCCGGTCGTGCATTCGGGCTCCTGAAAGCGGCGGTGGCCGGAACCCCTTTCGAGGATGGCGGACTACCGGCGGTCTCCAATCATACCGCCCCGGACCCGAAGGCCGTCGCCTGCTGGTCCCTGGTCCATGGTCTCGCGCGGCTTGCCCTCGACGGAGCGCTGGGGCCGGCCGAGGCGGCGCGTGGGGTGATCGACGGGATGCTGGAGCCTATCCTCGACTGCCTGACGGTGTGATGCCGGGACGACCCAGCTCGGTTCCCGCTCTCACCCCAAGACTCTAATGGGTCACACATCTGCTCGACATCCGTTCCCTTGATCCTGGCGGGTTCGACATGAGGCGCGACGGGCTCCCTCTCCTGGAAGGAGAGGGCTGGGGTGAGGTGTGGTCCATCTCCGGAGAGGTCACATACCTCACCCTGTCCCTCTCCTTCCGGGCAGGGCCATCGCATATGGTACCGCGCCGTCATTCCGGGTCGCCAGAGGCGAGCCCGGACCCGGAGGGCCGCGCCAGAGGCGTGCAATCCAGATCCGCTGACGGTGCAAAGTCCTGCACCGCCTGTGTTTCTGGATCCCGGGCTCCGCTGCGCGGCCCCGGGATGACGGGGTGCTGCGTTTCAATTTCTCGACGAGTAAATCGGCATATGCGATCACCCTGCCTTCCAAGAGAGGGGACCCTTGCTGCCCGCGAGATGTGCGAGTGCCGTGCCCCAAGACCGGGGGGCGGATACGCTCCGGTCTTCGCGGAGGAAAGGCCCGTGGTCAGGCGACCCCGGCCCGCAGCAGGTCGTGATAATGGACGAGGCCCACGGGGCGCTCGTTCTCCATGACGATGAGCGAGGTGATCTTCATCGATTCCTGGATTTCCAGGGCCTTGGCGAGAAGGGTCTCCGGGCTCACGGTGCGCGGCCGGACGCTCATCAGCGCCTCGACGACGAGGCCGTCGAGATCGGCCCTGAACACGTTGCGGCGCAGGTCGCCGTCGGTTAGGATACCGGCGAGGCGGCCGTCCTCTTCCACCACCACCACCGATCCGAATCCCTTGGCGTCGATCTCGGCGATGGCGGCGCGCATGCCCGTGCCGCGCCGGACCACCGGAAGCTGGTTGCCTGCATGCATCACCTCGCGGACCTGCCGGAGCGAGGCTCCCAGGCGTCCGCCGGGATGGTAGATGCCGAATTCGCGGGCTGAGAAGCCGCGGGCCTCGAGCAAGGCGACGGCGAGGGCGTCGCCCAGGGCGAGCTGCATCGCCGTGGAGGTCGTCGGCGCGAGCCCGTTGGGACAGGCTTCGCGGGCCTTGGGCAGGGTCAGGCAGATATCGGCCTCTCGCCCGAGGGTCGAGCCGGCATTCGCCGTGATGGCGATGAGGCCGACGCGGTAGCGCCGCGCATAGCCGATGATGTTGGCCAGTTCCGTCGTTTCGCCCGACCAGGACAGGGCGACGACGACGTCCTCCGGCTGGATCATGCCGAGATCGCCATGGCTGGCCTCGGCTGGATGAACAAAGAGTGCCGGCGTGCCGGTGGAGGCCATGGTCGCGGCGATCTTGCGGCCGACATGGCCGGACTTGCCCATGCCGGTGAGGATGGCCCGGCCCTTGGCGCCGGAGATCCGGGCGACGGCCTCGGAAAAGGCCGTGCCGAGCCCGTTGCCGATGGCCTCCATCAGGCAGCGCAGGCCCTCGCGCTCGGTCTCGATGGTTCGAAGGGCGGAGGCGACGGCGGGGAGGTGCCCGGCATCGGGCTCGGAAACCCGCTTCTCCGCTGCAGCAACGCCCATCCGAGATCCCCGTATCGTCCCCGGTGCGCCCGGCACCGTTCCAAGCCGCCTATGCAAGGGGAATGTGGTCGGATGGGGGCTTGGCGTCGTCGACGCTCCGAGCCCGTTGCGCCAACGGCGCAATCAGGGGCGCGGGGACGGATGCGTGTGAGGGGCGTGGGGCGGCACCTTCGGCTCATCGGCCCGAATGCCCCCGGCATCTTGCGGCACCGGAACGGCATCGCCGCTCCGGATGGCCTCGGCTTCGTTGCGAGGCCCGGCGACGCCTTCCGTTCCGCCCGGTGCGGTGGCGGCGTCGCGGCCCGAGGGGGCGCCGTAGCTCTGCGCGGCAGCGAGGCTCGCGGATGCGATCACAAGACCGGCGGCGAGAGTAACGGTGAAGAAGCGTGTCATCGGTCGTGCTGCCACGGTTGAATGTATCACGGTGATTGGTTGTCGGCCCGTCAAACGAAAGTCAATGCAGTGCAATCCGCATGCCGGAACAGATCCCAATGCGCGATCGTCCTGTTCCAGACGAATGGGGAAATGGGGCGAGGCACTGCCGGATTGGGCATCGCTCTGCAGATCTCTGACGATGACAGAAGAATACATGTGTCGCGAAGGGATGAGGCAGAGACAAGGCAATCAAAAGTGAACCTTAAGGATTCCGAGGGAGTGTCGACATTCGATCGCCCCACCGAATGACCGGATGGTGGTCTTGATGAGGTTCGTTGTGACGCTCCAGGCTCTCCCGATTCGCACGAAGCTCATCGTGGCTTTCTCGATACTCACCGTCTTCATCATGGGATTGGGGCTGCTCGGGATTCTGGGCACCCTGCGCATGCGTGAACAGGCTCTCCACATCGAGACCAACTGGCTTCCTAGTATCCGTGTACTTGGCGAGATCGATACACTCACGGCGAGAAACAGCGCCGTCATCCTGCGCCATGCCCAGGAGACCGATGCGCAGAAGCAGGCCACGATCGAGGGTGACCTCGTCCGTTTCGGAAAGAAGCTCGAGGAGAAGAAGAAATCCTACGAGACGATGATCGCGTCCCCCGGGGAGCGCGACCTCTACGACGCGTATACCCGTGAGGCCGCGAAATTCGCCGTGGTGCGCGACGCCATCATGGATCTCTCCCGCAGCGGAGAGAAAGCTCAGGCCTTCGCCCTGTACGAGACCAAGGGTCTCGCCATCCGCCGGGGCGTGTCGGAGGCCCTCGAGAAACTCGTGAACCTCAATAATGTCGGTGCGGATATGGCACAGGCGCGCAGCAAGGAAGTGTTCGAGCAGACCCGGACCCTAGGCATCTCCGCCATCGTCGTCGCCGTCGTGCTGTCCGTGCTCTCCGCCCTCGTCATCATCCGGGGCGTCACCGGAGGGATCGATTCCGTGGTGCGGCCGATGCAGACCCTCGCTGCGGGCGACCTCTCCGTGACCATCCCGCACCAGAAGGCCCGGACCGAGATCGGGCGCATCGCCGATGCCGTGCAGGTGTTCAAGGACGGCCTGTTGCGCATGAAGGCTCTGGAGGAGGAGACCGCCCTGGCACGGGCCGGCGCGGAAGCACAGCGCAAGTCGGCCATGCGAACCATGGCCGACGGTTTCGAAGCCGCGGTCGGCGGGATCATCCAGAGCGTCACGAGTTCGGCGACGCAACTGCAGGCGACAGCCCAGAGCATGGCCGGCACCGCCACGGAGACCGCTGCGCAATCCACCAGCGTCGCCGCGGCTGCCCATCAGGCCGCGTCCAACGTCACCACCGTGGCGGCCGCGGCCGAGGAACTCGGCTCATCGGTGCACGAGATCGGCCGTCAGGTCAGCGCCTCGGCCGACATGTCCCATGCGGCCGTTCAGGAGGCTGCCCGGACGACGACCTTCGTGAAGGACCTCAACTCGGCGGTGCTGAAGATCGGCGATGTGGTGACGATGATCACCTCGATCGCGGCCCAGACCAATCTCCTCGCTCTGAACGCCACGATCGAGGCGGCGCGCGCCGGCGAGGCCGGCCGCGGCTTCGCCGTGGTCGCGGCGGAGGTCAAGGAGCTCGCCAACCAGACGGCCAGGGCGACCGAAGAGATCGGCGGCCACATCGCCTCGGTGCAAAGGTCGACGGATCAGGCGGTCTCGGCGATCGGCGGCATCACCACGCGAATCCAGGAAATCAGCGGCGTCTCGACGTCGATCGCGGCCGCCGTGGAGCAGCAGGGCGCCGCGACACAGGAGATCGTTCGCAACGTGGCCCAGGCCGCTACCGGCACGAGCGAGGTGACGGTGAACATCGTGGGCGTGGCGGACGCCGCCGAGGAGACGGGAGCGGCGGCCAGCCAAGTGCTCGGCGCGGCATCGGAACTGTCACGCCAGTCCGAGCATCTCAACGTCGAACTCGGCCGCTTCCTCGCGACGATCCGCGCTGCCTGACCGGGGCGCTCCCTCGCGGGATCTGCGACTCACCGTCTCCACGGACGAGCTCAGCTCCCGCGATAGGTCTGGTAGCTCCAGGGGCTCGCCACCAGCGGGACGTGGTAGTGACCCTCCGGGTCGCTCACCCCGAAGCGCAGGGTGACGATATCGAGGAAGGGCGGTTCCGGCAGTCCGGGATTCGTCCGCCGGAAATGGTCGCCGATGCCGAACCGCAATTCGTAGGCTGCGATGGGCACCGGCCTCCCGCCGATGAGGGGCGCGTCGGTGCGTCCGTCGGCGTTGGTGACCGTGCGGGCCACGAGGGCGGCCCTGTCGTCGGAGACCCATTCGTACAGGGACACCGTAACCCCGGCCGCCGGCCTGCCGGAAGCGGTGTCGAGGACGTGAGTGGAGACGCGGCCGGTCGTGCGCAGCCTGCCCTCCCCCTTCACCAGAGCATCAAGGCGGATCGCGGCGATCCGGAACACCTCCTCCTCTGCTGTCGCCCGCTCCATCGCCGGCGTCGATATCAGGCGTTGCTCGAACGTGCGGAGCAGCGAGGCGCGGCCGTGTCGCTCGACGCACAGGATGAAGGGAAAGCCGAACGTTGCGCGATAGCGCGCGGTCAGGCTCTCGAACCGCGCAGACTCGTCCTCCGAAAGCCGGTCGAGCCCGGCCGAGGCTCGTTCGGCGTTTGCATCCGCAGCAAACGTGCCGGCGCGGGCGGCGTATTGGCCAAGCTCCGCGTGGTTGGCCAGGAGAGCGAGCCGATCCGTCTCCGGGGCCGCCTCCACCGCGGCCCGCATGGCGGCGAAGAGTTCGGCCAGCGTCGCATAGGGACGGCCTCGCACGGCGTCTTCGGCCACCCACGGCGCATGATCGAACACCGCCGCGAGGGCCGTCACGAAATGCGCGGCCGGTGCCGCGTTGAGGCTGGCGAGGTCGAGTTTGGCGAAGCCGGAGACGGCAGGCTCCGTGCCGCCAGCCCCGGCGGCCGCTGGAAGGGTCATGGCATCCCTCGCTGCTGGTTCATGCCGCCTCGACGGCTCCGGCGGAGGTGCCGAACCGAGCCGGTTTCATGCGCTTTCGTAGCAGGCAACGGACCAGATCGGGCAAGCGGCATCGGGACCCTATCCGCTCCGGGCCGTAGGCTCGGCCGATTCCGCTGGCATACCGCTTGCGGACGATTTTCCCGCTTGCAGACGATCTTCCGGAGAACCGGGACCCCCGCGCTCTGTCGGAGCGGCGGACCGAACGGCATCCGCTGGCCGGTGATGATCGGTCTGGTCTTCCCCGACAGGTCGTTCTCGCAGACTATCGCCCATGCGGCCGAGGCCTGAGGCAAACGAGAAGGAACCGATCATGGCCCTGACGGCGTCGACCTACGGCAAGGGACGGGTGCGGGTGATGCGGCTCGCCCGCGACGGCGACCACCATACCCCGCGCGAACTCGACGTGAAGGTGCTGATGAAGGGCGGTTTCGACCGTGCCTGGACGGCGGGCGACAACCGGGCCTGCGTCGCCACCGACAGCGTCAAGAACATCGTCAACGTCACGGCGGCGAAGCATCTCACGGCGGAGAAGGAAGCGTTCGCCGGCGCCGTGGCAGCGGTCTTCCTCGACGCCTACCCGCAGGTCGAAGAGGTCGTGATCGAGGCGCGAGAGACGCGCTGGCTGCGCCACGCCATCGCGGGCGTGCCGCATGGCCATACCTTCACCCTCGACGGCAACGGCGTCGGCTTCGTCGAGCTCACGGCGAACCACGCCGGATCGGTGCTGAAATCCGGCTTGCGCGGCTACACCTTCATGAAGACGACCCAGTCCGGCTGGGCCGATTTCGTCGACGATCAATACCGTACCCTGCCGGATACCAGCGACCGCATCGCCGCGACGAGCATGGACGCGACCTGGACCTGGGCCGGCATCCCGGCCGATTATGCTGCCGCCAACGCCCAGGTGCTGGCGACCCTCATCGCGGTGTTCGGCACGACGTACAGCTACGGTGTCCAGGACAGCATGTACCGGATGGGCGAGGCGGTCCTGGCCGCGATCCCGGAGATCGCCGAGATCGCCTTCGCCATGCCCAACAAGCACTACATCCCGATCAACCTCGCGCCTTTCGGCCTCGACAACCCGAACGCTGTGTTCCTGCCCACCGACGAACCGCACGGACAGATCGAGGCGACGATCGGGCGGGAGCGGTAGCGCGACGCACACTCTGGCGGCGGCGACCGCTCATCGGCTAAGCAGGTCCGCATGCAGCGCGTGATCGTCATGGGGCCGCCGGGTAGCGGGAAATCGACCCTGGCGAGACGCCTGGGCTCCGCCCGCAGCCTGCCCGTCTTCCATCTCGATCAGGCTTATTTCCGTCCGGGCTGGGAGCCCGTGCCGGCCGAGGCGTTCCGCGCCGAGGTGGAGCGTCTCGCGGCGCTCCCCCGCTGGGTCATCGACGGGAACTACACCGACACGATCGGGCCGCGCTTCGAGGCGGCGGACACCCTGGTCTATCTCGATCTTCCGGCCTGGCTCACGATGGCGCGGGTGATCCGCCGGCTGGCGGCGAGCTACGGCCGGGTCCGGCCGGATGCGGCGCTCGGTTGCCCGGAGCGGCTCGATATGGAGTTCCTGCGCTACGTCTGGACCTGGAACCGCAAGAGGCGGGCGAGGAACCTCGCTCTGATCGAACGGTTTCCCGGCAAGGTCGTCATTCTGGCGAGTCGCGCGGAGCAGCGCCGGTTCGAGGGAGCATGACTCTCCCCCGATAGGCGCTCGTGTCATCGGGGGTGGCTGCCTTCGGGGGTGGCTGTCATCGCCGCGCCGCTCTCGCTAGAGTCCGGCCTCCATCGCAGGAACCCGCGCTCGCCCATGCCATCACCCCGCACCGCCGCGAAGCACATGGAACTCGGCACCGACTTCTACGACGTCGTGGCCGCCGCCGATTTCCCGAAGACGATCCTGCGCTATCGCAACCGGCCCTGGTCGGCGCGGGTGGGACTCGACGGTCTGTCCGACGAGTCGTGGATCGCGCATTTCGGCCGTTTCCAGCCGCTACCCGGCAGCCTGCCCCAGCCGCTGGCGCTGCGCTATCACGGCCACCAGTTCCGTTCGTACAACCCCGATCTCGGCGACGGGCGCGGCTTCCTGTTCGCGCAGCTTCACGACCTCGTGGATGGGCGTCTCCTCGATCTCGCGACGAAGGGCAGCGGCACCACGCCATGGTCGCGCACGGCCGATGGACGCCTGACCCTGAAGGGGGGCATGCGCGAGATTCTCGCCACCTCCATGCTCGAGGCCCTGGGCGTCAACACCTCGAAGACCTTCAGCCTGATCGAGACCGGCGAAGACTTGGAGCGCGGCGACGAGCCCTCCCCCGCCCGGTCCAGCGTCCTGGTGCGGCTGAGCCATTCCCATATCCGCATCGGCAGCTTCCAGCGCCTGCTCGCGCTGGACGAGCCGCACAACATCCAGAAACTCCTCGATTACACGGTGGGGACCTACCTGCCCGACGCGTGGCGGGAGGAGACCGGGCCCCGCGCCGTCGCCTTCCTGGAGGAGGTCTGCCGCAGGGTCGCCCGCACGGGCGCCCAGTGGATGGCGGCGGGCTTCGTCCATGGGGTGCTGAACACCGACAACATCAACGTCACCGGCGAAAGCTTCGATTACGGCCCGTGGCGCTTCGCGCCCGCCAGTGATCCGAGCTTCACCGCCGCCTATTTCGACGTTCAAGGGCTCTACAGTTTCGGCCGGCAGCCCGAGGCGCTGTTCTGGAACCTCAGCCGGCTCGCCGAATGCCTGATGCCGCTCGCCGACCGCGAAGCCCTCGAAGGCGCGCTGAAGGTCTTCGGGACGAGCCTTCAGGATGCCTTCGCCGAGGCCCTCCTCGCCCGGCTGGGCCTGGCAAAGCCGGCGGACGAGGCGGATTTGCACCGGTTCGTCGCCGCCTTCTGGGGCTTCCTGGCGAAGAGCCGGGCGCCGTTCGAGCAGACGTTCTTCGACTGGTATGGCGGCCTCGCCAGCACCGACCGTGCGGCGGCGAGCCCCTCCTCCGCCTTCTACGAGCGCGAGGATTTCGCCCCCGTCAGAACCAGCCTCGCTTCCCTGTCCCCGGCGGAAGGAATCCGGCTCGATCATCCGTATTTTGCGCGGCGCGAGCCCTGCACGATGCTGATCGAAGAGGTCGAGGCGCTGTGGGATCCGATTGCCGAGCGGGACGATTGGTCGGCGCTCCATGCCAAGCTCGATGCCATCGCCGAGATGGCGGAGGCCTATGGTACGGCGCCCGCGCCGGCCGTCTGAGGCGACGCCCTGTTTCGGACACATGGCTGCGTAGGTTCGGGCGATGGCGGCGGTCGACGTCCGCCAGGACGGCACGATGACGGATATTCGGATCACGGCGGGCTCCTTCGGCGAGGGAGTGGCCACCTACGACAACGGCGTGTTTCGCTTTCCCAACGGCGATATCCGTGGCGTGGAGGATCTTTCCGATCTCGGCCTGCCGACCGACCCGGCGAAGGAGCCGCATTGGAGCGGCGACATCGTGCGCGGTCTCCAAGGCGCGCTCGCCACGACGACCAAGGCCCTGCCGTCGCCCTTCGGTTTTGCGGCCTCCTTCGTGGGGCTCGGGCTCGATGTGCTCGAATCCTCGGCCACGACCACCGCGACCCTGCCAATCACGTTCACCGACGGCGCCAGCGCGACGATGGCCGCCGACAACGCCATTGCGGCCATCATTCTGCGCGACCGTGAGGTGGTGCGCCTCGCGCTCGAACGGAGGGCTCCCACCCCGGCGGTCGAGCCTGCACCGGCCCCCGAGCCTGCGCCGGCGCCCGAGTTGGCGCCGATGAGCCCGGCATCGGATCCGGCTGATCCGACCCTGACCTCGATGTTCCAGTACGAGAAGCGCAAGGGTCGCCTGCGCCGCGTGGTGACCGAGACGACGCCTCAGGAGACGTGAGCAGGCGCTACCGCCCCGCACGTCGCTGACGCTCGCTCTCCTACGCGGTCTCCGCGAGAGAGGCAGGCCAGGGCTCTCCGCGCCTATCCGTCGATGACGCTCACATGCGCGGCGACGACCTTCCAGCCATCGGGAAAACGGATCCAGGTCTGACTTTGCCGACCCACCTTGCCGGGCGATCCGTCGCGGCGGAACAGGGTCATCGCCACGGCCGTATCCCGCCCATAGGCCGTGATCACCGTATCGGACAGGGTCCGTTCCAGCCCGGCCGGCGAGCGCGCGCGGCGGAAGGCACGGATCGCGTCCATGCCGTAGAGGTTCTCGCCCCCGCCATAGCGGATGGTCCGGGGATCGTCGTGGAACAGGGCTTCCAGCGTCGCCACGTCGTTGCCGGTCAGCGCCTTTTCATAGGCCGCGAAGGCGGCCTCGACTTCCGCGATCACGTCGGCTGCGTCGATGTCCATCGGCTCGCTCACAGGGTCGCATGCGGCGCGGAGACGACGCCGTTCCTCTCCAGGTGGCGCGCGACCCGGAGCGCCAGATCCTCGCGCCACGGAGCGGCGATGATCTGGACACCGAGGGGCAGGCCGTCATCGACCCGTACCGGCACCGCCACCACGGGCAGGCCGATGAACGAGATCGGCTGCGTGAAAACGCCGATATTCGCCCGCACCGGCAGCGTGACGCCGTCGAGCTCGAAGGTGACCTGGCCCGATTTCGGAGCCCGGCACGGGGTCGAGGGTGCCAGGATGATGTCGACCTCGCGGAACAGGTCGAGCATCGCCGCCCGGTACCAGCGGCGGAAGCGCTGCGCGCGCTCGACGAAGGGAGCCGGAATCATCGCTCCCGCGATGAGCCGGTCGCGCACGGCCGGGTCGAAATCGGCGGCGCGGGTGCGCAAGCGGTCGAGATGGAGGGCCGCACCCTCGGCGGCGGTGATGAGGTAGGCGGCGGCCCGCGCCCGTGCGGCTTCGGGGATCTCCACCCGGCGCTTGGCGCCCAGGGATGCGGCGAGGGTTTCCACCGCCACGAAGGCCTCGTGGTCACCGCCACGCGCGAAGTATCCGCCCGCCACGGCGATGCGCAGATCGCCGATGCCGTCATCGAGGCCCGGCATGGCGGGATCGGGCGCGCGGGTGGTCGCCACCGGATCGTCCGGATCGGCCCCCTGCATGGCATCGTAGGACAAAGCGAGGTCGGTGACGCTGCGTGCCATCGGCCCGAGATGGTCGAGGCTGCCGACGAAGGGGAAGCTTCCCGCCCGCGTCAGCCGGCCATAGGTGGGCTTCAGCCCGAAGCAGCCGCAGAAGGCGGCGGGGACGCGGATCGAGCCGTTGGTGTCCGAGCCGAGGGCCAGCGGGACGAGGCCCGCGCCGATCGCGCCGCCCGAACCCCCGGACGAGCCGCCGGACATGTGGCCGAGATCGTGCGGGTTGCGGGTCGCGCCGTCATGGACGTTCTCGCCCGTGAAATCATAGGCATACTCGCCCATGTTGAGACCGCCCACGAGGATGGCCCCGGCCGCTTCGAGCCGTCTCACCAAGGCGCCGTCGCGTTCGGCGGGGGCGAGATCGCGGTTGATCTTCGAGCCGGCCCGCGTCGGCAGGCCCGCGATGTCGATGAGGTTCTTCACCGCGAAGGGGACGCCCGCCAGCGGCCCCAGCGCCTCACCACGGTTCCGCGCCGTATCGATGGCATCTGCCCTGGCCAGCGCGCGCTCGGGCAGCACGTCGGTGAAGGCATTCACCGATGTGTCCACCCGGGCGATGCGCGCGAGCACGGCCTCGACCGTTTCGCGGGCGCCGATCACCCCGTCCCTCACGGACCCGGCGATCTTCGCCGCGTGCATCGTGCTCGGATCGTTCATCGTGTCGTTCGTCATTGCGTTCCGCTGCTCACGCTACGAAGACCGGAGCCGGCTCCGCCTCGTCGGGCAAGGGAAAGGCCGCGACGAGGCCGGCAGTGGCCTGAAGCACCGTGAGATTCGCCCCGATTGCCGCGATCCAGGCGGGGTCGAGGGGAATGCCCAGGAGCGAGGAGGCAGCGTCGATATAGGCGTCGAGCCCCCCCGGTGCGGGTTCGGTCTTCGGCATCTCGACCATGATCGTCTCCCTGTCTCTTCTATTCCGCTGGCAGTGCCGACGAGACCGGCATGAGCCGCTCCCCGGCGGTGGCGCGGGACGCTGCGTAGAGGAGCCCCGCCACCATGAGATAGGCAAGGGCCAGGCCGGGCTTCACCGCGATTCCGACCGCGGGGCCATGCATGAAGCCGAAAAAGGTCATCACCGCCCCGGCGCCCGAGAAAGCCGCCGCCTTGGCGAAATCGCGCTCGATGATGAAGACCGCGATGGCGCCGAGGATCAGCCCACCCAGGATCGCGCCCTCGCCGAGCACTTCGAGCCCGCCATAGAGCACGCCCACCTGTCCGAGCTTGTCGAGCCCCACCGCCGCCGCGCTGGTGCCCGCCGCGCCCAGCGCGCCGTCCACGAGGGTCTTGGCCCAGGCGGCGAGATGCGGCGCGAAGGCGAGCACGATCGCGGGTGCATGGGAATGCGGCGTCTCCTGGAAGGCCTGCGCCCCGATGAGCATGCCGATGTAGAGGAGGATCGGCGCGATCGCGACCACGGGTACGAGGCTGGAGAGCAGCGACACGAGATTGAGCCAGCACAGGGCCAGGATCACCAGACCCGTGGCCACCGAATAGCCGATCCGCCCGCCCATCGCCTTCCAACCGGGATGGCCGATATAGACCGCGTTGATGAAGGGGTTTCCCATCATGCAGCCGATCAGGCTGACGGCGCCGTCGGCCGTGAGGACGCGGGTGGTCGGATAGGCATCCCCGGCGACCTCGGCACTCTCGACATTGTCCATGGCCTCCACGAGATCGTAGATGCCGAACGGGATCGCGGTCACCAGGATCACGCCGAGGAACTCGAACCCGCCGAAGACGTGGCCGAAGGCCGGCAGGGGAATCGAGAAACCGATTCCCTGGATGGCGGCGAGGAAACCGGGACCGCTGACCCCGCCCATGTCGAGGCCGAACGGCTTGGCCCCCCAGGCCACCACCATCCCGAACAGGATGGCGACGAGGCCGGCGGGGATCCGGCCGGGATATCGCAAGCCGCCGAACCAGGCGAGGAGGATGATGGCGAAGGCGACGACACCGATCACGGGTGTCGTGATCATCTCCAGGGCCGGACGCATGGCGATGAAGGTGACCGAGACGCCGGCCAGCGTGCCGAGGAGCGCGGCGCGCGGCGTGACCCGCCGGATGACGGGGGCGACGAAACCGCCGATCATCAGGATGAAGCTCTGGATGAAGACCCAGGCGAGGCCGGCCTCCCAGCCCTTCACCGGATCTCCGGTGGCGAGCTTGATCGGCAGCATGATGACGAAGACGACGATGAACATGTGCGGGACGCTGATGCCGGATGGCAGGGCGCAGACGTCGCTCCGGCCCGTCGCCTTCGCCAGGCGGTAGGCCAGCCAGCCGTAATAGGCGGTGGAGAGGCACAGCATCAGCCCGATGGCCGGCAGGATGCGCCCGAAGGTGATGGCATCGGGCATGCCGAGGACGAAGCGCAGCAGGCCGGTGAGGACCAGGAGGTTCACCAGGATGTTGGTGCCGAAGCCGAAGAAGGCGTTCCAATCCCCCGGCACCCAGAGGCTGGGACGGAAGACGCCGATCCCGCTTGTCGTTCCGCCCGAAGCCGATCCCGCTGCCATGGTCCACCCTCCCCGTCCCGCCGCCATCAGCCCGTCCCGCCGATCGTCATCCGGGCGTGGCGAGGGCCGTCAGGACGGCCTCCGACGACGAGACCCAGCCGAAGATGCCGCCCTGCGCCTTGATCATCTCCAGGCCGATGCGGTGGAATTCCGGGAAGTAGGAGGCGTAGCAATCCGCGAGCGCGACGCAGCGATAGCCCCGGTCGTTGCCTTCACGGATCGTCGTATGCACACAGACTTCGGTGGTGACGCCGCAGACGAGCAAGGTGGCAATGCCACGCTCGGCCAGAACCGCCCCCAGTTCGGTCGCGTAGAATGCCCCCTTGCCGGGCTTGTCGATCACGATCTCGCCCGCCGACGGCGCGAGATCCGGCACGATGTCGTGTCCGGGCTCGCCGCGGATCAGGATGCGGCCCATCGGGCCGGGGGCGCCGATCCGCGCCGTCGGCTCACCCCGTTCGAGCTTGGCCGGCGGTGCGTCCGACAGGTCGGGCAGGTGACCTTCCCGTGTATGCACGACCAGCATCCCGGTGCGGCGTGCCGCGGCGAGGACGGACCGGCAGGGCGCGACGGCGGCCAGCAGGAGCGAGACGTCGTTGCCCAGGGTTTCGCCGAACCCACCGGGCTCCAGGAAGTCCCGCTGCATGTCGATGATGACGAGCGCGGTGGTGGCGGGATCGAAGCCGAGATCGGCGGGTTCCGCGCTGAGCGTGACACTCATGACCTGCACACCCGATCGTCCGATGCCGCGTTCTCGAATCCCGGCGGCGGTGCCGATTCGGTCGCGATGTCGTTGCGATCATGTATGCACGGTAGCTCCGGCACACGCCCAAATGATGCGCGATCCTGCGTCGTTGCGCGCCAGGTTGTGGAATCCTTGCGCTGGCTCAGCGGTTCGAGCGCTCCAGCCTGCCGATCCCCGCTTCCGGTTCGACGGCGGAGCGGCGGTCGTCATCGCGTTCGTGAGCGGCTTCGCGCTCCCGCGCCGGCTCGGCATCCACGCTCTCGAAGACGTCCTCGACGATGCTCATATGGATCAGCATCGCGGCATTGGCCGCCGCCGCGTCGCGCCCCAGCACCGCGCGAACGACGGCGCCATGCTCCGCATGCGATCGATGGAGACGGCCGGGGGCCTTAAACTGCGCCTTGCGGTAAGGTGTCAGCCTTCTGCGAAGGGAGACCGCGATCTCCTCGACGACGCTGTTATGGGCGCCGGCATAGAGGAGGCCGTGAAACTCCTGGTTGGCGGCCATGTAGCCCGCCCTGTCATCCGCATCCGCCAGCCGGGCCATGCCGTGATGGAGGGTCTGGAGCTGGCTCCGTTCCTTCGGCGCCATGCTCAGTGTCGCGAGCCGCGCGCAGGTGGCTTCGATCTCGCCCATGGCGATGAACAGCATGTCGAGTTCGTCGAGCGCCATCCTGCGCACCATGGCGCCCGCGCGCGGACGCAGGTCGATCAGTCCCGTCCCGCTCAAGAGGCGCAGGGCGTCGCGGACGGGCGTTCGCGACACGCCGAAGCGCTTGGCGAGGACCTGCTCATCGAGATGAAGGCCCGGTGGGAAAACGCCGGCCAGGATGTCGTTCGCGATCTGGTCCGCCAGGTGTTCGGCGCGGGTCTGTGATGCAGGCACCGGTCTCTCGATGAAGTGGGGGACGAAGACGACCCGAAGGGACGCGGTCGTACCCTAGCGCAGTTTCTCGTGCCGTGAATGCAGGGTGTTGCGAGAAGCAGACTTATCGAGACCGGCGTGGTGCTGCAACATTCCCCAGGACGACCACTATAGCCGTCGATTCGGGAGACCATGCCTTCCGGGTCGCGCTTGAAAGTACCGGAATTTTTTATATCGTTTTTAACGATGCCAGTTGGGTCGGGCCTCATGATCTTCAATGACTTGCCGGCGAAGAGGAATTGTTAAACTATCAAGTTCGAATCGATCTATGTGCATTGACTGCCGGTCGGACGGTGAACCCCTGTATTTGTTGTCGACTCGTACCCTCGGCGCTTCTGTTGCATATTTGCACATATCGGGTCGCCAATTCGCACATCCTCTCCGGCTCGCGTGTCCTGGCATATGGGTTGCAGCCTTCGATCCCCATGAGCGCGATGCTCGGAAGAGGGATTGAACATGTCGGGCATCCCGAAAGCGCTGATGGCGGGCGTGGTCTCGTTGCTGGTGACGGCGCCCGTTTTCGCCGCCGACCTCGTGAAGGCTCCCGCACCCGCACCGCTCCCCGATGCGCCCGGATCGTTCTTCCTCTTCTCGGATACGCAGTTCAGCTACCGTTATCAGTTTCCGTCGTCCGAGCCCGGCGTGCAGGTCCAGAATTCCGACGGCTCGTTCAGCACGCGCGGTATCCCGAAGCACATCTACAATATCTCGCATGCCAATGCCTGGGCCTACGGCACCAACTTCTTCACGCTGGACATCCTGAAATCCGCCTCGCAGGACCCCGGCGGCACCACCAACGCGCCGGGAGGCTTCGCGCAATACGATTATGGCGCCACGGAAGCCTACGGCCTCTATCGCGGTACGCTCAGCCTCAATGCGCTCACCGGCACGAAGGCCTTCGCGGTGCCGGGCATCATCAAGGACATCTCCCTGTCCTATGGTTTCGACGCCAATGCCAAGAACACGGCCTTCGGCCCGCGCAAGCGCGACGTGGTCGGCGGCCTGAACTTCGCCTTCGACGTGCCGGCCGGGTTCATCAACGCGTCCGTCCATGCCTACAAGGAGTGGAACCGGAACGGCTTCAACACCTACCCGAACCGCGACGTCAGCTTCGACACGGTCCCCGAATTCGAAATCGTCTACAGCCTGCCCCTGAGCTTCACAGGTCTGCCGCTCAGCATCGCGGGCTTCAACAACATCGTGCTGCCGAAGGGGCGCGGCGTCACCGACGTGACCGCGTTCGCCTTCAACGCGAAGACCGGTCTCGAATTCCTCTCCCGCACCAATCTCGTCCTCGACCTCGGCAAGCTCGTCTACGACACTCCCAACAAGGTCGATGTCTTCATCGGCTTTCAGTACTGGCTGAACAAGTTCGGCGCTCAGGAAACGGCGACGTTCAAGGGCACGGAGGAGAAGAGCTTCCTCGCCGGCGTCTCGTTCCACGTCTTCTGAGGCAACGTCTTCCGAGGAACGCGCCGGTCGGGAAGGTTCGCGGCCGGCGGGGAGCGCTTCTGGAAGGACGCGTCCGTCCACCTTACACCAAGGCGTGACGAGGCCGGGGCAACGCTCCGTCTTTCCTCCGGCGAAGGGACTGACGGGCACGATGGCAGAAGCGGGCACACCGAGGCGGGTCTGGATCCGCAATCCGCTGGCGATCCTCGCGGAGGATGCGGGCGGGGGCATCGTCGTCGAGGGAACGCGGATCGTCGAGCGGATCGCGGCGGGAGCGCAGCCTTCGCGAGCCGTGGACGAGACCTTCGACGCGAGCCGCCACGTCGTCATTCCCGGGCTCGTGAACACGCATCACCATTTCTTCCAGACGCTGACGCGCGCCCATCCGGTGGCGTTGAACAAGCCGTTGTTCCCGTGGCTGCAGGCCCTCTACACGGTGTGGGACAAGATCAACCCCGACGCGTTCCGCCTCGCGACCCGGCTCGCCTATACCGAGCTCCTGCTCTCGGGCTGCACCACGGCGGGCGACCACCACTACCTCTTTCCCAAGGGCCTCGAATCCGCCGTCGACATCCAGGTCGAGGAAGCGGGCCTGATCGGCATCCGCGCCTTCGTCACCCGTGGCTCCATGAGCCTGTCGGTGCGCGACGGCGGTCTGCCGCCCGAATGCCTGACGCAGGACGACGATACGATCCTGGCCGATAGCGAGCGGGTGCTGCGTCTGTTCCACGATCCGAAGCCGGGGGCGATGGTGCAGATCGGTCTGGCGCCCTGCTCGCCCTTCAGCGTGACGAAGCGCGTGATGCGCGAGAGCGCGGCGCTGGCCGAGCGCTACGATTGCCGCCTGCACACCCATCTCGGCGAGACCCTGGACGAGAACACATACTGTCTCGATGTCTTCGGCCAACGCCCGGTGGATTACATCGAGGAGATTGGCTGGATGCAGAGCCGGACCTGGCTCGCCCACGGCATCCATTTCGACGACGAGGAGGTGGTCCGGCTCGGCAGGGCGGGTGTCGGCGTGTGCCATTGCCCGACGTCGAACATGACGCTCGCCTCCGGCCAGTGCCGGACCTGCGAGCTGGAGGCCGCCGGCTCACCGGTGGGGCTCGGCGTCGACGGGTCGGCCTCGAACGACAATTCCAACCTGATGGAAGGCGTTCGCCACGCCCTGATGCTCAACCGCCTGACCTACGGCGCTCAGCGCGTCACCCATCTCGACGCCCTGCGCTGGGCGACGGAGGGCTCGGCCGCCTGCCTCGGCCGAAGGGATATCGGCCGGATCGAGGAGGGCCGCGAGGCCGATCTCGCCCTGTTCACCCTCGACGAACTCCGCTTTTCCGGCGCCCACGACCCGCTGGCGGCGCTGGTCCTGTGCGGCGCCCACAGGGCCGACCGGGTGATGGTGGCGGGGAGCTGGCGGGTGGTGGACGGGCAGCCGTTGGGCATCGAGACCGGGCAGCTGCGCGAGGCCCATACCCGCCTCGCCCATGCGCTGCGGAGCGGATCGTGACGGCGGCCGCGGGCAGGAAGGCGGGCGGGTTGCGTGCTCGCCCGATCCTGCGCTGCCCCCCGCAATGGCGGCGTGGTCCGATGGGCTCGCTATGGAATCGGGGAACCCAGCCCTCATGACGGATGCGACTCCGAGCCCGGCTCCCGCTACCCCGGCTCCCGCTACCCCGGCTCTTGCCGGCCAGATTGGCGCGACGCCGCTGTTCGGTGCCTACGGCATCGTCAAGCGCTTCGGCGACTTCACGGCAAATGACGGCGTCGACCTCGAAATCCGCGCCGGGGAGATCCATGCCCTGCTCGGCGAGAACGGGGCCGGCAAGTCGACGCTCATGAAGATCCTCTACGGGCTTCTGGAACCCACCGAAGGGGTCGTGACCCATCGCGGCGACATCGTGAAGCTCGCCAACCCCGAAGCCGCGCGGGCGCTCGGCATCGGCATGGTGTTCCAGCACTTCTCCCTCTGCGAGAACCTCACCGTGGCGGAGAACATCGCCCTGGTGATGCCGCCCGACATGAGCCCGAAGGCGCTCAGGGAAAAGATGTCCACGGTGGGCGCCACCTACGGCCTGCATCTCGATCCGCATCGCCCGGTCTGGTCGCTCTCGGCCGGCGAGCGCCAGCGTATCGAGATCATCCGCTGCCTGCTGCAGGACCCGCGCCTCGTCATCCTCGACGAGCCGACATCGGTGCTGACGCCGGGTGAGGCGGAAGGCCTGTTCACGGTGCTGGAGCGACTGCGCGACGAGGGCCGGGCGCTGCTCTACATCTCGCACCGCCTCGACGAGGTGCGACGGCTCTGCTCCCGCGCCACCATCCTGCGTGGCGGCAAGGTCGTGGGCGCCTGCGACCCGCGCCAGGAGAGCGCCCGGTCGCTGGCGGCGATGATGGTGGGCGTCCAGGTCGGCGAGGTGAAGCCGCCCTCCGGCATGCCCCTCGGGGCGCCCCGGCTCGTCCTCTCCAATCTCTCGCTGGCGACGTCGGGCCTGCACGGCACGGCGCTGAGCGACATCTCGCTCACGGTCTCGGGCGGGGAGATCGTCGGCATCGCGGGCATCGCCGGCAACGGGCAGGCCGAGTTGTTCGATGCGCTGTCCGGCGAGGCTTCGGCACCCGAGGCCGGCATGGTGACGTTCGACGGCGTTCCGGCCGGGCGCCTCGGCATCACCGAGCGACGCCGCCACGGGGCCTGCTTCGTGCCGGAGGAGCGCAACGGCCACGCGGCCGCCCCGACCCTGAGCCTGTCCGACAACGCCCTCCTCTCGCGCCACGCCACCGCCGGCCTCAGCCGCTTCGGTTTCCTCCGCAACGCCGCGGCCAAGGCCTTGGCGCAACGCGTGATCGCCGCCTTCGACGTGCGCAAGGCCGGGCCGGACCCCGCCGCCGGCACCCTCTCCGGCGGCAACCTGCAGAAATTCCTGATGGGGCGGGAGATCATGGCCGAGCCGGGGATCCTCGTCGTCAACCAGCCGACCTGGGGCGTCGATGCGCTCGCCGCCGCGCATATCCGACAGGCCCTGCTCGATCTCGCCGGGCGCGGGGCCGCCCTGCTGGTCATCAGCCAGGATCTCGACGAACTGTTCGAGATCGCGGGCCGCATCGCGGTCCTGCATGACGGGACGCTGTCGCGGGCGGTGCCCGCGAGCGAGACGAGCCGCGAGGCGGTGGGGCTGCTGATGGGCGGCGGAGGCATCGAATCAACGCCGCCGTCAGCGGCGAAGGAGGCGGTGGCCCATGCGCATTGACCTGTCGCCGCGCATCAACCGCTCCCCCCTCATGGACGGCCTCGCGCCGATTCTGGCCTTCGTCGTCGCCGTCGCCATCGGCGGCATCGTGGTCGCTGCCATGGGCCGTTCGCCGGCCGCCGCCTTCGTCACCTATTTCGTCGCGCCGTTGAGCGAGGTGTGGTCCCTGCAGGAGGTGGCGCTGAAGGCCGCGCCCCTCGCCCTCATCGCCATCGGCCTCGCCTTCTGCTTCCGCGCCAATGTCTGGAATATCGGCGCCGAGGGCCAGTTCGTCGTCGGTGGCCTGTTCGGCGGCTGGATCGCCGTGGCGACGCACGGGGCGGAGGGGAACACCCTCTGGGTCCTACCGCTGATGCTCGCCGTGGGCACGCTGGCCGGCATCGCCTATGCGCTGATCCCGGCTTTGCTCAAGGTCTGGCTCGGCGTCTCCGAGATCCTGACGAGCCTGATGCTGGTCTATGTCGCCGAATTGCTGCTCGACTACATGGCGCGTGGACCCTTGCGCGACCCGGCGGGCTACAACTTTCCCCAGAGCGTCACCTTCGACGACGCGGCCCGCCTCCCCTACCTGATGGAGGGCGACACGCTCCATGCCGGCGTCCTCATCGCCCTGGTGGCGGTAATCGTCGCCGCCATCGTGCTGGCGCGGACCTTGTTCGGCTTCGAGGTCCGGGTGGTGGGGGCGAGCCCGCGCGCCGCCCGTTTCGCCGGGTTCAGCGACGTCCGCCTGACGCTCGCGGTCTTCGCGGTCTCGGGCGGGGCGGCGGGGCTCGCCGGGATCGCCGAGGTGGCGGGCAAGATCGGCCAGCTCCAGCCGTCGATCTCGCCGGGCTACGGTTTCACCGCCATCATCGTCGCCTTCCTCGGCCGGCTCTCCCCGCTGGGAATCCTGGTGGCGGCCCTGGTGATCGCGCTCACGACCATCGGCGGCGAGGGCGCGCAGATCGACCTCAAGCTGCCCCTCGACCTCACCCGCGCCTTCCAGGGATTGCTGCTCGCCCTCGTGCTCGGGGCGGACGCCCTGTCGCGCTACCGCGTCCGTTTCGTGCCGGGGACGGCAACGTGACGGGCGTGACACCCCTGTCGGCCCGGCCCGCGCGCATGATCCGTCCCCGCGCTCCGTGGCGAGAGACGACCCGCAAGGCGGCTGGACGGACGGCGCGTCGAAGGAAGCTCGCACCATGACTCTCGACGTCCTGCAGATGGTGCTCGTCACCATCGTCGCCGCCGCGACGCCTCTGATGCTCGCGGCGCTCGGCGAACTCGTGGTCGAGCGGTCCGGCGTGCTCAATCTCGGCGTCGAGGGCATGATGGTGCTCGGCGCCGCGACGGGCTTCGCGGTGGCCGTGGAGACGGGCTCGACATTGGCCGGAGCGGTGGCGGGGGCGGGCGCCGGCCTCGCTCTGTCGGCCCTGTTCGGAATCCTCACCGTGGTGCTCGCCGCCAACCAGATCGCGTCCGGGCTCGCCATGACGATCCTCGGCCTCGGCCTCTCGGGACTGGTCGGCGCCTCCTATGTCGGCATGAAGCGGGAATCGGCGTCGCATCTCGCCATTCCCGGCCTCACCGACCTTCCCGGCATCGGCCGGCTGTTCTTCGGACAGGATGCGTTCGTCTATGCCGGCTTCGCTCTCGTGGCCGGAATCGCATGGTTCCTGTGGCGGACCAGGGCCGGTCTCGCGCTCCGCGCCATCGGCGACGACCACACCTCCACCCACGCGCTCGGCCTCAAGGTGCGCAAGGTCCGGTTCCTCGCGGTGCTGTTCGGCGGCGCCTGCGCCGGTCTCGCCGGCGCCTATCTCTCCCTCGCCTACACGCCGTTCTGGGCCCCCGCCATGACCGCCGGCCGCGGCTGGATCGCCCTCGCCCTCGTCGTCTTCGCCTCCTGGCGCCCGCTACGGGTGATGGCCGGCGCGATGCTGTTCGGCGGAGCCACGGTGCTGCAGCTTCACGCGCAGGCAGCGGGTCTCGGGCTGCCCGGCCAAGCCCTCTCGGCCCTGCCCTATCTCGCCACCATCCTGGCCCTCGTCTTGCTCTCCCTGGGGCGACGACAGGGCGGCTCGGTGGCCCCGGCCTCGCTCGGCCGCGTGTTCACGCCGTTCCGCTGAACGGCGCTTTTCGAAGAGGACGACGGTGATATGGGGATGATCAAGGGGGTCGCCGTCGCTGTGGCGCTCGCGCTGGGGCTCGGTGCGGCCCAGGCGCAGGAGAAGCCGGCGGGCAAGCTGAAGGTCGGCTTCATCTATGTCGGGCCGGTGGCCGATTTCGGCTACTCGTTTCAGCACGACCAGAGCCGCAAGGCGTTGCTGGCGGCCATGCCGGACAAGGTCGAGACGAGCTTCCTCGAGAACGTGCCCGAGGCGGACAGCGAACGCTCCATCGAGAGCCTGGCGCGCTCGGGCCATCAGCTGATCTTCACCACCTCCTTCGGCTTCATGGAGCCCACCCTGAAGGTGGCCAAGAAATTCCCGAAGGTGAAGTTCGAGCATGCCACCGGCTACAAGCGCTCGGCCAACGTCTCGACCTATTCGGCACGGTTCTACGAGGGCCGCTACATCTGCGGCGAGATCGCCGGCAGGCTCTCCAAGACCGGCACGGTGGGCTACATCGCCTCGTTCCCGATCCCCGAGGTGGTGAGCGGCATCAATGCCTTCATGCTCGGCGCGCAATCGGTGAACCCCAACATCAAGCTCAAGATCGTCTGGGTGAACACCTGGTTCGATCCGGGCAAGGAGGCCGAGGCGGCCAAGGCCTTGCTGGCGCAGGGGGCCGACATCCTGTCCCAGCACACCGATTCCGCCGCTCCGCTGCAGGAGGCGGAGAAGCAGGGCAAGTTCGCCTTCGGCCAGTCCTCCGACCAGATGCGCTTCGCCCCGAAGGCTCAGCTCACCTCCATCGTCGACGATTGGGATGGCTACGTGATCGGCGAGGCCAAGGCCGTTCTCGACGGCACCTGGAAAAGCCACGACACCTGGGGCGGGATCAAGGAGGGCATGGTGGTGCTGGCGCCCTTCGCCAACATGCCCGACGACGTGAAGGCCAAGGCCGAGGCCTCCAAGAAGGCGATCGCCGACGGTACGCTCCATCCCTTCAAGGGGCCGGTCCTGAAACAGGATGGCAGCGTCGCCGTGAAGGAAGGCGAGACCGCCCCCGACCCGATGATCCTCGGCATGAACTGGTATGTGAAGGGCATCGACGACAAGCTGCCGAACTGACCCCGTCGCACCTGTAGCATCGATCCATTCCGGCCCGAAGAACCGGCCGTCGCACCTCAGGTGACGGCCGGTTTTTTCGTGCCTGGGGCGACGGAAGCTCTGTGGCCGATTCCTTTTCCGGACGCAGTCGCCGGACGAGGCCGGAACCCTGGACCCCGGCGACGCACCTCTTGCCTTATATGCTCGATGCATCTAACTAAGATGCATCGAGCATATAAGGCTATCCCGTGACCGAAGCCGAGTTCCTGGCGGAGTATGATCCCGCCGCCTACGAGCGCCCTGCCCTCGCCGTCGATCTCGTCCTGCTGGGACTGCGCGCGGGCCGGCTCGCGGCGCTGCTGCTGAAGCGGGACCAGCTTCCGCATGGCGGCCGCTGGGCGCTGCCCGGCGGCTTCGTCGGCATCGACCAGACCCTCGATGCGGCGGCCCTGCATGTCCTGCAGGAGAAGGCCGGCATCGCCAGGGCGCATCTGGAGCAGCTCTACACATTCGGCGCCCTCGACCGCGATCCGCGGATGCGGATCATCAGCGTCGCCTATCTGGCTCTTCTGCCGGAGGCTGACTTCGCTGAGGCGCTGGAGCGCTCGGCGGCCCTCATGCCGGCCACCATCGCGGTGCCGTGGCCGGGCGAGACGGGCGGAGAGGTGACGGCCCTGTCGCCGAAGGGAGAGACGCTTCCCCTCGCCTTCGACCATGCCGCCATCCTGGCCATGGCGATCCTGCGGTTGCGCGGCAAGCTCGACTATTCGGATGTGGGCTTTGCCCTCCTGCCCGAGCACTTCACCCTGCGCCAGTTGCAGGACGTGCACGAGGCGGTGCTCGGCACCACGCTCAACAAGCCGGCTTTCCGACGCAGAATGCTCGACCGGGGCTGGCTGGCGCCGACCGGATTGCGTGAGGCCGGAACGTCGTTCCGGCCGGCCGAACTCTACCGATTTCAACCATCTCGCTGAACGCACAGGAGGATTTCCATGGCGACGATCCGCAATATCGGCCTGATCGCGCAACTGAGGAGCGAGGCGAGCAGCCACGTCATCCGCTATCGCAAGGGACGCATCCGGCAGAGCGGCCGGGGCCTCGTGTTCTGGTTCCGCCCCGAGACGTCGAGCATCGCCGAAGTGCCGATGGACGACCGCGAGATGACGTTGTTCGTGCGGGGCCGCAGCCAGGATTTCCAGGCCGTCGCCGTGCAGGGGACGATCGGCTGGCACGTGGTCGATCCCGAGCGGTTGGCGAACCGCATCGATTTCTCCATCGGCCTTCGCAACGGAAAGCTCCAGGGTGAGCCGATCGAGAAGATCGAGGCCCGCATCGCCGGCATCGCCAGTCAGGCGGTGCTGCAATATCTCGGTGGCAAGCCGGTGCGCGCCATCCTGGATGCCGGCCCCGAGCCCCTGCGCGGAGGATTGGAGACCGTTCTGGCGGCGGACCAGTCCCTGGCCGAGATCGGCGTCTCGGCGGTGTCGGTGCGGCTTACCAACCTCGCGCCGACGAGCGAGCTCGAACGCGCCCTGCAGACCCCGACCTTCGAAGCGCTTCAGCAGAAGGCCGACGAGGCGACCTTCTCCCGTCGTGCGCTGGCCGTGGAGAAGGAGCGCGCCATCGCCGAGAACGAACTCGCCACGCGCACGGAACTGGCGCGTCGGGAGAAGCTCCTCATCTCCGAGGAGGCCGAGAACGCGCGAAGCCGCGCCGCCGGTCTCGCCGAGGCGCAAGGCGTCGAGGCGATGGCGGAAGCGGAGCGCATCCGCCTCGTCGAAGGGGCCAGGGTCCTGGCCGAGGCGCAGCGCGTCGCGATCTACCGCGACCTGCCGCCCGCGGTTCTGCTCGGCCTCGCCGCGCAGGAACTGGCGGGCAAGCTCGACACGATCGAGCATGTCAGCGTGACGCCCGACCTCCTCGCCGCCGTGATGGGCGAGTTTCACAAGCCCCGTCCGATGGTGGGAGCGCGCTAGGCATGGCCGCCCTCACCCACCGCGCGGTCTTCGTCATCCGCGAGACCGATTACGAGGCCCTGATCGCCCGGCACGCCACGAGCGGTCAGGCGCGCTTCTTCCTCGAGAGCCGTGGGCAGAAGCTCGAGGACGTGGTGGAGCGCCACGAGCGTTTCCACGCCGTGCTCGCCCGTGCGCGGGCCTCGGTTCCTGACGAGTGGCGCCAAGCCCTGGTCCGGCGGGCCGATCTCGACCGTTTCCTCTTCGCCCCCAACGACGTGATCGTCGCCGTGGGGCAGGATGGGCTCGTGGCGAATGTGGCGAAGTATCTCGGAGCGCAGCCCGTCATCGGCATCAACCCGGCGCCGGACCTCTATGACGGTATCCTCGCCCGCATCGCCGTCGAGCGGTTGGGCGCTCTCCTCCCCGCCAGCGTGAACGGTGCGGCGGCGATCGAGCGTCGCACCATGGTCCGGGCAATCCTCGACCACGGCGAGACGCTGTTTGCCCTCAACGAGATCTTCGTCGGGCATCGCAGCCACCAATCCGCACGCTATCGGATCGAGACGGCGGACGAGGCCGAGGATCATTCCTCCAGCGGGCTCATCGTGGCCTCCGGGACCGGGATCACCGGGTGGGCCCGCTCCATCGCCGAGGCGACGCATCTGACCATCTCGCTCGGAACCGAGGAGGCGGCGGTGGGCTATTGGGTGCGCGAGCCCTTCCCCAGCGTCGCCAGCACCACGCGGCTGCGCGCCGGCAAGCTGAAAGACGCCGGGCTCCTCATCACCTCGCGGATGAACGACGGCGGTGTCGTATTCGCGGACGGTATCGAGCAGGATTTCCTGCCGTTCGGATGGGGTTCCCAGGTCAGGCTCTCGCCGGCGGACCGCACCCTCAACCTCGCCGTCGGTTAGATAGTCACGGGGTTACTGTTCCAGTCTCCGCCGTGATTTTATTTCGTCACAAGATCAGTAGCCATTGCCGCCATGATAGCCGTCATAGCCTATAGCCGGCGCGAAGCCATGTGACGCCGTCGATGGGCCGCCCCAGCTATAGCTTTGTCCCATCGGGTAAACGAGACTTTCGCTCAGAGGATGGGGCGCGACAGGAGAGCCTGACCGTAATGACTTTTGCGGAGGTTGTTCAGGATTGGCGCGCTTCCTGAAGATCGAGAGGACAGATGATACGCGACGCATGCATGCCTCCGACTTAAACTTGGAAGCAAGAAACAAGTTCGCGTCAATACCGTTCCTTCATCCGCCGATTATTCGATTATGGTCGTCGTTCCGTGTTCGCGACAGGAACCTGCGGCGTTTCTACATGCCGCAGGCCATTCCGAAACATTGGTCGTCCCATCGCCCGCTACGAGCTTGCGAGCATGCTCGTCGATTGGACGATGACGACCACCAGCGTGACGAGGGCCGCGACGGCCACGGCATAGGTGATGGCCTTGGTGAACTTGGTCATGGATCCGATCCGTTTCTCTGTGTTTTGCGTGTCGCACGTCCCTGACGCCACTCTCACCGGGCAAGACGGGGCACGCGCTGTCGTCTTACGTGTCAGTCTGCGGCGTCGTCGGAGGAGCGGCCACGCGACCGCTCATAAGCCGCGATGGCGCTCGAGCATCCTTCCGAAAGGTTCGGGCGATTGCGCTTGAAGCAGGCTTTCACTTCAGGGCCGCCGGGCTTCATTCCCGCGCAGAGTCGCAGGTAATCGCCGCCGCAGCTCGCCCGCATGGCCTCCATTTCGGGGCCCTCCTGCGCCGCGGATGGCTGGGTCATGGCTAGCGCTCCGACGAGAGCGAGACCCGTCAGGGCTAAGATACGGATGGTCATGCTGCGATCTTCATAGGGGACAGGGCCGGATGGACGACCCACGCAAGCAGTGCTCGCGTGGGTCGTTGTTGCCTCAACGAGACGGCTGATTGGTAGCGGGTTGGCCGGGCGCCACGGACGGCGGAGCGGCAAGCTGCTGGCGGGTCTCGGCGAGCTTCGCCTGCGCGGCGCTCAGATCCTGCCGGGCGGAGGCCAGGCGCTCGTCGATGGAGGCAGCCTCCTTGTTGCGGGTGGCCAGGGTCTCGGTGAGCGTGGCCAGCTCTCCCTGCGCATCGGTCTGGCGCTTGCGCAGCGCGTCGAGGGCAGCGGTGCCGGCATCGCGGTCGGCGGAGAGCTTCTGCAACGCCTGCTCGGCCTGACCACGCTCGGACACGACGCGGTCGCGTTGCGCCTGGACCTCGGCGAGGTCGTTGCGGACCGTCGCCAGGGCCTCGCGCGCCTGCTGGGCGTCGCGGTTGGCGAGACCGATCTCGGCAGTGAGCTTGTCCTTGTTGGCGCTCAATTCGGCGACGGCCTGATCGATTTCCGTGCGCTGCTTGGTGGCTTGCTCGGTCGCTGCCCGCGCGTCGGCCAGATCCTTCTGCGCGGCGGCGGCGGCCTCGCGGGCATTCTGCTGGCGCTCCTCGGCCTTGGCGAGGTCGGCCGTCTTGGCCGTCGCCTCCTGCGTCATGGTCGCGAGATCGGCGCGGAGCTTGGCCTCCTGCACGCGGGCGTCCTCGAGACGGCGACCGACCTCGGCGAGATCCCGGGCGCGGTCCACCGCCGACGTCTCCGCGGTGGTGATGGCCTCGCGCAACGGCGTCAGCTTTCTCTCGGCCTGCGTGACCTGGCTCTGCAGCTCGGTGAGCTTGCGGGCCTCGGCCTCGGCCGTCTGCTTTGCCTCGGCCGCCTTGGCCTCGGCCGTCTGCTGCTCCTGCGTCAGGGCTGCGCCGCGCGACTTCGCCTGCTCGGCGGCCTGGCTCGCCTGCTGGCCCTGCTGCTGGGCGGTGGCGATCTTGGCCTGGAGCGCATTCAGGGTTCCGACGGTCGAGACCTGCCGCTCCAGATCGGCGCGGAGCGCAATCTGCTGGCTCTGCAGATCTTCGATCCGATGGTCCCGGGCGCTGCGCTGGCGTGCGCCCGCGATAGAGGCGACGATGAGCCAGACCAGCAGGATCGCGGCCACGACAGCGAGGCTGAAGGGCAAGGGTCGGCGGAGTTCCGAGCGGTAGTCGATGGCCATGAGGGTCTCGCGGTGTCGGGGAAGGCGGTGGATCGAACCCCGGCGCGGCATCGCCCGGTGTCGTATGCGGCCGGCGCAGTCATGCGCCGGCCGCATCGTGGCTTCGTGTCGGGCAGGTCTGGCCTTAAGCCGGTTTGCGGCCGTCGGCGGCGTAGCGGTCGATGGCCGAGGGCAGCTCGCGCGAGAGGCGGGACAGGAGCGCGGCGCGGCTCAGCCCGGTCTGCTGGGTGAGGTGGTCGAGGGTGTCCGTGCCGATGGCACGTTCCAGATCCGCCTCGGGAATGTCGCGGTTGGCGCCCTGGTTGACCCAGGACGTCGCGGTCTCGCCATGACCGCCCTTGGTAAAGTGATCGACGAGTTCACTCAGGCCGCTGGCGATCAGCCCGCCCACGCCGGCCGTGCCGAGGCCGCCCAGAAGACTTCCGAGGCCGCCCGTGGAGCCGGTGTTCGCGCTGGTGTTGGGAATCGGCGGGACGGTGCCGTGGTTCGGGCTCAGGGACGGAGCCGACGGGGCATCGTGCCCCTTCAGCAGTTCGGCGAGCTTGTCGCGGTTCTGGTAGCCGGCCACGGCCAACAGGCCCAGCAGCGCGGTCATCGAGGGATAGCCCTTGCTCATCTGTCGTCCTTGTCGGTGGGGAGTGGGGGGCGGAAGGCAGTCCGCGGAAATCCGGCCCGGCATGGGAGCCGAGCCGGCGTTGGAAGGAGTTCCACGGGAGCCGGGGCGGAGCGACGCCGGCATTTTCCGGGCGTGTCCGGGCCCCATCGATGGATCAGGGGCAGGTGTGACGGTCGCCGTCGTTGCCGAGATAGGTTCCGCTGGCCGCGTCGTAAGAGCGGAAACGGCGGGCGCAGGCTGCGACGGCCTCGGCCGGGACCCCACGCGGGGCGGCCTGGGCCTGCGAGTTGGCGATGGCACCGCCGATGATGGCCCCCGCCGCAAGGCCTGCCACGCCTGCGCCGACGGCGGCGCCCACGCCGGGACCACGGCGGTAGCCGTAGCCACGACGATGGCCGTAGCCCCGGCCGTATCCACGCCCGCCACGCCAGCCGTGCCGATGACCGAAGCGACGGTGCTGCACGTACCCGGTCGGTAGGTCACCACGGACCAGCGCCTCGATCGGAGAGACGGTGGCCGGGGAGGCCTGGGCCGGAAGCCCGATCAGGGTTGCGGCCAAGGTGGCGGCGAGGGCGAAGGGCAGCTTCATCGTGAGGTGGTCTCCTGACGTAAGATGGGGAAATGCCGAAACCGGATCAGTAGCCCCGACGGTTCGGCGGGGCGGCGGACCTGCCGCCGAAGCGGCGGCTGACATAGGCGATGACCTTCGGAAGCAGGAAGGCAGTCAGGAGCTTGCGGATCATGGGATGGTCTCCGAGGACGAGGGATCAACGCTTGGAACGGGACAGCCATCCGACCGCGAAAGCGACGGCGGCGAGGCCGAACAGGGCGGAGGCTCGGTTGTTGTCGGCGTAGCGAACGGCCTGCCGGCCGTAGGTCGTGCCGCGCTTGCGGGCGTGACGCGCGAGGTCGCGCCCATCGGCAATGAGGTGTCCGGCCCGATCTCGCGCCTCGTCAACGAGGTGACGTCCGTCCTCGACGAGATTTCCGGCGCGATCCCGGATCTCATGGGCGATGTCTCGGCCATCCTGGGCCAAATCCTCGGCCCGGCCACGGGCCCGGCCGTAGGCGTATTGCGCACCGCCGGCCACCTGATTGACGGCGCCGCGCACCTGACGGGCGGGATCACCGGTGATTCCGCCGAGCGCGGTCTGGGCGCGGCCCGTGAGGTGGCGGGATGCGCCGCGGAACTGGTCGCCGTTCATGAGATACTCCCGAGTTCGAAATGGATGGAGGTGACGGGCCCCAGATCGGGTCGGGGCCCGCCCTTTCGGGTCAGCGTTTGCGGGGTCAGTGCTTGCCCGTGACCTTGTCGACCACCGAGGCGACGCCATCCTTGGCCTCGCCGACGGTGCGCTGGGCCTCGCCCTTGAGTTCCTGGGCCTTGCCCTCGGCGACCAGCTTGTCGTTGCCCGTGACCTTGCCGGCGGCCTGCTTGACGTTGCCGGCGGCTTCGTTGGCGAGGCCCTTCAGCTTGTCCGTGGTGCTGCTCATGGGGATGCTCCTTCGGTTCGGGGATGAGATCGCAGGGGGAGGTCCGGCCGGTCGCGGGTGACCGGCCGGGGATCGGCTCAGGCGCGGCGGGCGCCGTAGCTGTCGGCGAGGGTGTGGAGCTTCGGGGCGCCGAGGCGGCCGCCGAAGAAGCCGGCGAGCGCGCCGAGGATCAGGGCGAGCGCACCGTAGAAGGCGCCCTGGGTGGCGGCGGACTTGGCGGCCACGGCTGCGGCCTCGGCCTTCTGCTTGGCGGTGGCGACGGTCTCTTCGTACTGCTTGCGGTAGTCCTGGATCTGCGTCTTGGCCTGTTCGACCGGGATGCCCTGGGCCTTGGCCAGCGCGTCGGCGGCGCGGTTCTCGGCCTGGGCCTTCTGGCTCGGATCACCCGTGAACAGGGCGCGGATCGCGGCGACGGCGGCGTCCTTGGCGGCCTGCGGGTCCTGGCCGGCAGCCTGGTTGCGGACGCTCTGCTCGATGCCGTCGAGCGGGTTGGTGATCTTCGACAGCGACGGGGCAGCGGCCTGGGCCGCGGTCTGCACAGTGCCGCCGACCAGCGAGCCGGCTCCGCCCAGCGTGCTGGTCACGCCGGAGAAGGCGCCGCCGATGAGGCCGCCCGCAGCGGAGGTGAGAAGATACAGGACGACGAGGGTGGTCACCGCCCAGGAGACGAGGCCGTGCAGGCCGGCCGCGCCCGTGACGGGCTTGCCCGAGAGACGCCCGGCGATGAAGCCGCCCGCCAGGGCGGCCACGATGCCCGAGACGATGAACCAGATGCCGGCGCTGAGCGACAGGGTCGAGGCGGCCGGGTTATCGGCGGCCACCGGTCCGACGCTGGACAGGCCGATGCCGACGCCGACCATGTTGAGGATGACCTGGGTCACCAGGGCGGTGACGGCGCCGGCGAAGATCGCGCCCCACGACACCTGGTTCAGCAGGACGGTGCGGGTGTCGGCGGCGGCCGGGGTGGATGAGGTCGCAAGAAGGGGGGAAGTGGACACGATACTGGTACTCCGGGTCGTCGGTCGTCCGAGAAGCTCGGTCGTTCGGGGGTGGGTGAAGTCATGGGTCCGACCGCGCCGTCACGGCGCAGTCGGACCGATCGATCGCGGCGCTAGAGCTGCGCCCGACCACGTTGGGTCGCGGCACATCTCCAGGCCTTTGTTTTGCCGCGCTCTTTTTCGCCGAACCGGCATCCACTTCGGCGGAGAGCGCTCTAAGCGTCAGTCGCGGCCGTGGATGAGGAGGCCGATTCCGTAGCCGAGGAGGCCGGCGACCAGCAGGGCGGCGACAGGGTGCTCGGCGATCTGGTTGCTGGCTTCGCGGCCGCCTTGGCGCAGATAATTGCCGCCGTTTTCGTAGGCGTCCTCGGCCCGGTCATAGGCCTCGCCGCCAGCGCTGCGGACGGAGCGCTCGGCGCGGTCGTAGGTGTCGGCAGCGGCGCCCTGGGCGCGGCGCGCGCGGTCCTCGACGTCGTCGGACCCGATCAGGTTTCCGACCGTGTCGCGAACCTTGCCGCCGATGTCGCGGGCGGTATCGACCACTTGATCGGCCGCGTCGCGCACGGTGTCCTTGGCCTGGCCATACAGGTTCTCGGCAGCACCCTGTGCCTCACGGGCACGGCCCTCCGCCGAATCCCGCTTCGAACCAGTGAGGTCGCCCACCGTGCCCTGCACTTTGCCGCCGAGTTCCTTGGCGGCGCCCGTGATGCGATCCGCATCGACCATGATGTCTCTCCTGTTCTTGTCGTGAAGGATGTTCGTGAAGCGTGACGGTCCGCCGAAGCTACGACTTTGGGGTGGTCTTCGGTTTCACGTCGGGTTTCAGTAATTTCTGCTGAGATCTGCCATCGGCTTCGACTTCTGGGTCTCCGACCAGTTTTCCGATGGCCTCTTTCACCGAGGCCTTGAGCTTGTCGGAAGCATCGGTCGTCTTTTGCGCGCTCACGGGATGCTCCAATGCCTCAGCGACTGACACACCCCTCAAGTGGCCCGTGCTCACTACCGAGCAATGATGCAAATCTACTAGTAGAGTGATTTTTATTCGTCAGTTCAGAGCAAGGGGAAACTGTCGCTACGGCTCTGGACAACGTCTGCGGAATGCTCGTGGAGCTTCCGGCGGGCGGCCTCCGTGTGGCCGCCCGTCATGACGATCGAGACAAGACAGTCCTTGCGCCCGCCGACCCGCCGAAGCTCATGCCTGCCGCCGCCAACCACCTTCGACCGCCTTCCGTGCCGCCTGTATCAAGCCCGCCTCTAACAGGTGGGGGTGGCCGGCGGTTCCGATGTGTGAAAGCGAAAGACTGGTATATCTGGATCATTGACGTGAACGTGAGCGATCATCCAAAAGCGCGTACGTATTCTCAACCGTAGAAGCACGGCGACCTCCGGCCGCTATCCGGTACAAGGACGTATCTGCGGAATGTACGTCACCACAGAAGCTAAAGAATCTTCATATCCAGATGGCTCGAATCCCCCTGTGCAGGATGAGCTTGGACGAAGACTTGAAGAGCTCATTCCGAGAGCGGGCACGGTCGAGGCCGATACGCGGCTCGGTAGGGTTCTGCTCCGGCTCAGGGCCGCCCTGCTCGACGCGGAGGCGGAGCGGCAGGTCTCGAAGGCGTTCGGCGACGGGTTGATCGCCCTCGTGCCGCGCCTGCGCCGCTTCGCTCTCCTGCGCACCGGCAACATCGTGGAGGCCGACGACATGGTCCGGGCCACGCTGATGCGGGCCTGGGAACAGCGCTCCCGGTTCGCTGAGGGCACCAGCCTCGTGGCGTGGCTGTTCACGATCCTGCGCAATATCCACCACAACAAGCACAGGCGCGTGAGGCGCCGGATCTTGGATTTCGACGGTGCCGTCGCGGCCGAACACTCGGCTGCTGCCAACCAGCAGCAAGGGGCCGCCCATCTCGTATTACAGGCCGCCCTGGATGCCGTTCCCATGGAGGAGCGAGAGACGTTGTTGCTGGTGACGGTGGATGGACTCACGCATGAGGAGGCGGCCGCCGTGCTTGGCTGCCCCGTCGGCACCGTGAAGGGCCGGGTGAGCCAGGCGCGTTACCGCCTCACCCTTGCCCTGGGCCAATGACGACGATGTCCGCGCGCCTGCGCTGAGGGTGAGGAGTCGCCCGGCCGTTCGGTCCGGTGTCCGTCGCTCGGCTGGCCCTGTCGGGTCCCGGCGCTATCGTCGCGCCGCGATCAAACTGTCCGAAGCGTGGAGGATGGCCCCTCGTCAGCCGTGGTCGGAGGGTCGTAACGCGACATGTCGGGTGCCTTCGGCGCATTCGAGAACAGTTTTCCCGCGATACGCCGTGTGATGGGCATGCTGGCGAAGCGCAACGCACCGTGGAGGAGACGGATGCCGAGGCGGCTTTTCGGGTTCGCCAATTTCGGGGCGATCTTCGGGACGCCCTGGCCCTGCTCGACCATCGGTCGCATCGCCCTCTCGTAGGCATCGAAGCCCGAGCGAATATCGGCGGTCCGCGAGAGCTCGTGGGCCAGCACGAAGGCGCCGGTTATGGCGAGGGTAGTGCCGATGCCCGCGAGCGGCGTGGCGCACCAGGCCGCATCACCCACCAGTGAGACGCGGCCCTTCGACCAGTGCGGCATCCGGACCTGGCGAAGGACGTCGAAGTAGAAATCCTCCGTCGTGTCCAGGCCGGCGAGGACACGTCCGGTCTGCCAGCCGGCACCGGCGAAGCGCTCCCGCAGGAACGCCTTCTGCTGGTCGCTGTCCCAGCTTTGCTCGTTCCCCGGCGGCTGCCGGAGGGACAGCATCGCCCGCGTGGTGCCGTTGCGATCAGGTCGAAGCGAGACGCTCCGGCCACCGGTCGCGTTGTACCAGCGCCAGAGTCGGTCGTCGTCGGAGACGCGCGGGATGGTGAAATAGGCGATGACGAGATCCATCCAGCGCGGATCGTTCTCGCCGGGGAAGACGAGCTCGCGCGTCGCCGAACCGACACCCTCGGCGATGACGACGGCGTCGTAGCGCTCGGTGCGACCGTTCGCGAAGGTGACGGTCGCCGCCTCCCCGTCCTGGTCAATCCTGTCGATGCTGTCACCGAAGCGAAACCGTGCCGTGTCGCGCCCGGCCTCGTAGAGAAGGCGGGCGAGGTCCCCGCGCAGGATCTCCATCTCGGCCGTCGGTCCGTCGCCGCCGTCCCTGTCCACGAGGAATTGAGCGGCGATCCGGCCCTCGTCATCGACCCAAGCGGTTCCGGTTTCGCCCGTTCCGCGTTCGAGGGCGATCTGTTCCAGCCCCATCCGGCGCAGTACCTCACGGCCGACGCCGCGCACGTCGATGTTCTGGCCGCCGTCCCGGAAGGCGGGTGCCCGTTCGACCACGGTGACCTCGTTTCCGAGATGGGCGAGCCACCATGCGAGGGTACAGCCGGCCACGCTGGCTCCGGTGACGAGGATGCGATGAGCCATGAAATGTCCGGAGCGTGGTGACGATGTGGGGCTGGATCTAGGTTCCGAGCACGGAAGCACCAGCGGACGATCGATGTCAGGGGGCAGGCTTCCCGACTTCGACGCTAGGAATTCGCGAATGCCGCTTCGATCAGTCGACGAGCGCGTTCATCCGCTTCGTCGTCAATTGCCTCAGGATGCGCCCGAGCTGTTCGGCCGAGTACGGCTTGTGCAGAAGCTCGAATCCCTCCGTTCCATCCTGCGCCAGGACGTGGCTGTAGCCTGAGGCGAGCAGTATCGGCAGGCTCGGCAGCTGCGCGCGCAATCGCTTGGCCAGGGCGATGCCGCCCATGCCCGGCATCACCACGTCCGAGAACACGGCGTCGAATCCGTTGCCCTCGCTCCCCAACAGCTCCAGGGCTTCCTCGGCATTGACGGCCCAGGTGGTGCGGTAGCCGAGGTCTTCGAGGATCTGCGTGGCGAAGCGGCCCACCTCGATATTGTCCTCGACCACCAGGATGCGCTGGCCCGCACCCATCGGGGAGCCCGGGGCCGGCTGCGGTATCTCGCGGTCCGCGCCGTTCTGCTCGATCACGATCTCGGGCAGGTAGAGCGTGAACGTCGTGCCGTGCCCGAGCCTGGTCGACACGTCGACATCGCCGCCCGACTGCTTGGCGAAACCGAACACCTGGCTGAGGCCGAGGCCGGTTCCCTTCCCCACCTCCTTCGTGGTGAAGAACGGCTCGAAGATGCGGCCCAACTGCTCAGGCGCGATTCCGGTGCCCGTATCGGTGAGGGAGATCGCCGCGAAGGCTCCAAGGGCGACCGCATGCCCCCGGATCGGCGGCAGCTTTCCCCGGCGCACCAGAGTCAGGGTCAGGGTCCCCTCCCCGTCCATCGCATCGCGGGCATTCACCGCCATGTTGACGAGGGCGGTTTCGAACTGGCTCAGGTCCGCCTTGACGAAGCAGGGCTCGTCCGGCGTCTCGACCGTCAGGCGGATGCGGGCCCCGGTCACGGTGTCGATCATCTCGGAGACGGCGCGCAGGCGCTCGCCGACCTCGAACACTTCGGGCTTGAGAGCCTGGCGGCGGGCGAAGGCGAGGAGCTGCCCGGTCAGTTTCGCCGCGCGGTCGACCGTGTCCGAGACCGCATCCAGGTAGCGCCGCTTGCGCTCCTCGGGCAGCTCCGGCCGGCGCAGGAAATCGACGGAGGAGCGGATGATGGTGAGAAGGTTGTTGAAATCGTGCGCCACGCCCCCGGTCAGCTGCCCGACGGCCTCCATCTTCTGCGATTGGCGCAACGCTTCCTGCGTGTTGGCGAGTGCGGTCTCGGCGCGTAGCCGCTCCGAGATATCCTTGGCGTAGTGGAACGCCCCGACGATGTGTCCCACTTCGTCGCGCAAGGGCGAGTAGGACACCTCCCAATAGGGCTTCGCCAGGTCGGGGTCGCCGAATTCCTCGGTGACGGTGAATGTCTCGCCCCGGAGCGCGCGCTCCATCAACCCGCGCATGACCGGGGCCTGGTCCGGCGGGAACAGGTCGGGGAACACCTCGCCGACCTGCACGCGGTGGGCGAAGATGCGGAAGAACTCGTCGCTATGGGCCTGATTGAAGGCGATGAGCCGGTACGCGGTGTCGAAGGCGCAGATGGGCGCGGCGCTGGATTGGAGGATGTCGCGCGACAGACGAAGCTCCGCCGTCCGCTCCGCGACCTGCCGCTCCAGGTCGTCGTTCAGGGCTTGCAGGGCCTCCGCCCCAGCTTGCCGCGCGGTCTCGGCCCGGTAGCGCTCGGTGATGTCGCGGGAGATGCCGACGAGCTTGAGGGCACCGCCCTCGTCAGGCTGGAAGGGCGCGAAGCTCACCTCCCACCAGCGGAGGTCGCCATCGGCCGTCTGGGCGTGCCCCTCGATGCGTGAGACCTCTCCGGCGGCCGCCCGCCGGACGGCATCGCGGAGCTTGGCGCGCTCGCCCTGCGGCCAGAGCCCGGCATATTCCTGCCCCACCACGTCCTGCAGCGATCCGATCTGGTTGAGTTCCAGGCCCCGCGCGCTCATGAATTCCAGCGTGCCGTCGGCGGAGAGCACCTTCACGCAATCCGGGCTCGCCCTAAGGATGCCTCTGACGAAGGCGTCGCTGCGCCGGAGCGCCTCCCGGTCGGCGAGGCGCCTATGCGCGTCGAGATGGAAGCCGATGAGGTCGGCGAACATCCTGAACATGCCGACTGTCTCCGGCGTGTTCAGTCGGGCCGGACGAGGGTCGATGGCGCAGAGCGTGCCGAAGAAGCTGCCGTCCGGCAGGGTGATGGGCATCGAGATGTAGCTCTGGAAGCCGTACATCTCCGGGGTCGGATGCGCCTGGTACGCCGGGTCCTCGGACACGTGGTCGATGACCACGCCCGTCCCGGACGAGCGGATCGCGTCGCAGATCGTGGTGGCGACCGGCAGCTCGCCGCCCGGCGCCAGACCGAAGGCGATGTCGTCCTTGACGCTACAGGCGACCCAGCGGTCGTCCGTCACCCTGGCGATGGCGGCGAAGCCCATGCCCGTCGTCCGACAGACCACGTTCAGGATCGTCGGAACCGCGGCGATGCCCTCGACCGCAATGATATCCGCCTGGAAGTCGTGCGGGGCGGACGGAGCGGCAATCGAGGCGGTCATCATCTGTCCGCCGCTTTGGCGGAGCTATGGCCGCGGGAGCGAGGCACCGCGTGGTCACGCTCGATCAAAAGGCGAAGACCGGCGCGGACGACTTCGCTGGCATTTGCATAATGCCCACTCGCGACCTGACCCTTGATGTAGCTCTCCAGCTCATGGGTCAGGGCGATGTTGCGGGTCGGCGTGCTCGACATGACCGGACGGTGTCACAGGGCCATGAAGCTGTCAAAAGTTAGCAACTGTACCGGTCGCGGCGGCAGCGACAACGGTTCAATCAGCTCTGATCCCGCAGGCATCCGGGAGCGTGCCGAACCGGCCGTTCGGCCACATCCGGGGCATCCCGATCCGTTCAGCGCAGGGGCTGGAAGGCCTCCACGAGGCAACGTCCCCTCCATCGAGCGAAACCGAACCCGTCAAAAAGCGGCGGGTGGCATGTCCCGCCGCCTCATGTTTCAGATGACGTGTGCCATGCCCATGGCCCGAAGCATGTCGTTCTGGATCGGAGCCACTGCCTCATTGATGCGCGCGACGCCGAAATCCACGCCCTCGGGCATGACCACCGTGCGCAGGGGACGCCGCTCTGTTGCCTCGACCAGCCCGGCGATCGCATCGGCGACGAGTTGCGGGCGCGGAGGATGGGCGGGGTCGTACGACTTGTCGGCGTTGTCCTTGATCTGGCCCGGGATCGACGCCACTGCGCCATAGGCGGTCAGTACGTCCGTATCGGACGGCTCGGGGCTGGACGAGATCAGGTTGCTGGGGAACGGGCCCGGCTCCACGATGACCGAATCGATCCCGAAGCCGCTCAGCTCGTAGCGATAAGTCTCCGCCAGGGCCTCGAGCGCGAACTTGGTCGCCGCATAGACACCGAAGAACGGTATGACGAAGCGTCCCATCAGCGACGTGACCTGCACGATCAGTCCGCTGCCGGCGGCGCGCATATGCGGCAGGACGGCACGGTCGGCGCGGACCGCCCCAAAGACATTGACCGCGAACAGCCGTTCGACATCGGCGATCGTGTAGGCTTCCGTCACCCCGATGGGCATCAGGCCGGCATTGTTGACCAGAACGTCGATCCTGCCGTGCTGCGCGATGACCCGAGCGATGGCGGCCTCGACCGAGTCGTCGCTGACCACATCCATTTCGAGGACCTGCAGGGGATTCCCCTCCGCCTTCGCGGCCTCGATCAGTTCGTTCCGGACCGCGCTGTTCCGGCCCTCGACATCCCGCATGGTCGCGATGACGCTGTGACCGCGCCTCGCCAGTTCCAGGGCCGTGAGTTTTCCAAAGCCACTGCTCGCGCCGGTGACCACAACGACTTTCGCGCTCATCCTCAGTTCTTCCTTTTCCATCCGGGGCGCGCCTACGGGACTCGGCCTCTGCCGCCCTTTGGGCGGGGCCGCTCCTGTCGGGGCCTCGCCGTCCGTCCGCCCTTCCTCTAGCGTAGATTTTTCTGCGGCTTCAGATCTGAGTATTCGCTTCTTTGTTGCCTGTGGCGCTACAATCGACGGATCAGGATCGGCAGGATCGGGCGACCGATGCGGGACAAGTTCGACGGCGTGCAGATCTTCGTGGAGGCGGTAGAGGCTGGCGGGTTCGCGCGGGCGGCGGACCGGCTGTCCCTGTCCCGGTCCGCCGTCGGCAAGGCCGTGGCCCGGCTCGAGGAGCGGCTCGGCGTGCGCCTGTTCCAACGGACCACGCGCACCCAGAGCCTGACGGAAGCCGGGCAGCAATTCTACGAACATTGCCTGCGCGCCGTCGCGGAATTGCGGACCGGCGAGGCGCTCCTCGAATCGGGCCGCCAGGAGGTGGCGGGGCGATTGCGGATCTCGATGCCGGTTCTCCTCGGCCGGCGCTGCGCGGCGCCGATCCTGCTCGACTACGCCAAGGCGCATCCGAAGCTGGAACTCGACCTGAATTTCAGCGACCGGGTCATCGATCTGATCGCCGACGGCTTCGACCTCGGGCTGCGCTTCGGCGCGCTCGGCAACAACAGCTCCCTGCGTGCCCGGCGGCTGGTGACGGAACGTATGGTGCTCTGCGCCTCCCCGTCCTACCTCGATGCACGCGGACGCCCGGAGGAGCTCGCGGATCTCGCCGGGCACGACGCGCTCGCCTATGCGCGCGGCGACCGCGGCTATGCCTGGCGCCTGCCGGATGCCAACGGCGTCCTCGTCCCGGTTTCCCCACATTCCAGGCTGCGGTTCGACGACGTCGAAGTCATTCTGAGCGCCGCCAAGGCGGGGCTCGGCCTCTGCTGGCTCCAACACTGGCTGATCCGCGACAGCCTGCAAAAGGGTGAACTCGTCCAGCTCTGGGCGGAGCGGCCCTACGCGACCATGGATTGCTACGCCGTCTGGCCCGCGGCACGGTATCTGCCGTTGCGGTCACGCCTCGCCATCGATGCGCTCGCCAGCCGGATGCCGAGTGACGGTGTCGTCAAGCACCCTGGGTAGGATCGCGGAGCCCCCCGGGAGATATGCGGGAGTGGGCCGTTCAGGGGTCGGCCCGATTCGGTTCATAGGCTATCGACCTGTCTTGCCGACTCCTCTCCGAAGGGACGGCAGACCCCAACTTCGCCATAGACGGCAATTGACTGACTTCCCGAAAGCAGATGTCCACCGGTCCAAGACTGGCCGTGCTCCACGGGTATGCGGCTGTGATCGACGCACCCACGAGCTATGAGGTTTGCGCTCCGGTGAGATAGTCCCAAAGCTCGTCGGCGGCGTGATTGCGGCACTCGAGCGAGCGGAACAGTCTGATCTCGATGGGCACGTCGAACTGTTCGTGCCCCGCGCGGACGAGGCGACCGCGCGTCTGATCGTCGGCCGCGACCGTTTGTGGGAGCCAGGCGACGCCGTGCCCCTCGCGCGCCATGGTCGTCAGCGTCGCGGCGAGATGCGAGGTGAAGCGGGTGTCGAGGTGGAACGAATCCCCGTTGCGGCAGCTCGCCAGGATGCGCCCGAGGCCCGAGGCCTGGCTGTAGGCCAGGTAGGGAACCGGCTCGGCGGACGATCCCGGCAGCGACCACAGACCCGCGCCGTCTCCCGAGGGCGCGCAAAGCGGGATGAGACGATCGTCGCCGACCCGCACGCTCTCGAACCGGTCGGGCTCGAACCGCGTCGGGGCGTTCCCGTGGAAGTGGCAGAGCAGGAAGTGCACCTCGCCCGACAGCATGATCTGCTCGCAGGCTTCCATGCTGTCCGAAATGAGATTGAGCGTGCCCAGCGTCCGGGATCGCATGACCCGGCGGACCCAACTCGGAAAGAACGTGAACGATAGGGCGTGGGTCGCGGCGATGGAGAGCGTCGCCGTATCCTGAGCGCCCACCGCCCGCGTCTCGCGGCGGGCCCGCTCCAGGCTGTGCAGCAGAGCCTGGGCTGCCGGGAGGAAGGTGACGCCGGCCGGGGTCAGCGCCGCCCCTTGCGCGCCCCGTGCGAAGAGCGGCGTCCCGACCCAATCCTCGAGAGCCCGGATGCGCCGGCTGAAGGCCGGCTGCGTCACGCTCCGGGCCTCCGCCGCCCGCGAGAACGTCTTCTGCTCCGCCAGCGCGAGGAAGTCCTTCAGCCAGTCCAGATCCATCGATCAGCCCAGATCCATCGGTCGGACCATGTCCATCCGTCCGTCCAGCCCGATGCCGTTCGCGCATAGCCCGAACCGAACATGGCATTGGCCGGACGAGGGTGTCCAGGCGTACCCACAGCATCAAGCCCCACAAGAGGGATCACTAATCAAGCTGCCCGCTAAGTGGCAGATCAGGAGGAAACAGATCATGAAGTCATGGCTAAGCCGACTCTATGTTCAAGTCTTCATAGCAATCGTCATCGGCGGGTTCGTCGGGTATTTCCTGCCGGACGTCGCCGTCACGCTGCAGCCCCTGGCGGACGGCTTCATCAAGCTGATCAAGATGCTGCTCGCGCCGGTCATCTTCGGTACCATCGTGGTCGGCATCGCCAAGATGGGTAACATGAAGGAGGTCGGCCGCATCGGTGTGCGGGCGCTGATCTACTTCGAGGTCGTCTCGACGCTGGCCCTCGTCATCGGCCTCGTGGTGGTCAACGTGATGCAGCCGGGCGTCGGCATGAACATCGACGCCACGCATATCGACGGCAGCGCCATCGCCTCCTACGCCAAGCGGGCGGAAGCGCAGCCCGGCATCGTCGGCTTCCTCATGGACATCATCCCCTCGACGATGGTGGATGCCTTCGCCAAGGGCGCCATGCTGCAGATCATCCTGATCTCGCTGCTCTTCGGCCTCGCCCTGGTTCAGGCGGGCGAACGCGGCAAGCCGGTGGTCGTCGTCATCGACAGCCTGCTCGACGCGCTGTTCCGCATCGTCGCCATGGTGATGCGCCTGGCCCCCATCGGTGCGGGTGCCGGCGTCGCCTTCACCATCGGTAAGTACGGGTTCGGCACCGTCTGGTCCCTCGCCTACCTCATGCTCGGTGTCTACGCCACGTCGATCCTGTTCGTCGTGCTGGTGCTCGGCTCCGTCTGCGCCTGGACCGGGTTCTCGCTCTTCAAGGTCCTCGGCTTCTTCAAGGACGAGATCCTCATCACCTTCGGGACCTGCTCCACCGAGGCCGTGATGCCCCGGATGATGGCCAAGCTGGAGCGGGTGGGCTGCGAGAAGTCGGTGGTCGGCCTCGTTCTGCCGACGGGTTACACCTTCAACGCCGACGGCACCTGCATCTACCTGACCATGGCGGCGATCTTCGTCGCCCAGGCCACCAACACGCCGCTGGGCATCGGCGACCAGCTCCTCGTCCTGGGCGTGCTGCTCCTGACCTCGAAAGGGTCGGCGGGTGTCGCCGGGGCCGGGTTCGTCACCCTCGCCGCCACCCTGTCGAGCATCCACACCGTCCCGGTCGCCGGCCTCGTCCTTCTGCTCGGCGTCGATCGCTTCATGAACGAGGCACGGGCGGTCACGAACCTCATCGGCAACGCGGTCGCCACCATCGCGGTCGCCAAGTGGGAAGGCGCCTTCGACCTCGCCAAGGCGGAGGAGGCCTACCGCAACCGGGCCGCCGTCTCATCCGAGGACGTCGTTCCCGACACGGAAGCCGGGCATGCCCTGCCCCGCCCCGTGGCGGCCGCCCACTAGACCTTCCGGCTGCTTTCGTCCGCTTCCATCCCTTCCCCCCGCGCGAATCCCTTCGCATCTCAAGGAGAGCCACCATGCGTATCGTCGACGTCTGCGAGATCACCAAGCCGATCTCCTCGCCCATCCGCAACGCCTATATCGACTTCTCGAAGATGACCGCCAGCCTCGTGGCCGTGGTCACGGACGTGGAGCGCGACGGCCGCCGGGTGGTGGGCTACGGCTTCAATTCCAACGGCCGCTACGGCCAGGGCGGCCTCATCCGCGAGCGCTTCAAGAACCGCATCCTCGAGGCCGAGCCCGCTAGCGTGCTGAACGAGGCTGGCGACAACCTCGACCCGCACAAGCTCTGGGCGGCGATGATGACCAACGAGAAGCCCGGCGGCCACGGCGAGCGCTCGGTGGCGGTGGGCACCCTCGACATGGCGATCTGGGACGCCACCGCCAAGATCGCCGGCAAGCCGCTGTTCCGGATGCTCGCCGAGCAGAAGGGCGTCGAGGCCAATCCGCGCGTCTTCGTCTACGCGGCCGGCGGCTATTACTATCCCGGCAAGGACGACACCCAGCTGCGCGCCGAGATGCGCGGTTATCTCGACCGGGGCTACAACGTCGTGAAGATGAAGATCGGCGGCGTGCCGATCGAGGAGGACCAGCGCCGCATCGAGGCCGTGCTGAAGGAGATCGGCTCGCAGGCGCAGCTCGCCGTCGACGTGAACGGCCGCTTCAACCTCGAACAGGGCATCGCCTACGCCAAGATGCTGCGCCAGTACCCGCTGTTCTGGTACGAGGAGATCGGCGATCCCCTCGACTACGCCCTGCAGGCCGCGATTTCCGAGTTCTATCCCGGCCCGATGGCGACCGGCGAGAACCTGTTCTCGCACCAGGATGCCCGCAACCTCCTGCGCTACGGCGGCATGCGGCCAGACCGCGACTACCTGCAGTTCGACTGCGCCCTCTCCTACGGACTCGTCGAGTATCTCCGCACCCTCGACGTGCTGGAGCAGTTCGGCTGGTCGCCCAAGCGCTGCATCCCGCATGGCGGTCACCAGATGTCGCTCAACATTGCGGCCGGCCTCGGGCTGGGCGGCAACGAGAGCTACCCGGACCTGTTCCAGCCCTATGGCGGCTTCCCGGACGGGGTGAAGGTCGAGGACGGCCACATCGTCATGCCGGAGCTTCCCGGCATCGGCTTCGAGGGCAAGTCGGACCTGATCAAGGTCATGCGCGAACTCGCCGAGTAAGCGGCGACCGATCCGTGCGGGGCGCGATCCGGCCCCGCACGGCCTCCACCGCCGTCGCCCGGCTCCGGGCGGCGGCCGTCTTCCGGGAACCGACGTGCCGAGGAAATCCGTACGATGCGACCGCTCAGTGATGAGGAGCGAGCCGTTCTGTCCGCTTTGACCGAAGATTTCGTCAGCGCCACGGTGGTCAAAGTCAGGTCCGGCCTTCCGCGCGGCCAGAGGAACGAGACAGTCCTCGCGGCCTGTATGGGATTGGCGCAACGCGGTCTTGCCGAGCGGGTCGGCTCCGGGTTGCGGTCCACCCTCCGTTGGCGGAAAGCACAAGGTGGCTTCGCCCCGGAGCGGGAGCGCCACCTCCACGGAACACGCAACTGCGAAGAGGCCCCATGACAGCGCATGCGAAGGCGGAGATCCTGCTGCTGAAGGCGATCCTTCCCGATACGATCCGGGCCCTCGACGAGCGCTTCGTCCTCCACCGCCTCGATCGGGCCACCGATCGGGACGCGTTCCTGGCGGAGGTCGGCCCGGCCATCCGCGGCGTGGTGGTGGGAGGACAGGCGCCGGCGGGAGCCGATCTCTTCGCGCGCCTCCCCGCCCTGGAGATCGTCACCAATTTCGGTGTCGGCTACGACACGATCGACGTCGCGGCCGCCAAGGACCTGGGCGCCGTCGTCACCAACACTCCGGACGTGCTCACCGAGGAGGTCGCCGACCTCGCCCTCGGCCTGCTCCTCGCCACCGTCCGCCGCCTCCCACAGGCCGACCGCTATCTCCGCTCGGGCTCCTGGCCGAAAGCCCCGTTTCCGCTCTCGCCCTCCCTGCGCGGGCGCCGCATCGGCATCCTCGGCCTCGGGCGGATCGGACACGCCATCGCCACGCGCCTCGATGGATTCGGCTGCGCCATCGCCTATCACGGCCGCCGCCGGCAACCCGAGGTGGCCTATGACTACCACCCGAGCGCGATCGAGCTGGCGCGGGCCTGCGACGTCCTCGTGGTCGTGGCGCCCGGCGGCGGAGCCGGGCCCCTCGTCACCGCGGAGGTGCTGGGCGCCCTCGGCCCGGAGGGTATCCTCATCAACGTGGCGCGCGGCAGCCTCGTCGACGAGGACGCCCTGATCGCGGCCCTGCAGCAGGGGGTGATCCACTCGGCCGGCCTCGACGTGTTCGCGGACGAACCCCAGGTTCCCGACGCCCTCATCGCCTTGGACAACGTCGTCCTGCTGCCGCATGTGGGCTCGGCCACCCACCATACCCGCCGTGCCATGGGCAACCTCCTCGTGGACAACCTCGTTTCCTGGTTCGAGGGTCGGGGGCCGGTGACCCCCGTCGCCGAGACGCCCTGGCCGCCGAGCGCCGCCTGAACTCCCGAACCCAGCCGTCCCATCCGCGGAGAGCCGATCCCATGACATCACGCCACTATCGCATCGCCGTCATTCCGGGCGACGGGATCGGCAAGGAGGTCGTGCCGGAGGGCGTGCGCGTCCTTGAAAAGGCCGCCAAGCGCCACGGCTTCACCCTCGAGTTCGACTGGTTCGACTTCGCCAGCTGCGATTATTACGAGCGGCACAACCGGATGATGCCGGAAGACTGGAAGGCGCAGATCGGGGGCCACGACGCGATCTTCTTCGGGGCCGTGGGCATGCCGGACAGGGTGCCCGATCACGTCTCGCTCTGGGGCTCGCTGATCCTGTTCCGGCGGGAATTCGACCAATACGCCAACCTGCGCCCCGTGCGCCTGATGCCGGGCGTGAAGAGCCCGCTCGCCGACCGCAAGCCCGGCGACATCGATTTCTGGGTGGTCCGCGAGAACACGGAAGGCGAATACTCGAATGCGGGCGGGCGCATGTTCGCCGGTACCGAGCGCGAATTCGCCCTGCAGGAGACGATCATGACGCGCCACGGCGTCGACCGTATCCTGAAATTCGCCTTCGAGTTGGCCCAGAGCCGCCCGAAGAAGCACCTGACCTCGGCCACCAAGTCCAACGGCATCTCGATCACGATGCCCTATTGGGACGAGCGGGTGAAGGAGATGGCCAAGGCCTACCCGGACGTGGCCTGGGACCAGTACCATATCGACATTCTGACGGCCCATTTCGTGCTGAACCCCGACAGGTTCGACGTGGTCGTCGCCTCGAACCTGTTCGGCGACATTCTCTCCGACCTCGGACCCGCCTGCACCGGCACGATCGGCATCGCGCCCTCCGGCAATATCAACCCGGAGCGGCTCTTCCCCTCGGTGTTCGAACCGGTTCACGGGTCGGCCCCCGACATCGCCGGCCAGGGCATCGCCAACCCCATCGGCCAGATCTGGTCCGGCTCGATGATGCTGGAACATCTCGGCGAGCCCGAAGCCGCCCGGGAGATCGTCACCGGTATCGAGCGCGTCCTCTCCGAGCGCACCCTGCGCACCCGCGATCTCGGCGGCAACGCCGATACCGAAGCCTGCGGCAGGGCGGTGGAAGACGCCCTCGGATAAGGGCATCCGGCTGGAACGCCAGGACGCGGCCACCGACGCCGAAGGCCGCATACTCGATGAGACCGGCGTCGGACCTTCCGGCGCCGGTGCATTCGTCGTCCGTTCCCGGCAAACAGCCGGTTGAAGTCCACCTGTGACTTCCATTCGGGGCGACGACCGAGCGTCCGGTTCCCGCGATCAAGATCAATCTACACTAAGGTCGACCTAGCCCTCCGTACCGAACGAGGTCGTGGCCTCCCGATTGCGCCGATGAGTGGCGAGTGGGGACGAAGCGCCATGGGATCATTGCTGAGGAGCATCGCGAGCGAGACTGAGGATACCAGGCAGGGGCCACGCAAAAACCGCCCATCGATGCCGTCAGGTGGGCACCACGTCCCGATTGTTCGCGCTGTCCGGCAGATCCCTCTCAGAGAACCAAAAAGCCCCGGACCAGGGGTCCAGGGCTCAAAGGCTAGGTCGATCTAACGACTAGGAATGATTGGTAGCGAGGGAGAGATTTGAACTCCCGACACAAGGATTATGATTCCTCTGCTCTAACCAACTGAGCTACCCCGCCACAACAAAGGAACCCGCGCGGTGCAGGCGCCCCTGAAGAGATCGGCGGTATAAAGAAATCCGCCTTCGGGTGTCAACGGGGAGTTTGCCACTTGCGAGCTCCCCGTTGCGGTTTTCTCAGAGGCGGGTTCCCAGGATTTCGGCCACCTGCGGGATGTCCTTGTCGCCACGGCCCGAGAGATTGAGCACCATCAGGTGTTCGGCCGGCTTCGTCGGCGCGATCTCGAACACCTTGGCGAGGGCGTGAGCCGGCTCCAGGGCCGGGATGATACCCTCCAGCATCGAGCACAGCTTGAACGCTTCCAGCGTCTCGGAATCCGTCGCCGAGAGGTAGGTGACGCGCTTGGCCTCGTGCAGCCAAGCGTGTTCGGGGCCGATGCCGGGATAATCGAGGCCGGCGGAGATCGAGTGGGCGTCGGCGATCTGGCCGTCCTCGTTCTGAAGAAGGTAGGTTCGGTTGCCATGGAGCACTCCCGGCTTCCCGCCGGAGAGGGAGGCGGCGTGCAGGCCCGAGGAGATGCCGTGGCCGGCGGCCTCGACGCCGTAGATCTCCACCTCGCGGTCGTCGAGGAACGGGTGGAACAACCCCATGGCGTTGGAGCCGCCGCCGATACAGGCGATGAGCGAGTCGGGCAGTCGCCCTTCCATCTCCAGCATCTGCTCCTTCGTCTCCCGGCCAATGATCGACTGGAAGTCGCGCACCATCGCCGGATAGGGGTGCGGGCCGGCCACCGTGCCGATGCAGTAGAATGTATCTGCGACGTTGGTGACCCAGTCGCGCAACGCCTCGTTCATGGCGTCCTTGAGGGTCTTGGTGCCGGATTCTACCGGGATCACCTCGGCGCCGAGCATCTTCATGCGGAAGACGTTGGGCGCTTGGCGCGCTACGTCGACGGCGCCCATGTAGACGACGCATTTCAAGCCGAACCGGGCGCAGAGGGTGGCGGTGGCGACCCCGTGCTGCCCGGCGCCCGTCTCGGCGATGATCCGGGGCTTGCCCATGCGGCGGGCCAGCATGATCTGACCGAGCACGTTGTTCACCTTGTGCGAACCGGTATGGTTCAACTCCTCGCGCTTGAAGAAGACCTTGGCTCCGTGACCCGGGGCCGATGCCGCGCGCAGGTGCTCGGTCAGGCGCTCGGCATAGTAGAGCGGGCTCGGACGGCCGACATAATGGGTCAGATGGCCGTTCATCTCCTGCTGGAAGGACGGATCTGCCTTCGCTTCCGTATAGGCCTTCTCGAGATCGAGGATGAGCGGCATCAGCGTCTCGGCGACGAAGCGTCCGCCAAAGATGCCGAAGCGGCCGCGCTCGTCCGGTCCGTTGCGGAACGAGTTCGGAGAGGGGGCGATGGTCAAGGTCAGTCGTCCTTCACGTCGTCGGCTGGCGGATCGCCGCCGGGCCTGTGCGTTCGGTATGGGGTTGCGCCAATGCCTAGACCCGTGCGGGGGGCGGCTACAATGCGGCGAACGCGTCGATTTGTGAAATCGGACGCTATTCGCCAGTCCGAACCGCCGCAATGAAGGCTCCGATGCGCTCGGAACTCTTTTCTCCCGGCCGGGTCTCGACCCCCGAAGAGACGTCGACAGCGCGAAGGCCCGTCCGACGGAGGGCCTCGGCAACATTGCCGGGAGCGAGGCCGCCGGACAGCATCGTCCCCGCCGGCAGGTCCAGCCCCGCGAGGATGTCCCAATCAAAGGCAATGCCGTTGCCGCCCGGCAGGGCCGCGTCGGGCGGAGGCTTCGCGTCGAGGAGAATGCGGTCGGCCGCTTCATAGGCGGAGAGAACGTCGAGATCCGAACGCGTCGAGACGCCGAGCGCCTTCATCACGGGGCGATTGCTGTGGGCACGGATGGCCGCGACCCGCTCCGGGGTCTCATGGCCGTGGAGTTGGATCCAATCCGGATCGACGGCCCTCAGGGCCGCATCGATCAGAGCATCGTCGGGATCGACGAGAAGGATGACCCGCTCCGCCCTGCCCTTCGCCTGTTCCGACAGCCGACCCGCCGTCTCGAAGTCGACATGACGCGGGCTCTTCGCGAAATGCACGAGGCCGACAAGGTCAGCCCCCGCCAAGAGCGCTGCGTCGAGGGCCGCGGGGGTACTGAGCCCGCAGATCTTGACGCGGATCGACGACATGGCTGCGCTTGGCCTCTAGCGCGGGGCGGGGAGCGCGACGTGGCCGTCCTGGCCGGGATAACGCTCGGCCGGCGTGGGCTCGCTGGCCGCGACGCGGGATTTCAGACGCTCGGTCTCGCCCTCCAGGCGACGGATCTCGCGGCGGCGGGCGGCGCTCGTGCGCCGGGTGCCGGACTGGCCGAGCCAGGTGCCGATACCGCCGCAGAGGATGCCAATGGCAACGGAGGCGAAGATCAGGACGTACAGCGGCAATGGCAGGCTGAAGGCCGGCGTGTCCGCCGTGAACGGATCGAAGGACAGGCGGACGACCTCCCGGTTCGCCACGGCCAGGGCCACGACCATGATCGCGACGGGAAGCAGCACCAAACCCTTGAAGAAGCGGATCATCGAGACACTCCGGTCGGTAGGACGAGGCTTTGCATAAGCTCAGGATTCCTCATTCTCGGAGGGCTCCTCTGCGCCGATGCCGGCCTCGTTAAGTCGCTGGCGCATCTCCTTGCCCGTCTTGAACACGGGGATGGCCTTCTCGGAGACGGCAACGGGCTCACCGGTGCGCGGGTTGCGCCCGCGGCGCGCATCACGACGCTTGACCGAGAAAGCACCGAAGCCGCGCAACTCGACCCGGTCGCCGCGCGACAAGGCTTCCGCGATCGTGTCGAGGATCGCCTTCACGAGGGTTTCCACGTCACGCTGGTAGAGATGCGGGTTCTGCTCTGCGATCCTGAGCACGAGCTCCGACTTGATCATGCGGCGGTCTTCCCTGACTTCATGCGGTTCCGGCACCCCTGCGGACGTGATCCAGGCAGGGGTGATTCGGCGTCGCCCTCAAGGCGCATCGGTTGAGGCCGGACGCCAGAGAGCCAGCATTCCCCCTTGCGCGATGCTCGCCGTCTCGTCGCCGACCTGACGCAGGCGCGTCGCGAGACCGCCCATGCCAAGGAGATCGGCGCCCGTGCCGAGAGCCGACCAGAGTTTGAAGTCGCTCTCGGATTTGGGCTTCCAATCACGGATGGGCAGGCCCTTGGCGACGTTGCGCTCCGCCTCGAGCCAAGTCACCGCCTGACGTTCGCCGCCGACGCTATCCACCAGCTTCAACGGAACGCTCTGGCGGCCGCTGAAGACCCGCCCGTCGGAAACGGTCGCCAATTCCTTCTCGGAGAGTTTGCGCCGCTCGGAGACGAGGCCTTTGAACCAGGCGTAGGTGTCGCCCACAACGGAGGCCAGGGCGGCCCGTGCCTCGGGCGAGGTCGGGGTGAAGCCGGATGGCTCGGCCTTCAGGGGCGACGACTTCACCGACTCGACCTTGACGCCGACCTTGTCGAGCAGCCCGGACAGATCGGGATATTGGAACAGCACGCCGATGGAGCCGACCAGGGCGGTTTCCCGAGCGACGATATGATCGGCCGCGATGGCGGCGATATAGGCGCCGGAGGCCGCCGTGCCATCGACGAAGGCCACCATCGGCTTCTTCTCGGACAGCGAGCGTAGGTTGCGGTAGAGTTCCTCAGAGCCGGTGGTTGTGCCGCCCGGCGAGGAGATCGAGACGATGACGCCCTGCACGGCGCTGGCATCGCGGACGCGCTCGATCAGCTTCGTCGTCGATTCGCTGCCGGCGATGAAGCCACCGATGGAAATTCGCGCGATCTGTGGTTTCACGGCTGGGAAACCGAACCCGTCATTGCCCCGGACACGGTAGCCCACCGCACCGACGGCGACGATCAACCCGCCGATTCCCACGACGCGCCAGAGGGAGAGCTTGCGGCGCAGGCGCCGACGATCGATCAGAAGTTCGGCGTCTGCAGCCATGCGATCGTCCCGTTCCCTTAACGTTTCCGCCCGTTTCGGCCGGTTCTTTGCTCATGGGCAAGGAGGCGTGCAGCCATAGTGCACCCCTCCGCCCGTCAAGACTTGTTTCACACCCGCCGGTGGTTTGCACCAAACCTTTGGGAGCTCACACGTCCTTCCGCCGGAAGGTCGCCGAAGCCCGGGGGGACGCGAAAGCAGGGCCGTGTTCTAGCGCTCCCTTCTGCGGACCGGCAAGAGCACTCGTTGGCTGGACGCGCGGCGTCAGGACACTGCCTCAAGGGATACGGGGCCCGATGGGTGGTATTAGGATCGGTCGAAGCCGAGGCGTCGTGCCGGCGCGGCGACGGGTTTTCGCTTCGATCGTTCAACCCAAGCAAAATCCTCCGATGGCGAACGGGCGACATCGGAGGATTTCAGCGTCTGGCTTCGCTCGTTCAGGGAGCGAGGTCGTGGACCGGCTTCGTCGTGGTGGTACGGTTGCTGTTGAGGACGGTGTTGCTGACCGGCGTCTGCTTCAGTGCCTCGACGTCGATCTGCGGAGGAGACGGCAGCTGCAACTGCTCGCTCGTATAGGCCCAGGCCTGCGCGACCCGTTCCGGATCGTCGTTCAGCTTCAATCCGTAGCTCGGGACGATCTGCCGAAGCTTCGACTGCCATTCAGGGGACGAAACCTTCGAGGCGAACACCTTCTCCAGCATCTTCAGCATGATCGGAGCGGCCGTGGACGCGCCCGGGGAGGCGCCAAGCAGCGCCGCGATGCTGCCGTCCTTCGCGCTGACGATCTCCGTGCCGAGTTTCAGAACGCCACCCTTGTCCTTGTCGCGCTTGATGATCTGCACGCGCTGGCCCGCCTGCCATAGGCGCCATTCTTCCTTCTTGGCCTTGGGGAAATACTCACGCAGGGCGGCGATGCGGTCATCGTCCGAGAGCATCAGCTGACCGGCCAGATACTCCACCAACGGATATTCATCCACGCCCACGCGAACCATCGGCCAGACGTTGCTGGTGGTCGTCGAGGACAGGAGGTCGAAATAGGAGCCCTCCTTCAGGAACTTGGTGGAGAATGTCGCAAAGGGACCGAATAGCAGGACGCGCTTGCCGTCGAGGACGCGCGTGTCCAGATGCGGAACTGACATCGGCGGCGAGCCGACCGAGGCCTTGCCGTAGGCCTTCGCCAGATGCTGCGTCGTCACATCCGGATTCTCATTGACGAGGAACGAGCCGCCGACGGGGAAGCCCGCGTAATCCTCGCCTTCCGGAATGCCGGATTTCTGCAGGAGATGCAGGGATCCGCCGCCAGCGCCGATGAAGACGAACTTGGCGTCGATACTCTGCTCGGACCCGTCCTTGAGGTTCCGAGAGACCACGCGCCAGGAGCCGTCGGGGTTCTTGTCGATGGTCCGGACCTCGGACGAGGCCTGCAGGTCGAAATTCGGCTGGCTCTGCAGATGCGCGACGAACTGGCGGGTGATCTCGCCGAACTCCACGTCGGTGCCCAAAGAGGTCCAGGTGGCTGCGATCTTCTGCTTGGGATCGCGGCCCTCCATCATCAGGGGAACCCATTTCCGGATCTGCTCGGGATCGGTCGAATAATCCATGCCGGCGAAGAGGGGGCTCGCCTTGAGCGCGGCATGACGCTTCTCGAGAAAGGCGATGTTCTCGTCGCCCCACACGAAGCTCATATGCGGGGTGTAGTTGATGAAGGAGCGCGGGTTCTTCAGGACGCCGTTGCGAACCTGCCACGCCAGGAACTGGCGGGTGACCTGGAAGGCCTCGTTGATCTCGACGGCCTTGGCGATCTCGATCTGCCCATCTTTCTTCTCGGGTGTGTAGTTGAGCTCCGCGAGGGCGGAATGACCCGTGCCGGCGTTGTTCCAGCCGTTGGAGCTCTCCTTCGCCACGCCATCGAGACGCTCGATCATCTGGATCGACCAGTTGGGTTCGAGTTCGCGCAGCCAGACGCCGAGGGTGGCGCTCATGATGCCGCCGCCGATCAGAAGGACATCAACCTTCTTTGCCGGAGGGGCAGCGAGGACCAGGGAGCCGGGCATTGCCACAGCCGCCATTCCGGTCAGGGCCGTGCCAAGAATCTGCCTGCGGTTCAGGGCAGGCGTGGTGGAGGAAGCGCCGTTGGACGGGCTCGTATCGTTATTATCGGCGCTCATCGCCATACCTCGTTCTGCAGAACACGTCCGGAGGACCCTCATCGGACGTCTGTCCGTTCAGGGCATCGGATCGAGAGGATCGGAGGAGCGCTTCTTCCCACGGGCATTCTTGCCCAGTGTGCTGGCTTGACCAGTCTGCCGGATCGATGCCTCGCTGACCCTGGTCGGTAAAGGGATCTGCGATAGTCTTCCAGCTATTATTTATCAGTCTCGTTGAGCGTTTCGGTGTTCCGATTTTCTCTCTGGAACACTTATAGAACAGGCCTCAATGCGACGTCTTGAGGTGGGGCTATGTGTCCAAGGCCCGAAGAGGTCCGCATCATGGCGAGCCGGCACGAGCTTATGGCCGACCACCGCCGATGAAACGTGAGTGCTGTTTTCAGCTGATTAAAGTGCGACCCGAATGTCATACGTGGCTGCCACTGCAGACGAGTGTCTGGCACCGGCTATGTCTCGAAAAGTGGCGTGTGCAGTTCGAGCCGTTTCTTCGGTCGCCGGGTTCCTAGCCGATGGGCCGGCGGTCAACAATCTGCCGGATGCCGCAATCCGTTCAAACGTCGCGTTTTGAAACCGTCCTGTCATGAGGTCTCGTACCAAGACACGAAAACGCCCGCGCGAGAGACGATCCCGCGCGGGCGTTTCGAGATATGGCGTCCAGCTCGAACGAGCTGGACGCCATTCGTATCTGCGCGGGGCCTAGTCCTGCGCGTCGTCCTTGTCGTCGCTGGTGCGGGCCTTCTTGAAGGCAGCACCGAGGATCTCGCCGAGGGAGGCGCCGGAATCGGCGGAGCCGAACTGGGCCATCGCCTCCTTCTCCTCGGCCATTTCCAGGGCCTTGATCGAGAGCTGAACCCGACGGGCCTTGCGATCGAACTGGATCACGCGGGCATCGAACTTCTCGCCGGCGGCGAAACGCTCGGGACGCTGATCACCACGATCGCGGGCGAGTTCGGCCCGGCGGATGAAGGTGGAGAGATCGGTGTCGACGATCTTAACTTCGACCCCCGAATCCTTCACTTCCACCACTTCGCAGGTCACGATCTGACCCTTCTTGAGTTCGCCGGCTTCCGTGAAGGGGTCGCCGCCGAGCTGCTTCACGCCGAGCGAGATGCGCTCCTTCTCGACATCGACGTCCAGAACCTGGGCGCGCAGCATATCGCCCTTCTTGAACTCTTCGATGACCTGCTCGCCGGGGCGGTTCCAGTCGAGATCCGACAGGTGAACCATGCCGTCGACGTCGCCGTCGAGACCAATGAACAGACCGAACTCGGTCTTGTTCTTGACCTCGCCTTCGACCTCGGAGCCGACCGGATGCTGCTCGGCGAAGGCCTCCCAGGGGTTCTGGAGGGTCTGCTTGAGGCCGAGCGAGATGCGGCGCTTGACCGGATCGACTTCGAGGATCTGCACTTCCACTTCCTGCGAGGTGGAGACGATCTTGCCCGGATGGACGTTCTTCTTCGTCCAGGACATCTCGGAAACGTGGATCAGGCCTTCGATGCCCGGCTCCAGCTCCACGAAGGCACCGTAATCGGTGATGTTGGTGACACGGCCCTTGAGCTTGGCGTCGACCGGGTAGCGCTGGGCGATACCCTCCCACGGATCCGCGAGCAGCTGCTTGATGCCGAGCGAGATGCGGTGGGTCTCGTGGTTGATCTTGATGATCTTGACCTTGACCGTCTGGCCGATGGTCACGACCTCGGACGGGTGGTTCACACGACGCCATGCCATGTCGGTGACGTGGAGCAGGCCGTCGATGCCGCCGAGGTCGACGAACGCGCCGTACTCGGTGATGTTCTTGACGACGCCGTCGATGACCTGGCCTTCTTCAAGGTTGGCCACGAGCTCGGAGCGCTGCTCGGCGCGGCTCTCTTCGAGGACGGTGCGGCGCGACACGACGATGTTGCCGCGGCGACGATCCATCTTGAGGATCTGGAACGGCTGCGGGGTGCCAAGGAGGGGCGTGACGTCGCGCACGGGACGGATATCGACCTGCGAGCGCGGCAGGAAGGCCACGGCGCCATCGAGATCGACGGTGTAGCCGCCCTTGACCTGATTGAAGATCGCGCCCGTGACGCGCTCATTGGCCTCGAAGGCCTTCTCGAGCTTGACCCAGCTCTCCTCGCGGCGTGCCTTATCGCGCGAGATGACGGCCTCGCCGAGGGCGTTCTCGATGCGGTCGACATAGACCTCGACCTCGTCGCCGACGGCAAGTTCGCCTTCGCGGCCGGGGCCGTTGAATTCCTTGAGGGCGACACGGCCTTCCGTCTTGGCGCCGATGTCGATGACGGCCACGTCCTTTTCGATCGCGACGACGCGACCCTTGACGACGGACCCTTCGGTGATCTCGTGCTCGAGGAAGCTCTCCTCGAGGAGAGCCGCGAAGTCGTCGCGGCTCGGGCTACGCTGCAGGGCGTTACCAGCGGTCATTCTGTCTCCTGACAGGCCTCTCGTGCGAGGCCGGCGTCGGCGGTTCGTGTGACGGGGCACCCTCGGCGATCACCGCCCGCGGCCCCTGATGGGATCCGACAGGCTCACCCCCCGTAGGAGGGCCAACGCAATATGAAGCGATGGTCGAGGGCCATTCTCCAACGGGCCGGTGACGGGACGAGACGCCCGCGCGCAGTCGAATCCGATTGGAGGACGGCGCTCCCATACCTGATCTCGTGCGTTTCGGCAACATAACGCTTCGGATCGTTGGTGGGTGGGGCGATCAGGTGAGCATCCAGCGAGGCGTCTCGGCGTGGCGCAGCCAGATCGCGGAGGCGATCGAGAGTGCCTCGAGTGGAAGAACTACATCGCCCCGGCCCTTATCCCAGAGTTCGATGCCGGAAAATCCAACCTTGCGGATCGTAAGCCAAGCGCCGAACGGGAATGTCGCGTCGGTCCCCTCGCCAGGGCCGAAACATTCCTCGAAGGCGAGCGGATCAATCATCATCTGATCGTATTTCCGCAAATGCTCGGCCATCGAAACCTTGGATCGGAACAGGATGCGATCCCGGCTATACGACGAAAAACACGGCTCATATTCCGTCAGCGTCATCGAGAGCTTGCCGCCGATGCGTAAGTAGGGCGGGTTTGGGCCAGTCTCGTCGAAATTCAGCGGGCTCCAGCCCTCCTCGCTCATCAACGACTCCGCCAGGGTCACAGGCTCCGACGCTGCCATGCGCGGGACAACATCCCCGGTCGCCGCGTCAGGGAGTGATCCTGTCACCAGGATGTCCGGTCCGAATCCGTGGCTGCCCGGCTGGTGCTCCGCCACATCGTGTCCTGTCTCGCGAGAGGCCATTATCCGCCCCGAAAAAGTGTCCCCGTGGATCGAGGAGGATCAATATTACGCATTTTCTTATGGTTGGCGATCATGCGGTGCACCAACACGAAGAAGGGCGCTGCAACAGCAGCGCCCTCGGGAAGATTCGATTGGGTTGTGGTGTCGTCGAGGTGACGATTATTCCTCGTCGTCATCCTCAGTGTTGCGCATGCCCTTGAGTTTGGCGAAGACCGAATCCGCGTTGAGCTTCTCGTCGCGTTCGTTGCGATGATGCTCGTCCGCCTCTTCGTAGCTGCCTGCGGTGGACACCTCTGTGGGCAACAGGGTTGCGCCGGCATCGGTCGGCAGAACGGCCGGTCGGTCCTTGGCGGCGCGCTGAACCTCGAAGTCGAGATCAATCTGCGTGCAGAGACCAAGGGTCACCGGGTCCATCGGCTGCAGCGAGCTCGAATTCCAGTGGGTGCGCTCACGGATCTGCTGGATCGTCGATTTGGTGGTGCCGACGAGGCGGATGACCTGCGCATCCTTCAACTCCGGGTGGTTGCGGAGCAGCCAGAGGATGGCGTTCGGCCGGTCCTGGCGCCGTGACAGAGGGGTGTAGCGCGGACCCTTGGTGGTGCGCTTGACCTCCGGCAACTTCACCTTCGAGACGGCAACCTTCAGCTTGTAATTAGGAGATTTCTGCGCTTTCTCGATCTCGTCGCGGGTAAGCTGACCCGTGGTGATCGGGTCGAGGCCTTTGATCCCGGCAGCGACTTCGCCGTCGGCAATACCCTTCACTTCGAGCGGGTGAAGCTTACAGAAATCGGCGATCTGCTCGAAGGCGAGCGAGGTATTCTCGACCAGCCAGACGGCGGTCGCCTTCGGCATTAGCGGACCTTGGGACATGCTCTGTGGCTCCGACGTTAGCGGGGAACGGGCGGCGCCGGGCATCGGTCCGCAGGCTCCGGATGAATCGATCCGGAAGTCCCGTCTCACGCTCTCAAAAGGGGATCAGCGTATATAGGCGGCGGCAGAAGAGCGCGCAATTGCCTTCGCGTCCGGTCACCGCCGACGGAGGACCCGCGCGACGCGAGGTCCCTGAGATTTTGGCGTCGAGCGCCGTAACTTGGCCAGCGGACGATGACCGCTGCCGTATCGGTCAGGCATCGGGCCAATCAGACGAACAAGCTCGACACACTCGATTCTGTCGCGGTCCGACCGATGGCCTCGCCGAGCAGCGGCGCGATGGTGGCCACGCGAATATTGCGGGCGAGCTTGACCGCCTGTGTCGGCTGGATCGAATCGGTAATCACCAGCTCTTTCATCCGCGAAGCCGCGATGCGGGAGACGGCGCCGCCCGAGAGCACCCCGTGGGTGATGTAGGCTGACACATCCTTGGCGCCGGCGTTCAGCAGGGCTTCTGCGGCGTTCACGAGCGTACCGCCGGAATCGACGATGTCGTCGACGAGGATGCACGAACGGCCCTCGACCTCGCCGATGATGTTCATCACTTCCGATTCACCGGGGCGCTCGCGGCGTTTGTCGACAATGGCCAGTGTCGCGTCGATGCGCTTGGCGATGGCGCGGGCGCGGACCACACCACCGACATCGGGCGAGACCACCATCCATTCCTTCGGGTCGAGACGCTCCTTGATGTCGCGCACGATCACCGGCGCGGCGAAGAGGTTGTCGGTTGGGATGTCGAAGAAGCCTTGGATCTGGCCTGCATGGAGGTCCAGTGTCATCACGCGGTCGGCGCCGGCTTCGGTGATGAGGTTGGCGACAAGCTTAGCCGAAATCGGCGTGCGGCCGGAGGTGCGACGGTCCTGTCGGGCATAGCCGAAATAGGGGATCACCGCCGTGATGCGCCGCGCCGAGGAGCGCCGCGCCGCATCGATCATGATGAGCAGCTCCATCAAGTGGTCATTGGCGGGGAACGAGGTCGATTGAACGATGAAGACGTCCTCGCCGCGGACATTCTCCTGAAGCTCGACGAAGATTTCCATGTCCGCAAAGCGACGGACCATGCATTTGGCCAGGGGAAGCTCGAGATAGGCGGAGATCGCCTCCGCAAGCGGACGGCTGGCATTTCCAGCGATGATCTTGATCGAGGACTTCATGCCGCCGTCTTCATCTCACATTTTCCAGCCGCGCCAGATACCGGCCCATCGGCGCGGCACCCATTACAACCCCCGCCCCGGCGTCACAATGCCTTCACTTATGATTGGGGGATGCCCTGCACAGATCATGGCTCCAGCAGGCGATGGAGATGGACGATGAAATAGCGCGTCTGAGCGCTGTCGACGGTGGCCTGTGCCTTCGATTTCCAGGCGCTCTGCGCGGAGGCATAGTCCGGAAAGATTCCGACGATGTCGAGCCCCTTCACGTCACGGAAGTTGACTCCGTCGAGGTTCTCGAGCTCGCCGCCGAAGACGAGGTGTAGCTTCTGTCCGCTGTCGATCGTGGTGGTCATCGTCTCTCCTTGGCAAGCCTGCGCAGGGCCGATACCGGCGGTGTTGAGGTCGTGTTTCGACGCGCCGCCATGCATTTCAACCGTTTCTCAGGAAAATCCCTCCGTTGGCGGCTTTGCTCCCCAGCGGCGAGACTTCAGCGGATGCCTTTAGCGGTGTTCTCGACGGCTTGCGAGCCACGGCGGGCCAAGACGCATCGCTCGCGCCAAGGTTCACGGCCATGCCATGCGTCTGCGGCGGGACTTGCTCGACAGGACCCACGGCGTGATCGGGTCATAGCTCGAACAGGGATTGCTGCGGTGGTGTTTCCACCGTTTTCCGCGACTGTCGCTTGCGCTTCGGAGGCTCTGCTCCTCCCGGCGTCGGAGCATCCGAAGCCTCCGTCCGGGCGAGAAGCGTGCCGTCGGCGAATTCGAGGCTCAGGCGCTGCCCCTGCATCACCGATGCGGCGGCGCGGATCGGCGCTCCCTCCTCGTCGCGCACGAGGGCAAAACCTCGCGCAAGAACCGCGCGATAGCTCAACGACCCGAGGAGCGATGCGAAACTTGCGAGCCGGTCGGCTCGCCGCTCGAGCAGGCGACGGGCTGCCTGTCCCAGGCGAGCGTCGAGTGCGCCGAGCCGCTCCTGTCGGCGAACCGCCTCCGACCGAGCACGCACGAGGGTTTGCTCACGGGCGACCACGAGGCGGCGGCCGAGATAGGCTAGGGCCTCTCCTTTGCGCGCCGCGTAGTTCCGCAGGACTGAATGGGGACGATCGGCCACCAGGGCGAGCCGAACACGCGCCTGGGTCAGGCGCAATTCCGGCGGATGACGCCCGAGCCTGTCGAGCAGGCGGCCGAAACGAACCCGGTAATCGCGCGCATTGCCAGCGAGCGCCGGCATGAGCCGGGCCTCGGCAAGGTCGAGGCGTTGGCGTTTTGCCGACAGGAACGCATCCGCGCCCGGCATGGCGCGGAGAAGCGCGCGCAGGTCTGAACCCTCACGGTCGAGCCTGCGCTGGACGGCTTCGCGTTGACGATGACCAAGGTCGCGGATCTCGGCGACGAGATCAGCGCGCACGGGAACGGCCATCTCGGCGGCTCCGGTGGGAGTCGGTGCACGTCGGTCCGAGACGAAATCGATGAGGGTGGTGTCGGTCTCGTGGCCTACCGCCGAGATCAGGGGAATGGCGCTTTCCGCGGCGGCACGGACCACGATTTCCTCATTGAACGCCCAGAGATCTTCGATCGAGCCGCCACCTCTGGCGACGATGAGCACGTCCGGCCGTGGGATGGCGCCGTTCGGGAGAAGCGCATTGAAGCCGCGGATGGCGGTCGCGATTTCCTCAGCCGCGCCCTCCCCCTGGACGCGTACGGGCCAGACGAGGACCGGCCTCCGAAAGCGGTCTTCCAGCCGGTGAAGGATGTCCCGAATGACGGCACCGGTGGGAGAGGTCACGACACCGACGACCCGGGGTAGGTAGGGAATCGTGCGCTTGCGCTCGGCCGCGAACAGCCCCTCCGCCGAGAGGACACGCTTGCGCTCCTCCAGCAAGGCCATCCAGGCGCCGATCCCCGCCGGCTCGAGGGTCTCGACGACGATCTGGTAGGAGGACTTGCCGGCGAAGGTGGTGATGCGGCCGGTGGCGACCACCTCCAAGCCTTCCTGCGGCCGTTGGCGCAGGCGGTTGAAAGTCCCCTTCCACACCACCGCGTCGATCCTGGCGGTCCCGTCCTTCAGCGAGAAATAGGCGTGGCCCGAGCCATGCTGGCCGCGATAGCCGGAAATCTCGCCGCGCAGCCGGACATGACCGAACGCGTCCTCGAGCGTTCGCTTCAGGGCCGAGGCGAGATCCCCCACCGACCATTCGGGAGCATTGGAGATCGGCGGAGACGTTGATGGAGGAGGAACGAGGGCCATGTCGCCGCGGACGCTAGGCTCGGTACGGACGCGGGTAAACCCCGGAGCGAGCAGGCAGCGTCAGAAGATCAGGGCCAGGAGTAGGATGCCCGACAGGACCGGTGCGACACCAATAGCCACGGCCCAAGGCCAAAACGCCGGAATATGGGATGGGCGATTGTCATTGGCGGCCTTAACGGTGACGCGACCGCTTTGAAGAAACTGCGACAAACGCACTCCCGACCCCGGCGTCGGGGCCATTGGCGGGGAAGCGGAGTGGCGACATCCTGGCATGACGATATTCAACTCGGGGACAGCCGGCATCGTTCCTCCGATTATCATCGATCATATGCGGTTGGGGAATGAATTTCGTGCGTGCCAAGCATCCTCGAAATCACGGGAATCCGCGACCGGGACCGTGGCCGGGACTTTCCATCCCCTGCTTTTCGGGGGAAACGCCATGCCGGGATGCTTAGGGGGCGGCGCTGCGAGGCCGGGACAATGCTATGGTGGAGAGCCATTCGGCGCATTGTGCAGGCTCTTGTCCATACCGGTTCGGCATCTCGCCATGCCTTCCGTGTCCTTCGAAGCGTGACTTATGAACATCCTCCTCATCGGCTCCGGCGGACGCGAACATGCGCTGGCTTATGCGATCGCCAAAAGTCCGCTTTGCACCCGCCTGTTCACGGCTCCGGGCAATCCGGGGACGGCGGAATATGGCGAGAACCGTCCCGATCTCGCTGTCGCCGATCATGAGGCGGTGAAGAAGTTCTGCGAGACCGCCGGGATCGGCCTCGTGGTGGTCGGGCCGGAAGCGCCGCTGGTTGCGGGCTTAGTCGACGATCTCCAGGCGGCCGGTATCCGTGCCTTCGGACCCACCAAGGCCGCGGCGCAGCTCGAAGGCTCGAAGGGATTCACCAAGGATCTGTGCACGGAACGCGGCATCCCCACCGCCGCCTTCGCCCGGTTCACCGATCAAGATGCCGCCCTCGCCTATCTGGCGCAATCCGGTGCGCCCATCGTTGTGAAGGCCGATGGGCTCGCCGCCGGCAAGGGCGTCGTGGTGGCGGAGACCTTGGATCAGGCGGAGAACGCTGTCCGCTCCATGCTCGGAGAGCCGGGCGCTGAGATCGTCATCGAGGAATGTCTGTTCGGTGAGGAGGCGAGCTTCTTTGCCCTCTGCGACGGGACGAACGCCGTGCCGATCGGAACGGCGCAGGACCATAAGCGCGTCTTCGACGGGGATCGCGGCCCGAATACCGGCGGCATGGGCGCCTATTCCCCGGCCACCATCCTGACGCCCGCCCTCGAACGGGAGGTGATGGAGACGATCATCGCCCCGACCCTGGCGGGAATGCGCGAGCGCGGGACGCCCTTCACCGGCATCCTCTATGCCGGCCTGATGCTGACGGCCGATGGCCCGAAGCTCATCGAGTACAACACCCGGTTCGGCGATCCCGAGGCGCAGGTGCTGATGCCCCGTCTCGCTTCCGATCTGGTGCCGGCCCTGCTCGCCGCCTGCGAGGGCGACGTCACTGGCATCACCCTGCAGTTCGACGCTCATCGCGCCGCACTGACCGTCGTGATGGCGGCAGCCGGCTACCCCGGCGCGGTGATGCGCGGTTCGACGATCCGGGGGATCGCCGAAGCCGGCGCCAACAACGCGGTCATCGTCTTCCAGGCCGGCACGCGGGCGGAGAATGGCCGTATCGTCGCCGATGGCGGCCGGGTGCTGGCGGTGACAGCCACCGGCGACAGCATGATGGAGGCTCAGGCTCGCGCCTATGCGGCGGTGTCGCGGATCGACTGGCCCGAGGGCTTCTGCCGCCGGGACATCGGCCGGCGGGCCGTGGCCCGCGAAGTGGCGGGGGACGGCATCTGACGAAGCCGCGCCCTTGAAATTCCGGGCGCTCGCTCATCTTGCACGGTGACGGCCGGTATCGCGCCGGCGCGGAGGAATCGATCGATGGGCTACGTCTCGAAGACCGTGATGGAAGAGGGCAAGGCCGCCAAGATTGCCGGCCAGACGGATGCGTCAAACCCCTACCCCGCCGGATCGCAGAACAGCGCCGACTGGCTCGAAGGGTACACCTACGACGAGGCGGAGCAGAACGTCGACAACGAGTCGGACGAGTAGCCGCCCGGATCAGTCCTCGGTCCAGACCTGCCCGTGATACACGAACACCTCGGGCCGGTTGGCCAGGGCGGCGAGACCGGAAAAGGCTGGATCTTGGACGGAAATCACGCTGGTGGGGATCGCCTCCATCTGCGTGACGAAGGGCGGCTTATGCTCAAAGGACCGCCGGAAATCGCCCTTTTTCAGGATGGGCAGGATTCGCGGGGCGATGCCGCCGCCGACATAGACGCCGCCCGTGGCGAGGAAGGTCAGGGCGAGGTCGCCGCAGACTCGGCCGAGCAGCTTGGCGAACAGTGTGACGGCCTCGGCCGCAACCGGGTCGCTGCCGTCGATACCCGTATCGGTCACTTTGGCGGGCTCGGCGTCCACCGCCTCTTGGCCGGTGCGGGCGAGATGGATGGCCTTGTAGAGCCGCGCGAGGCCGGGTCCCGAGAGCAGCGCCTCCACCGTCACCCTCCCCGCGATACGCTCCACATGCCGCCAGATCTCTTCCTCGGCCGCATCGGCGGGGCCGAAATCCACGTGGCCGGCCTCCGTGGAGACGATGGCGAGACGGTCCGCGTAGGGGATGACGGCCGCTGCCCCGAACCCGGTTCCGGGGCCGAGGACGAGCCTCGTCCCCTGGTCGCCCTTCAGACCGCCATCACGATAGGGGCCGATCGGCGTCAGGTCGGTGGGGGCGATATCCACGGCGCCGGCGGCGACGGGGACGTAATCGTTGACGACCACCGCGCGCGAGAGGCCGAAATCCCGGCCGATCCGCGCGCCTTCGATGACCCAGTTCGCATTGGTGAGATGGACGGCGGGGCCATCGATCCGGGCGGCGACCGCCAGGATCGTCGAGCGCGGCGCCGGTCCGTCATACTTTTCGAGAACGGACCGGATCGCGGCGCTCGGGTCGGGGAAGGCGTTGGTCGGGACATGGCCGACGATCTCCGCCCCGGCGCCCGCCTCCGGCACGAGTGCGAAGCGGGCATTGGTGCCGCCGATATCGCCGACGAGGACCGGGAACTCGAACATGCGTGCGGTTGTCCTTCGCGCTGGAATCCGGGGTTTCACATCTCGCCCCCCCCTCGATGCGGGTGAGGGGCGTCACGGTCTGGTCTGCGGCACCGGCCCCGATGCGGGATCGCGGCCGGTCGCGCCCTCAGGCGGGCGGCAGGGCATCGGGGTCGATCGGCGCGCCGTCGGCCCAGGCATAGATCAGCGCGCGCACCGCATCGGGATCGGTGAGGCGCCGCGTGGCGATGGTGTCGCTGCCGCCGATGCGGACGCTGATTCCGCCCTCCTCGTTGACCACGGCGAAGGCCTTCTCGTCGGTGAGGTCGTCGCCCAGAAACATCGCGCGGCGGCCGGCATAGGGCGGCGCCTCGGACAGGGCGCGGATGGCATGGCCCTTGGTCGCGGAGGCCGGGACGATCTCACCGACCGCCTTGCCCAGCTGCAGCCGATAGGCGTCACCGAGATCGGCCGCGGCCGCCTTCACGGCCTCCTCCGCCTGCGCGGCGTCGGTGGGCGTGGCGAGGCGCCAATGCACCGCGACGGAGGCGCCCTTGTCCTCGATCAGCACGGATTCGAGGCCGCGCACGGCGTCCTTGAGCCCCGTGATGCGGGCGCGCAGGGCAGGATGATCCTCGGCACTGCCTCCCGACACCACCCCGTCGACCCGCCGCTCGACCCCGTGAAGGCCCGCGACATCGAACTTGGCGGGCGAGAGAAAGTCGTCGATCACCGCGATGGGGCGGCCGGTGACGATGGCGAGCGCCCCGCCGAGCCGGTCCCGCAAGCGCAGGAGCGCTGGCGCGAGCTCCGGGGGCACCACCACCTGGTCGGGTCGGGGAGCGATCTCCACGAGGGTGCCGTCGAAATCGAGAAAGAGGGCGAAATCCGTCACAGGCATTGTCCCAGGGTGTCTGGCTCGGGATGGCCGGCTCACCGAGACGGCCGATCCATCGGAGCGGCCGAATTTCTATCATCCGCGTCGCGAGCCGGGCTAGCATGGCCCGCGCCACGCGCAAACGCCGCGTCTCGAATATCGCCTGCGTGCCGGCCCCCATCGCGAAAACGGTCTCCCGTTTCCGGAAGGGTGTTCTCCCGGTAACCCATTGATACACCTTCGAAGTTGGATGATTCCGATGCACCCCACCCCCCTGCCCTTCGGCCCCGGCCAGGAAAGCGTGTGGAATTATCCGCGCCCGCCGCGGCTGGAGCGCGTGGCCCGGCGCCTGCGCGTGGTGTTCGCCGGTGCGACCGTCGCCGACACGGTGGCCGGGTACCGCGTGCTGGAGACCAGCCATCCGCCGACCTATTACCTGCCCCCCGGCGATGTGGCCGATGGCGTGCTCGGGCCGCCCACCATGGCGGGGATCTGCGAATGGAAGGGCCGCGCCGTCCTCCACGATGTCCTGGCCGGCGGCCATCGGGCGCCGGGCGCGGCCTGGGCCTACCCGGAACCCACACCGGATTTCACGGCCATTGCCGGCTTCGTCGCCTTTTATGCCGGGGCGATGGAGGCCTGTTTCGTCGGCGACGTGAAGGCCGAGCCGCAGCCCGGCGGCTTCTATGGCGGCTGGATCACGCCGGAGGTCGTCGGCCCGTTCAAGGGCGGACCGGGCAGCATGGGCTGGTGAGTGCCACGTCTCGCGCTTTCGATGCGTCATGCGACGGCCCTTCGATGCGCCATGCGACGGCTCTTCGGCGTTTGACCGACAGCCGGCAAATACCGGTACCCATGGCGCCGAACGATGCTTTAAACGCCGGACCCAGGTTCGACGAGACGGCCGCCCGAGGGCGGTGAAGACGGAGAGGCGCGCATGCAGGACACCCCGGTTCAGGACTTGCCCGTCACCGACCCAAAAACCCTCGGCCTCTGCCCCGAGCGGCTCGAGCGGGTCGATGGCTGGATGCGCAGGCTTGTGGCCGAGGGCAAGCTCGCCGGCCTCTCGGTGATGCTGTCGCGGCGCGGGGAGACCGCCTTCTTCCGCGCCCATGGTATGGCCGATATCGCGCGGGCGACGCCGTTTGCCGCCGATACGATCACCCGCATCTACTCGATGACGAAGCCGCTGACCTCGGTGGCGGTGATGATGCTCTACGAGGAAGGGCGCTTCCAGCTCGACGACCCGATCACCCGCTTCCTGCCCGAATTTACCGACATGCGGGTTTTCACCGGAGGCAACCGGGTGAAGGCCGAGACCGTGCCGGCCCAGCGCCCGATCACCATTCGCGACCTCCTCACCCATACGGCGGGCTTCACCTACGGCTTCATGGAGGCGACCCTCGTCGACGCGCTCTACCGGCAGAACGGCGTCGATTTCGGCGAGAACCAGGATGCGAGCCTCGCCGAGGTGGTCGCCCGGCTGGCGCGTCAGCCCCTCCTCGCCCAGCCCGGCGCGGAATGGAACTACAGCGTCGCCACCGACCTCCTCGGCCACCTCGTCGCGGTGGTCTCGGGACAGGATTTCGGCGATTTCCTGAAGACGAGGGTCATCGACCCGCTCGGCATGGTCGACACGGATTTCTTCGTGCCCGCCGACAAGGTCTCCCGGCTGGCGGCCAATTACAGCCTGTTCCGCGACCGCAGCCTCAAGCTCTACGACGATGCGGTGGGAAGCCGCTTTTCCGCCAAGCCCGCGATCGCCTCCGGCGGGGGCGGCCTCGTCTCGACGGCGTCGGATTACATGCGCTTCTGCCGCTTCATCCTCGGGCGCGGCACCCTCGACGGGGTGCGGCTCCTGGGCCGCAAGACGGTGGAGCTGATGCTGATGAACCATCTGGGCGGCGACCTCGCCTCGATGGGCCAGCCGCGCTTCTCGGAATCGTCCTATACGGGAATCGGCTTCGGGCTCGGCTTCTCGGTCATGCTCGACCCGGCGCGGGCGCAGATCGTCGGCACCCCCGGCGAGGTCGCCTGGGGCGGCTTGGCCAGCACCTCGTTCTGGATCGACCCGGCCGAAGACCTCGCCGTGGTGATGCTGGCCCAGCTCATCCCGTCCTCGGCCCTGCCGATCAGACGGGAATTGCGGGTGCTGACCTACGCCGCGCTGGTGGAGTGACGGGGGCGTCAAGCTATGTGTCGACTTGGTAGTGAGGCTGTTTGAAATTAATGACACACTGGCTGGCGGTTACTAAACGGGCAACGTCAGAACGCCGAAAGCATTAAAATGACCGCATCGTGGGACGACATGTCTTCTAAGGAAATGCCTCAGGATGACGTGATTTATGAAGAAGAATCAACTTTTAGCGATTGGCTAAAAGGTAATATGCACAAACAAAAGGTGTCGATACCCGAGTTGGCGGCTCGGACCGGCATATCATACGCGGGCATATGGAACATCGTAAATGGTAAAACCCAGTCTCCTCGGCCTGAGACAAGAGCTAAGCTCGCACAGGCTCTAAACGAGGTTATTCCTGCTGAAGTAGAAATACAAATCGAGAAGGAGGCTGCAGCAGTACCCGGGTTATCATGGTCGGATTTTACGCCCAGTGATCTTCAGACCATCCCCCAAGCTGGCGGCGTATACGTTTTTTACGACACTACAGATCGTCCGGTCTATGTCGGAATGTCGAAAGCCAACGTTCGTGCTCGCGTAAAAGATCACCAGACGCGTTTCTGGTTCAAAGAACCGCTCGTTGTGAGAGGCGCGTTTTTGGAAATACCCGATCCGGAACTGTGCTTAAAAATTGAAACGATATTGATTAAATTTCTTGGAAAGCACGCCCTTCTTAATGTAAAAGGCGCTATTAGGGATTTAGAAGACTAGACAGCTGCCTTTTTTATAAGGCCCTCGTTTGGCGGGCTTGTTGTCAGCCGCCTCGACCAGTGCCACAATATCGCTTATTTCCCAAAGGCGATCTGATACCCGAGTGGTCATGGCGGGGCTCATCTGGCGCTTCGCCAGAGTTCGGACGCGTACTTATCTGCGTCCCACTTCAAAGTGTTATTCTTGCGAGGCGCGAGGCCGTTGCGTTCCGCCTGTGCATAGGCATTGACGCAAGCGTCATTGTCGCTGCTGTTGGCCTTGTAGATGACGCGCATTACTTCGCGTCAAGTCGGTGTCGGTTCATCGCTCATAGGGCTATCATGCCTTGGTCGCTCGACTGCTCCAAGGTCGAGTAAACCCCGCCAAATTTCGGACTAACCGACTACCGGCCTAACACCCGTCACGGCCTCGGGCCGTCCGCGATCCGCGGACGGCCGTCTCGATGTCAGCGGCAGAGGCTTTGCCGCGCGAGGCAGGGCAGCAGGCTGTCTTCGGGGAAAGGCAGCGCCACCTCCCCTGTCTTGGATTCGAGCCTGGAGATCGCCCATTCACCCTTCGCATCGGCGACCGGCTCGATGAGCCAGCGGAGGGCGCGGACCTGGTCGCGGCCTCTCTCGGCCGGAAGCCGCGCCTCGACATATTGCTTGGACCACCACAACATGCCGGAGGTGGGGAAGGTGACCGTGACCTTCTGCCTGGCCGCCTCGCAGACGAGCTGACGGACCCGGAAGCTGTTGCCCGGTGTGGCCTTCGGCCTGATCGCGGCTTCCAGCAGGCCGGAGCCGCCACCTGATGCCTTGAGGGCTTCCTGGCACCGGAGTTCGTCGCGCCGGGCGGCCAAGGCACGGCTTCCCTCCTGGCAGGCCTGGACGAGGGGCCTGAGACTTTCGTGCGACGGAATCGTGCCGCGCCCGCATTGCAGGATGGGCGAGGCCGTGACGTCCGAGACAGGATCGGCGGCGGCGAAGGCCTTATCGACTTCGCCCGTCGCAATGCGGACGGCCTCGGCCCGAACCTCGGCGACCTTGCCATTGAACTCCGTCACGAGGGCCGCCGGCGGATAGATCCCGCGCACATCGCCCGTGCCCATCAGGAACCAGTTGTTGGCCTCCAGCCCTCCGAACGTCTTCGGTGCGGCCTCGATCCGCCCGGCCTGCTCCTGGAAGACTTGCCGGACGCTTCTCGCGACGTAATCTTCCGCCATTCCGGCGCAGATCTTGTGGAGGCGCGACAGGGCCTCGTTGCTCCATTGCGTGCCGACGAGCCGGTCACATTGCGAGCGAGCCTCGTTGAGGGGGAGGCTCTCGAGGCTGTCGCCGCCGAACGCCTCCTGAAGCTCCCGCGCGGCGGCCTGCTCCATCTCGGTGCGACGGGTTTCGAGCGGGGCTCCGAGGAAGCGGTCATGGGCCATTCGCGACACGTCGTTTCGGCGGAGTTCGTCCCTGCTGAGCTGCAACCCGTTCGTGTCACGGAACGACGTCAGGGTCAGGGGAAGGGCGAGGAGGCGCTCCTGCTCCTCGCGCAGCCAGAGGGCGGCCTTCCGGCGCTTCTCGATGTCGGGATAGGATTGAGACAGCAACCGCCCGATGGTCCTGCCGTCCTTGCAGGACTGGGCTTTCTGGAGAAGGTCCTCCGTGAAGGCACGGTCCCAGTATTCGACCGGTAGACCGACCGCCAATTCGAGCCGCTCGACGTCGATAGAGCCGAACGTCGCCATTCGCTCGCACAAGGTATCCCCGGGCAGGGCCTCGAGCGGTCGCCCGCTCGCCGCGAGGCGGTCGGCGACGATGCGCAGGAAGTCCAGGGCTGCCTGGCGGGCTGCCCCGTTTCGGTCGAGCGACCCTTCGGGCGCCAGCGTGAGGCTCGTCACCGCACGCATTTCCCCGACGGCCCGATCACGGGCGTCCGACGGTTCGACGGGAAGTTCCGCGAGCCGCTTGCGCTCGGCGTCGTAAAAGCGCCTCCAGAAGCTCGGCGCCGCCTCGGCATAGCGCTGGCGATAGGCTTGCTGGTCCAGATCCGGCAGCAGGTCGATCGGCGGGAGTTTCTGCTGTTCCTCGGCGACGGTTCGCACCGTTTCGACGGAGGGACTGGTCTCGCCCAGCAGACCGAAGAGGCGATCCATGCGAGCCTTCGCGCTCTCGCTCCGGGAGAGCGTGAAGGGCTCGCAATCGGATTGCGGCTTGCCCTGGCCGGTGAGCCACCGCCCCTGGAGGCTGTCGCCGTTCTGCCCGAATCGCACCGCGATCCAAGGGCGACCGCGCCGATCGACGAGGAGAAGACCACCATCCGTATCCTGAGCGACCAACTCCAGCTTTTGGAAGGAAGACGCCGTCGTCTTGCGAAAGAAGACGTCGAATGACGATCCTTCCTGTCGGAATTCCCAGTCGTCCAGCGTCAACGCGCCGTTGCAAACATGGCTGCCATTGTAGAAGCCGGAATCGATTGCCTTGGCCTCCCCGGATAGTGCTCCGGAAATCGCAAGGATGACAAGGGATTTCAAGCTGAAATTCATGGATTGACTTGGATCTCCGCAATGCCGATCCATCGATCGACCCCTCTACAAAGATCGACCGATGTCTTGGACAAGCAAAGTCTATGTCGAGCCTGCGGCGCACTCAACGTTTGGCCGAATGGGGCCCCGACCGATGGCAACAGACCGGCTCTGGGCGATCGTTCCCGACCGGACGTGGCGCAGACGCGCAGCGTCCGGTGTCCCTCACACGATGAAGCCGGCCACGCGCACCGTCGGGCGCTCGTGGGTGGCTTCGTTGTCGAGGGTCTTGGGGATCGGTCGAGGGTCTTGGGGATCGAACGTCGGAGGTGCGGCTCCGGTGTAACTGCAGCCGGTCGGTCCTGCCGGAACCGCTACGTCGAGCGCCGAGTGATCCCGGTCGCCTCCTTCGCCGTGCGCCTGGTTCGGGGGGACGTCCCCGGACGGCTCGAAGACGGTCAGGGGTGGCAGCTTCGCGATGATGCCGGTGGGCAGCGGCTCCCCGGCCAAGCGAGGGGCTTGATCCCAGGACGGGTCTTGATCCGAGGATAGGTCTTGTCGTGCAACCGGACTCCCGACGCCCGCTTACCGTGCGAAATCCCTGATCGTCAGGAGTTCGCACGGTAGCGGCACGATCCGGCCGCGCAGGACGTCATCGAGCGGATACGAGCGGCCGTCGATCATTCCAACGACCCTCGGCCGGATCGAACGGTTCCGGCCGTCGTCTTACTCGGCCGGCTTGGCTGCCGGCTTCGGTGCCGTGGCGGCCGGTTTGGCGGAGGATGCGGCAGGCGTGCCGGCTCCCCCGGCCGGCGCGGCCTTCGGCGCCCATTCCGGATCGGAGCGGGGGCCGCCCGGGCCGTTGGTCGGGCCGGTGATCTGGCCCGGTGCCGTGTCCGTCACCTTGGTCCAGGCCTGCGACATGCACATGAAGCGCAGCATGCAGCCGCGCACGGTGAGCTCGCCGGGCTTCTCGCTCCAGATCGTCACATCGTAGAACGACCCGTCCTCGGCGTTGTAGATCTTGCCCTCGTAATGGTTCTCGGCGTTCGGCTTGATGCCCATGATGAGCTGGTGGCCGAGGGAGGGGCGGGCCTGCTTCTTCGGATCGGGATTCTTGAAATCGACCCGGGGCTGGCCCTTGTCGTTCAGCGGCACTTTCAGCCAGACGACGTAGCCGCAGACGTGATCGTTCTTGGCGCCGCATTTCTCGATGCGGACACGGGCTCGCCCGTCCTCGGTGAGCCAGGTTCCGCTCGGATCGTTGGGAGCGGCCACGGCGAAGCCCGATATCGCGCTGAGCGCGAGGCCGGCCATCGGGGCCAAGAGGCGCCCGGCCATTGCCGAAATGGGTCGATACGTCATCCAGAAAAAATCCTTAACCCGCCCCGGAACGCAACCGCCCGTCCCTGTGCCGCCCATCCATACGGAGGCGTGACACAGGACGCGATGGCAGGAGCCGCCCATCGTCTGAAGGTCCCCGCTTCGGACGCGAAGGTGACCGGATCATGACCGGCTCGCGGCGTCCTAACGGAATTCGGGACGCGTGCGAGAGAATTCTTCGTGAGGTTCGGGAAGAGACGCCACCGTATTCGACACATGAGAAAGGGCCGGTGCTTCCGCACCGGCCCCGATCTCGCCCTTCGTGATGGAACCGACCTTGTGCCGAGCCTCTCTAAGCTTGACCCATCGGTCTCCCCTGACGGGTCCGGCGGCCGGCTGGAGCTTACTCGGCGGCGGTCATGCCGGAGGTGAAGTGACCGCACCAATCCTTCGAGGCCACCACCGGCCACAGGCCGGGCGACTTCGGCTCGGGCTGGCTCACCGGCGGGTTGTAGCGGCAGAGGCCCTGATCGGCGGCAGCCTGGCCGCCATTGATCTTGTGGTCGTCGAAGAAGCGGCAGGCCTCGCAAGCTGCGCTGGTGATCTGTGCCATCGGTCTCTCCAATATGTCCGGGCCGGCTCGGGACGCCCCCGATGCGCCTGCTCCTCAGTTACTAATTAGAATAAGTCCAATCTGGCGTCAATGGTTCCTCGGACTACGGAAGGTCCGTTGCCGAGCACTGCGCCGGTGGAGGCGCCTGTGCCGGCGGACGTGATTCAGCGGCCGCGCGGCGGCGCCGAGGCTCGGTAAGTGGAGCCGGTGCAGACGCTTACGCTATCGGCTGATCGGAAAGACGGGTCCTGCCAGCCGGCATCGCGCCCGGAGCGCGGGCTTCTTCGGCGGCGGTCGCTCGGAAGAGATGGGACATCCTGTCGCCTGCCTCGCGCCGGCGATGGAGAACTCGGCCGGGCTGGAGGACTGGCCCTCAAGCGATGCCCGGAGTGTCGTCGTCTTCGTCGATCAGGCTCAGCGTGCGGAGGATCGCGAGGGCGACCATCTCGGCATCCACTTCGCCCTCGGCCGTGGCCGGCAGGATCGCCACGGTGCTGACTTCCTGTCCGGAGAGACGCCCGACGACGACCTTGTAGACCTCCCCGCCGGGTGCGTCGTCGTCGCGGACGAGGCAGACGCGGTGATCGCCGGCCTCCCCGTAGACGCGCTGCGTCGTCACCTCGACCCGGTCGTCGTCACTGACGGGCTCGGGCCGACGCGGCTGACCGAAGGTCGGACGGATGATGTTGCTCATATCGACCCTCCCGGTCGCACTGGCTCAGACGTCGAGATTGGCGACGCTGAGGGCGTTCTCCTGGATGAACTCCCGGCGCGGCTCCACCACGTCACCCATCAGCTTCACGAACAGGTCGTCGGCATCCTGGGTGTCCTTGATCCGAACCTGGAGCAGCGAGCGCACCTCGCTGTCGAGGGTGGTCTCCCAGAGTTGCTGCGGGTTCATCTCGCCGAGCCCCTTGTAGCGCTGGAGCTGCAGGCCCTTGCGCCCGAAGGCCATCACCGCTTCGAACAGACCCACGGGGCCGTGCAGGACGGTCTCCTCGCCCTTGCGGGCATAGGTCACCGGCTCGCCGTAGATCTCGCGCAGGGCCTCGGCCCGGTCGGACAGGCGGCGGGCCTCCTGCGAGGCGATGAGCGAGGCATCCAAGGTCACGACCTGGCGCACCCCGCGCAGGGTCCGGCTGAGGATGTAGCCGCCTTCGCTGACGGAGCCTTCCCAGCCCTGCTCGATATCGTCGGCGATGACGTCCATGCGCCGGGCGATCTCGGTGGCGCGCTTCGTCGCCTCGTCGGGGTTCTCGTCCACGTTGGTGCGGAAGGCCCCGGCGATCATGGCCTGTTCCACCGTGGCGCGGTCGTAGCGCGTGTGCAGCGCCTGCATCAGGCCGCGGAACTGGCGCGCCTCCTCCACCAGGGCCTTCAATTGCGGCCCTCCGAACTCGGCGCCGGAGGCGAGCCGGAGCACCGCCCCGTCGACGCCGGCATCGATGAGGTAATCCTCCAGCGCCCGCTCGTCCTTGAGGTAGATCGCGGTCTTGCCCTTGGCGGCCTTATAGAGCGGCGGCTGGGCGATGTAGACGTAGCCGCGCTCGATCAGCTCCGGCATCTGCCGGAAGAAGAAGGTCAGCAGCAGGGTGCGGATGTGCGAGCCGTCCACGTCCGCATCGGTCATGATGATGATGCGGTGATAGCGCAGCTTGTCGGGGTTGAAGCCCTCGCGGTCGGTGGAGGAGCGGCCGATGCCGGCGCCGAGCGCCGTGATCAGCGTGCCGATCTCGGCCGAGGACAGCATCCGGTCCGCCCGCACGCGCTCGACGTTCAGGATCTTGCCGCGCAGGGGGAGCACGGCCTGGAAGTGGCGGTCGCGGCCCTGCTTGGCCGAGCCGCCGGCGGAATCGCCCTCCACCAGGAGGATCTCGCATTTCGACGGGTCGCGCTCCTGGCAATCGGCGAGCTTGCCGGGCAGGGACGCAATGTCGAGCACGCCCTTGCGGGTCACGGTCTCGCGGGCCTTGCGCGCCGCCTCGCGGGCGGAGGCCGCGAGGATGACCTTGCCCATCACGGATTTCGCCTGGGCCGGGTTCTCCTCGAGCCAGTTGGAGAGGCCCTCGTTGAGGACGTTCTCCACGGCCGGGCGGACTTCCGACGAGACCAGCTTGTCCTTGGTCTGGGACGAGAATTTCGGGTCGGGCACCTGCACCGAGATGACCGCCGTCAGGCCCTCGCGGCAATCCTCGCCGGTGAGGGTGATTTTCTCGCGCTTGGTGATGCCGGTGGATTCGGCATAGCCGGTGATCTGCCGGGTCATGGCGGCGCGGAAGCCCGCCATATGGGTGCCGCCGTCACGCTGCGGGATGTTGTTGGTGAAGGGCAGCACGGTCTCGTTGAACGAGTCGTTCCACCACAACGCCACCTCGACGCGGATGTTGTCGCGCTCGGCCCGCACGAAGACCGGCTTCGTCATGCCCTCGATCGGTTTGCGCGAGCGGTCGAGATAGCGCACGAAGGCCTCGATCCCGCCCTCGTAGAACAGCTCCTCGCGCTTGTGCTCGGCATGGCGCGCGTCGGTGAGGACGATGCGCACGCCGGAATTGAGGAAGGCGAGTTCGCGCAGGCGCTTTTCCAGCGTCGCGTAGTCGAACTCGATCATCGTGAACGTGTCGGTGGAGGGCAGGAACGACACTTCCGTGCCGCGGCGTCCGTTGCCGTCACCCACGACCACCAGCGGCGACACCGCGTCGCCGTGGCGGAACTCCATCGCGTGCTCCTTGCCGTTGCGCCAGATGCGCAGGCGGAGCCATTGCGAGAGGGCGTTGACGACGGAGACACCGACGCCGTGCAGGCCGCCGGAGACCTTGTAGGAATTCTGGTCGAACTTACCGCCCGCATGAAGCTGGGTCATGATGACCTCGGCGGCCGAGACCCCCTCCTCCTTGTGGATGTCGGTGGGGATGCCGCGGCCGTTATCGGACACCGTCACCGAGCCGTCGGCGTTGAGGGTACAGGTGACGACGTCGGCATGGCCCGCCAGCGCCTCGTCGATGGCGTTGTCCACCACCTCGTAGACCATGTGATGCAGACCCGACCCGTCATCGGTGTCGCCGATATACATGCCGGGCCGCTTGCGCACGGCATCCAGCCCCTTGAGCACGCGGATGGATTCCGCCCCATAGGCCGTAGCCGCCAGGTTGCGGGAGGTGTCGTCGTCGGTCATGTCGGACATCAAGTTCCCCAGGCAGGCGGGTCTTTGCTTGATTTTCGTGCCCCGGCTCGGTCCCCGGGTACGCCTGCGATTCGTTCAGTGGGCTATATATAAGCGGTGCGTCTTGAAAATGCACCGCTCCAGCCCAGTTGTGGCGAACCGAGCCGATAGGGCGGCGGAAGATGTCCGAGCGTCGGGCAGGAGGCGAGAAAGGCAGGCCGTTTCGGAGCCCGAACGAGCCGAACTCACCTCACGGCCCGAGCACCTTTATGAAAGCCGCACCCGCGCCGAAGAACGCAGCGCCGGCAGCCATACCCGACAAAGCGATCTGCCACGGGGCGAGCATCCGATCTCTCGCCAGCTTCGATGCTTCAGCGGCAAGTTTGCTCTGCTCGGCAGCGAATTTGCTCTGCTCCGCGATCAGTTTGTGCTGCTCGGCGACAAACTTGCGGGTCTCTTCCTGAGCTCGCTCGATTCGGGCGCGCTGCTCCTCGAGATCAAACGGCACTGTGTCCGACATCGATCCTGGTCCTCGAACGTGCAGGCGATCCATGATCGTCCGCCGCTAGGATATGAGGTGGCGGCGCGGGGAGTGGCAAGAGACAAGAGCCGACAGTCTCTCGCCGCCCCACAGCGTAGTCACGACGGGGCCAGGCGATGACGCTCTCACCCATCTCCGAAGTTCACTCCTGCAGGAACGGATTGGTCATCCGCTCCTCGCCCAGCGTGCTCGTGGGGCCGTGGCCGGGAATGAAGGCGATGTCGTCGCCCAGCGGCAGGACCTTGTCCTTGATGGCGCGAATGAGCTGGTCGTGGTTGCCGCCTGGCAGGTCGGTGCGGCCGACCGAGCCCTTGAACACCACGTCGCCCACCAGGGCGAAGCGCGCGTCGCGGCTGACGAAGACCACGCTGCCGGGCGAGTGGCCGGGCGCGTGCACGATGTCGAAGCCGAGCTCGCCCACGCTCACCGCGTCGCCCTCGGCGAGCCAGCGGTCCGGAATCACGGCGCGCGCACCGTCGATCCCGTAATTGGCGCCGGTCTCGGGCAGGGAATCGAGCAGATAGCGGTCCGCCTCGTGCGGGCCCTCGATCGGGACGCCGAGCCGCTCCCGCAATTCGTCGGCGCCGCCGGCATGGTCGATATGGCCATGGGTGAGCAGGATCTTCTCGATGGTGATGCCCTGGTCGCGGATCGCGGCCTCGATCCGGTCGAGATCGCCACCGGGATCGACGACCGCGCCGATCTTGGTCTCGTCGGACCAGATCAGGGTGCAATTCTGCTGGAAGGGCGTCACCGGAATGATACCTGCGCGGGGCGTGCCTGCCATCGGGACCGTGTCTCCGTTTCCGTTGAACTGCGTGTCTGAGAAGGCGCCCGTCCCCGCCGCGCGTTCGTTCGCGATCGGTGGGACGCCCGTGTCCGGTCCGCGTGTTTAGCTCATTTTCACGCGGAGGGGATGCCTCGCGGCAGCGATGTGCGCTTCCAGGGTCGCATGGGCTGAAAAGGCGTCTGGCGCCGGGCGTGTGGCGGCGCTAATCCCGTCGGAGGCTGCCGTCCCGGTCGAGGCTGCCGTCCTGGCAAATGCGGCGGCGCTGCCAAATTTCGGCCTCGCCGTCACCCTAGACGGAGCCGCGCCGCAGATCGGCACGATCCGAACAGGCGGGCCGATCTGACTTTTCAACGCGGCCACCTTCACGCCAGACGGGGCAGTCCCTTGCGCACATGCTGAAAACCGCCTTCGTCGCCGCTCGCGACAGGCAGCGCCTGAGCGAGATCGCCGCTGTCCTGATCGGATTCGGTGTCACCAAGGTCGTGGAGCGCCTCGGCCTCGGCCATCTGGCGCGGTTCGCCAAGCGCCGCCGGCCCCACGTTGACGTGGCCCGCCTGTCCCAGCCGCAGCGCGTGCGCCGCGCGATCGAGGCCCTGGGGCCGACCTTCATCAAGCTCGGCCAGATCCTCGCCAGCCGGCCGGACCTGCTGACGCCGGAATGGACGGAGGAGCTGGAGAAGCTCCACAGCCAGGTCCGGCCGATCGCCTGGGACAAGATCCGGCCGCAGCTGGAGGCCGATCTCGGGGCGCCGCCCTCGGAGATCTTCGCCGAGTTCGACACGGTGCCGTTGGCCGCGGCCTCCATCGCCCAGGTCTACCGCGCCCGTCTGATGTCGGGCGAGGAGGTGGTGGTGAAGGTCCTTCGCCCCGGCCTGCGCAAGATCATCGAGGCGGATCTGCGCCTCCTCGCCCATGCCACCCGCATCGTGGTCGACGAGTGGCCGGAATTCGGGCGCTACCAGCCCCAGGAGCAGATGCGCCACCTCGCCGCCGGCCTCTACGGCGAGCTCGACCTCGTCAACGAGGCGCGCAACTGCGAGACCATCGCGGCGATCTTCGCCGACCGGGACGACATCGTCATCCCCAGGATCCACTGGGAGTTCACCTCCGAGCGCGTTCTCGTCCAGGAATTCATCCACGGCATCCCGCCCAACGACCATCCCCGCCTCGACGCGGCCGGGATCGACAAGGTCAAGGTCGCCCAGAAGGGCACCGACGCCTTCCTCAACATGGCGCTGATCGAGGGCGTGTTCCACGCCGATCCGCATCCCGGCAACATGCTGGTGATGCCGGGAAACCGCATCGGCTTCATCGATTTCGGCATCATCGGCCGCCTTTCCGAGCGGCGCCGCACCCAGCTCCTCATGCTCATCGGCGCCATGCTGAAGGAGGATTCCGATGGGCTGATGGCCGTCCTCCTCGACTGGACCGGATCGAGCAACCCCGACCTCACCAAGCTCGAGACCTCGTCCCAGGCCTTCATCAACCGCCATGCCGGCTCGGTGCTGAACTTCGGCGACCTCCTCACCGATTTCATGACCATGGCCCGCGAGAACGACCTCGCCATGCCCACCGACCTCGCCATCCTGTTCAAGGGATTGGTGACCGCCGATGGCGTGATGCGCCATCTCGACCCGAAATTCGACCTCTTCACCGCCGCCGGCCCGACGGTGAAGAGCAAGCTCGCGTCCCAGTTCTCGATCAAGGGCATCAGCCGCAAGGTCGAGGCGGTGGGAGCGGGCCTGTTCGGAGCGGCCTCCGAACTGCCCACCCTCATTCACCTCATGCTGGTGCGCCTGAAACAGGGCCGCGTCACCGTCGAGATCGAGCTGAAGGGCATCGAGAAGCTCACCCGCGGCATCGAGCGCGCCGCCGCCCGCATCGCCGTGGCGCTCATCGTCGCCGCCTTCGCGACGCAGCTCGCCCCCCGCTTCATGGATCTCGGCACGCCGGCCTTCATCACTGTGGGCGCGATGGTCTGCGTGATCGGAATCGGCTGGCTCGTGCTGCTAGGGCGGAACAAGTAGGCGGAGCCTCGGCGCAGATTTCCTTTAGGTTGAAAATTGGCGTGATGTGACTACCTCAAGTTTGCTGTCGGATATGTGCGGCAAACGGAAAGGATTCATGCATCATGGCTGATCGTGCAGTGAGAAAGACGGGAAAAAATTCTCAGGGAGATATCACCTCCCTTTGCAATGATGGCGATTTCTGGTCACCCCGTTCCAAGCTGGATGCCATCGACGACATCGAACGAGGGATTCATACCTATTACGTTCCTTGGACGAGCGGGCGGACCGAGATACGGGTCGTACAGGGATCGAACGGGAAATACCTCCGCACGGATCGCGATCAGACCACCCGAAACAACCTGGACGATCTTCCGGATTGTTGATCCGAGTTCAGGCTTCGATAGGGCATTCTCGCCGAGCGCGGCAGGCAGGATCGATAGTGTCCGCCGCGCTCTCGGCCTGAGACAGGCCTTCACCCAACCCGTCGCTTCAGCGGCGCGTCGAGGCCGCCGAGCCGGAACCAGTGGTAGCCGTAGCGCTCCATCATCAGGCAGTGCCGGCCATCGTCACCCGCCTCGCTGCGACGGCCAGTGAGGAGATCGACCAGGACACGGCCCTCCGGTCCCTCTACCTCCGGTGAGAGGGAGATTTCCATCGGCGTTCCGCTGAGGTTGTGGACACAGAGCACCGAGTTGCCCTCCCAGTCGTAACGGATCGCCAGGATCGCGGGTGAGGCCGTCTCGATCACTGCGAAATCGCCCCAGCCGATCTCCGGCACCTCCTTGCGGGTGCGGATGACGCTCTCCATCCAGTTGAGCAGCGAGCCGCGGTCATGGCGCTGGCTCGCCACGTTCACGTGGTCGAAGCCGTAGGCGCCGCTCCCGATCACCGGCAGGGTCGGGGTTTCGCTCTTGGTGAAGCCTCCTTGCGCCTCGGCATTCCACTGCATCGGGGTGCGGGCGCAGTCGCGTTCCTTGAGCGAGAGGTCGTCGCCCATGCCGATCTCGTCGCCGTAGCGCAGCACCGGCGTGCCCGGCAGGGTGAACATCAGGGAATAGGCGAGCTCGATGCGCTGCTGGTCGCCGCCCAGCATCGGGGCGAGACGGCGCCGAATTCCGCGGTCGTAGAGTTGCATCCCCTTCTCCGGCCCGAACGCGGCAAAGACCGCCTGCCGTTGGGTCTCGGTGAGGCGTCCGAGATCGAGTTCGTCGTGATTGCGCAGGAACACCGCCCATTGCGCCGAATCCGGTCGGTTCCAGGTCTTGCGCATGGCTTTGGCGAGGGGACGGCCGTCGCCGGAAGCCAGCCCGTAGAAGAGAGCCTGGTTGACCTGGAAGTTGAACAGCATGTGGAGCCGGTCGGCATCGTCGCCGAAATAGTCGAGGTCCTTCTTCGGCAGGATGTTGGCCTCGCCGAGAATGATGGCGTCGCCCTGCCGCCATTGCAGGAACTCGCGAAAATCCCGCAGCATGTCGAATTGCTCTTCGGGCTCACCCGTGACCTCGGGTCCCTTATTGGCAATGACGAAGGGCACCGCATCCATGCGGAAGCCCGAGACGCCGAGCTGGATCCAGAACCCCATGATCTTCTGGATTTCGGCCCGCACCGCCGGATGGGCGGTGTTGAGATCGGGTTGGAACGGCATGAAACGGTGGAAGTAATAGGCTCCCGCCTTGGCGTCGCGAGTCCAGGTCGTGGTCTGGACGCCGGGGAACACCATGCCCTCGTCCGCATGCGGCGGCCTGGATTTCGACCAGACGTACCAGTCGCGGTGAGGGGAATCCGGGTCCGATCGTGCCGACTGGAACCAGGGATGCTGGTCCGACGTGTGGTTGACCACCAGATCGATGAGGACGCGCAGGCCCCTCTGCTTGGCCGCGTGGGCAAAAGCGACGAAGTCGCCGAGCGAGCCGTAATCCGGGTCGACGCCATAGTAATCGGTGATGTCGTAGCCGCCGTCGCGCTTCGGCGAAGGCTGGAACGGCATCAGCCAGATCGCCGTGATGCCCATGCCCTGCAGGTAATCGAGCCGGCGCTCCAGTCCGACGAAGTCGCCGATGCCGTCGCCGTTGCCGTCGAGGAAGGACCGGACGGACAGGCAGTAGACGACCGCGTTCTTGTACCAAAGGTCCTTGATCATGCGACGCAGGTCTCCGGAGGGCCGCGCCGGCGGGCGCATCCGCCTGCAACGTCGCCGGGGACGGAAGCGTTGCGGGAGGCCGGTCCGGTGCCGGTCTCCTTAAATCAGCCGCCTTGTGCATCCCATCTTGGGCCGTGTGCGTTGCGGCTGCCGATCCTGTCGTCCGTGCCCTGTGACGCGTCCTGGATTTCGGTGCCCGCTCCTCGATGAACATCATCCTGATCAAGCTGTTCGCGACGGCGCTGACGCTCAGTCAGGTGACGACGCGGCCGGATGCCGTGAAGACGCAGTTCGATCCGGTGGCCGACAAGGCGCAGGTGGTACAGATCCTGCGCGACGGCTGCGCCCATATGCGGAAAGCCTTCGACATCGAGGACATCAACCTCGACGAGCTGATCTCCACCGCGATGGAGGACCCCTCGGCCATCGCCGGTGCCTCCGCGCCGAAGCTCCTGCACGGGCTCGATATCGGCGAGCTCAACACGAGCTACCGGCAGTTCTGCAAGGGCGAGAACCCGGCGAATTCGCCCTTCGACGCGGGTGAAGTGATCGCCTTCTACAACAAGGCCGTGGCCGACCTGCCCTCGGCCCAGGACCTGAAGGACCGCAAGCTGCCCGGCGCGAGCCTGATCCTCGATGGGGCCGGCAAGCGCTACGCCGAGGCGTTCGAGGCCAATGGACGCCGTCTCAGCGTGCCGATCTCCGACGTGCCGGTGCTGGTGCAAAAGGCGTTCGTGGCCGCCGAGGACAAGCGCTTCGAGACCCACAAGGGCATCGACGAGCGCGGCGTCATCCGGGCCTTCATCGGCAACCTCGCCTCGCCGGGGCGGCCGGCCGGCGGCTCCACCATCACTCAGCAGGTGGTCAAGAACCTGTCGGTGGGCGACGACGTCACCTACGAGCGCAAGATCCGCGAGATGATCGTGGCCTCGCGCCTGGAGCGGATCCTCGGCAAACCGCAGATCCTCGAACTCTACCTCAACGGGATCTATCTCGGCCGCGGCTCCTACGGGATCGAGATGGCCGCGCGGAGCTATTTCGGGAAATCGGTGGGGCAGCTCACCGTGCCGGAGGCGGCGCTGCTGGGCGGCATGCCGAAGGGGCCGAACTTCTACAATCCGGACAAGTATCCCGACCGCGCCAAGGAGCGCCGCGCCTATGTGCTGGCGCGGATGAAGGACGAGGGCGTCATCACCGAGGCGCAGCTGACCGAGGCGGCCAACGCGCCCCTCGGGTTGAAGCCGATCGAGACCACGCGGCGGGATTCGGGGTTCTACTTCGTCGATCACCTCACCCGCGAGGCGCGCACCTTCGCGGGCATCGACTCGCTCACCTCCGCCTCCCACGTGGTCCGCTCGACCATCAATGCCGGCCTCCAGACCGCCGTGGAATCCGCCCTGCAGGACGGGCTCGCCACTTACGAGCGCGCCACCGGGCGCCAGCGCTACGAGGGGCCGGAATTCAACCTCGCCGACAGCATCGCCAAGCTCGGCGGGGCGACGCCCGCCGTGGAGGGATCGGTCCAGTCGGTGCCGCTCGTCGTCGGCGGCGAGGCGAAGCCCAGATCGGCCACGGACAAGTCTGCTGCCGCGAAGTCCGCGCCGGCGGCCGCCGGGCCGAAGCCGCTGGCGCAGAAACCCGTCTGGCAGCGAGCCCTGGAGAGCGCGCGGCCCGTGCTCTACGACGTGCATTGGCCGCTCGCCGTAGTGCTCGAATCCGGGCGCGGACCGGTGAAGGCGGGGCTCGCCGACGGGCGCATCGTCAGCCTCGATCCCGGCATCGCCAAGGGCCGACTGCAGACCTACGACGTGGTGCGGGTGAAGCTGCGCGACCCGAAGGCCAAGGCTCTCCGCGCGGAGCTGCGCGTGCGCCCCTCCGTCCAGGGCGCGGCCCTGGTGCTGGAGAACCGCACCGGGCGTATCCTCGCCATGGACGGGGGCTTCTCCTACCCGCTGAGCCAGCTCAACCGGGTAACGCAGACCGTGCGCCAGCCCGGCTCGACCCTGAAGCCGCTGACCTATCTCGCCGCGCTGAACGCCGGCCTGCAGCCCAACACCCTGGTGATGGATGCCAGCGTGACCCTGCCGCCCATCGGCGGTGTCGGCCAGTCCTGGAGCCCGAAGAACTACGATGGCGGCGGGTCGGGCGCGACGACCCTTCGGCGCGGGCTCGAATTCTCGAAGAACCTCGTCACCGCGCGCCTGCTCCAGGGCGGCATCGCCGATACGCCGCCGGCGAGCCTCACCCGCGTCTGCGACCTCGCGCTCGAAGCGCAGCTCTATGCCGAATGCGAGCGCTACTATCCCTTCGTCCTCGGCTCGCAGCCGGTCCGCATGGTCGATCTCGCCGCCTTCTACGCGGCGGTGGCAAACGAGGGCGCGCGGCCGGCGCCCTACGCCTTGGAGGCGGTGGAGCGCGACGGCACGGTTTTGTACAAGCGCGAGCCGAAGGACCCGGTGCGGATCGGCTCGGCCGACAGGGTGGCCTTCTATCAGCTGAAGACCATGCTGCAGGGTGTCACCAACCATGGCACCGCGGCGGCCCTCGCCCGCTTCTCCGGCTCGATCGCCGGCAAGACCGGCACGTCCGAGAACGAGAACGACGCCTGGTTCGCCGGTTTCACCAACGAGATCACCATCGTGGTCTGGGTCGGCTACGACAATGCCGATGGTACCCGCCGGACCCTGGGACGCGGCCAGACCGGCGGGCATCTCGCGGTGCCGATCGCCGGCACCATTCTGCAGGCTGCCTGGGCCAACGGCGTGGCGCGCACTCCCCTCGCCCCGCCCTCCCCGGAGGCGAAACGTGACCTCGCCGACCTGCCCATCGACGCCCGCAGCGGTGAGCGTGTCGCGGGTGGCGGCTTCCTCGAGCATTTCCGGCTGAGCAACGGTCGCGTGGCCGACACGCAGTACCAGTTGCTGCCGCGCGAGGTGCAGACCGCCATGCGGCCGGATTCCGAGGACGGCGACACTGGCGGCCTCGACGACGGCGCCGACGTGGTGGGCGACCTGTACGGCAACCTCACCACCCGGCGCGGGGCCGAGCCGGACCCCCTCGACCCCTTCGGCGAGAGGCCGGCGCAGCCGCGCGGCCGTCGGGCGCAGGGGGATGGCTACGGCTACGAGGGGTCGCGGAGCCCGGCATGGCCCGGCACCCAGCGCTCGCCCTTCGGTGAGGACGAGCCTCCCCGCGCTCGCCGCCGCGATCCCGACTACCTGTTCGGCGACGACCTGCGCTACTGAAGGCGCGGATCCCCCTTCATCAGCAATCGAGGCCCCGACGTGAAGACGCAGCTTCCGGCGACACGTGTCCTTGTCCAGATTCTCAGCTTCCTGCCCGTCCTGGCACTCGGCCTCCCCGCCTCCGCGCAGGAAGGGATGAAGGCCCAGGTCCCCGCCGACCGGATCAAGGAGGTTCCCGCCATCGAGCCGTCGGGCCTCGCCGCCCTCAAGCCCGGCACGATCCTGTTCACCGACCACCGGGACAATCCGGCGAACCCCGAGAGCGGCCTCACGCCCTATCTCGAATGGCGAAAGCTGCGCCCGGCCGAGCAGGCGGCCCTGGCGCCCTACCCCGCCTATGCCGAGCCCGACTACACCGTGACGCTCAACGGCGTCTCGAAGCAGCGGCACGAGACCCTGAAGGTCTATGTGGCGCAGGGGCGGTTCGTGGTGGCCAAGCCCGCGGAGTCCATCGACCTGTCGGCCTTCGCCAATCTCGGCTTCGTGTCCAAGATGGACCCCGTCATCAAGCACAAGACCCTGAGCCCCGCCGAGGTGACGCCGACCAAGGACCCGGCCGCCGCCTTCGCCCGCCGCCCGGACCGGGCCTGGTGCGAGGGCGCCGCCGCCTGCATCGAATCCCGCTACGACCTCGAGGGCAAGCTGCCGCTGGGCGTGAAGCTCGCCAACAAGCTGGAGGACGGCGCCTCGAAGAAGGTGGCCGAGTTCGTCTCGTTCCAGAGCGAGCTGCGGACCCTACCGGCGGCCGAAGCGGCCTCGCTCGCGGCGCTCACGCGGGTCGACACGCCGGTGGCCGGCGGCCTCGAACAGACGATCTTCTGGGTCAACCAGATCCTGCGCTTCGGCAAGTTCCTCGCCGTGTTCCAGCCGATGCCGAACGACCCCGGCAAGACGGTGGTGACGACCTACATGGCGCTGGCGATCAAGGCCGATGTCCTCGACCGCAAGCAGGAATATGCCCGCGTGCCGGTTCTGAAGAACCTGCTTCCGGCCCAGGTGCTGATGGGCAATTCGTCCTTCAACACCGGCACGTCGATCAGTGCCGGCCTGCCGACCTATGCCCGCAACCGCATGATCGCCTTCGCGGACGCCCTGGCCAAGAACTGAGGGGCGAGTGTCGGAGCCTGTTCGATTGGATTTTTCGACGAATTTCCATTCCAGGATCGATCATCCAATCAGACCTCCTCATCCTGAGGTGCCCGCATCAGCGGGCCTCGAAGGAGGCCTCCAGTGCTCGCGTAATCCCTGGAGGGCTCCTTCGAGGCCGCTTCGCGGCGCCTCAGGATCAGGTAAGGCCTTGGACGAGCAACGCGAGCAGGCTCTCAGTTGCCGCGGCTGACGATGGAGGGCATCGATGGGGCGGTGTAGGCGCGGTTCACGTCGCGGCGGGTCTGCGTGCCGTTGGTGTCGTTGGAGCGGCGGAAATTCTCGGTGCTGAAACTGTCCGAGAAGCCGCTGCGGTCGGCGCTGTTGCAGGCCCCGAGGGCACAGAGCAGGCCGACGGCGAAGAGGACGGGGATGGGACGCATCGGAAGTTCCTGGCAGTCTGGTCCGGTTGGACCGATCGGGTCTTTCGTGGTGCCGGGTTGGCCCTCGCGTCAAGCACAAGGATAACGAACCGTCTCAGCTTACGGGCAGAGTGATGTTCTCGCGCCACGAAAACGCTCACTACGCTTGACGGCTTTCGGGCATGGGGGCCGCAATCACGCGGATTTAGCCTCCTTGGATCTGGTGCTCGGGCCGGCCTTGGGCGACACCTTGTCCAACATGAGCAACGTGGTCCCCTTCTCCCGCCCCCCCGCCGCCGCACCACAGATCTCCAATGTGGTCGCCGTCGCCGACGATCTGTTCGCCGCCCTGGAGCTGCTTCAGGGCGTCGCCCACCGTGCCGCCGCCATGGGCCGTCCCCGCAGGGAGATGGAGCTCACCGTCCGCAACCTGCGCGAAGCGGTCAGCGCCGTGGAGCGGGCCCTCGACTGCATCGGCGAAGGCGACGAGGCCGGCCAGGGCTGAACCGACACCGCGCCCGAGCGTGATGCGCGCGGGCGCCTTCTTGCCTGCGGCTATGGCATTCTACATTTTTCCCGGGAAGCTCCGTCCCGCCCTCCTCCCCCTTGTGGGGAGGAGTTGGAGGTGGGGGTGGTTGGGCGACCCTGATGCTGCGGAGGCTGGCGGAGCCACACTCGAATCCGCCGCGACGACAAGATTTTTCGCTACCTTCGTCAACTAGTGGACAGACGCCTTGGCGGTGATAAGCTAAGCGCGAGACAGAAGGTGAACACAGCGCATCAGATGCTCCCGTCGACAGAGTCCTTCATCGAAGGCAATCTCCTGCTGAAGGCGCTGTCCCGGGAGGATCGCGGGCTTCTGATGCCGCATTTCGAGCCGACCGTCGTTCGGCGCGGGGAGGTTCTGTTCTCCGTCGGGTCCCGGGTCTCGTACATCTCCTTTCCCTGCGATCAGACGGTGATCAACCTGATCGTCTCCATGCGGGACGGCCGGAGCGCCGAGACGGCCACGATCGGCCGGGAGGGCGCCGTGGGCGGCGTCGTCAGTCACGGCAGCCTTCCGGCGTTCAGCACGGCCCTGGTGCAGATCGGCGGGCCGGTCCTCAGGCTCGATGCCGCGAAATTGCAGGACGCCAAGCTTCGCTCGACCACGCTGCGCAACCTCTTCACCCGTTACGCCGATTGCCTCCTCGGCCAGGTGCTGCAATCCGTGGCGTGCAACGCCCTCCACCCGATCGAGGAGCGATGCCTGCGCTGGCTGCTGACGCTGCAGGACAGGATCGGCACCGAAACGCTTCCCGTGACCCACGAACTCCTGGCCAACATGCTGGGCGTGCAGCGGACCTACCTGACCCGGATCCTGCGCACCCTGCAGGTGCAGGGGCTGATCGAGGTGGGGCGCGGCCGTATCACCATTCTCGACCGGGCCAAGATCCAGGAGGCGGCCTGCGAGTGCCATGGCGCCGTGGTGAGCCATTTCGAGACCGTGCTCGGGGCCGTCTACGATGCCGACGGGCGGATGCTCTTCGTCGATCCTCCGACGCAGCCGAGCCAGGACGATCCCGTCCCGGCAGCGGCTGTCTGAGGCGGCATCGCTCGATGTCCGCTCGGGGGAACGAGGCTTTCCGATCCCGGGCCCAGGTGCCGGGTCAAGTCTCCGATCCGAGTTCGATACGCTGTGGGTGGGGAGGATCTCGCGAAATCTCGTGGCGAGACTTGTTCGTTGCGAGGTCCGACTGCATTTCATGTGATGGCGATCGACGGAATCAGACCCGCATCCGATGACCACTGCGAATGTACCTCCACCCCTCCGAGGGAGTCGTCGCGATCTTCCTTCGCCGGTAAGGACGGCGGCCGGTGGTATGACCGACGGTGCCGTTGGCATCGGCGATGGCGCCGCCTCCCTCGATCGGTGGTCGACCGACGAGCGCTATCGCCTCGTGGCCAGGGCGACCAACGATGTCGTCTGGGATTGGGACCTGCTGCGCGACGCCATCCTGTGGAACGAGGCGCTCGAGACGTCCTATGGCTGGCGGCCTGCCCATATCGGTCCCGGCTCCGACTGGTGGCTCGGCAACATCCATCCCGATGACCGCGCCATCGTCTCCGCCGGGCTGAATGCCTTTCTCGACGGAGGCTCGGACAGGTGGAGCTGCCAGTACCGCTTCCTCAAGGGAGACGGGGCCTATGCCGATGTGCTGGACCGCGGATATCTCGTCCGCGATGCTTTGGGCGCGCCGGTGCGGATGGTCGGCGCGATGCTCGACGTCACCGTCAGAAGCCAGTTGGAGGCTCAGTTCCGCGCGGTCTTCGAGGGCGCCAATATCGGGATCGTCCAGTTCGATCCCCGCAGCGTCCTGGCGCTCAGGGTCAACGCCAAGCTCTGCGAGATCTGGGGTGCGCCGGAATCCGAGATCGTCGGTCGCTCCCTCGCCCAATGGACCCCCGCCGAGGATGCGGATGCGCGCGACGACCTGCATCGCCGCCTCGCCACCGGCGAGACCCTGCAGGACCGGTTCGAGAAACGCTACCGGAGACGCGACGGCCGGATCATCTGGGCGAGGGTGAACCTCGTCTCCCAGACCCTGGGTGACGCCGTTCACGCCATGGCGATGATCGAGGACATCACCGAGGAGAAACGCGCGGATGCCCGTCGCGAGGCGCTGATCAGCCTGGGCGACCGCCTGCGTGAATTGCGCTCGAACGCCGATGTCGTGGCCATGACGGCGGAGATCCTGGGCCGCGCCCTCGGGGCGACGCGGGCCGGCTACGGCATGGTCGACCTTCCGGCGGGGCTGGTGACGGTGGCGCATTCCTGGTCCTCCGACGGACAGACTTTTCCGAGCCGGACCCTGCGGCTCGACGAGTTTCCCGCGAGCATCGCCGGCTTGCGGCGCGGCGAGATCCTCGCGGTGGACGATCTCGCGACCTCCCCCGACCTCGAAAGCGATGCGGAACTCTACATCGCGGAGGGTGTGCAGGCGGTGATCTCCGTCCCCCTGCTCCAGCGTGGTCGCCTCGTCGGCGTGCTCTATGCGACGGAGGCCTCGCCACGCTCTTGGACGCCGCACGAGATCGCCTTCGTCCGCGAGGTGGCGGAACGGGCCTGGAGCAGCCTGATCCGGATCGAGGCGGACGAGCAGCAGCGGATCCTCAACCGCGAACTCAGCCACCGCATGAAGAACACCCTTGCGATGGTTCAGGCGATCGCCTCGCAGAGTCTGCGCAACGTCACCGATGTGGAAGCGGCCAAGCATGCCTTGGCCGCGCGCCTGATCGCCCTCGGGAATGCCCACGACATCCTGCTGACCGGAGAGCGCGAGAGCGCGGCCATCTCGGCCGTCCTGCAGAGCGCCCTGTCCCTTCATGACGACCAGCAGCCGGGGCGGTTCGATCTGTCGGGGCCCGAGATCGTCATCGGCTCCAAGGCGGCCCTGTCGCTCGCCCTGATGATGCACGAACTCGCCACCAATGCCGCCAAATACGGCGCCCTTTCCAGGCCGGACGGCCGCGTCGTCGTGGAATGGCGGGTGGTCGCGGTGGGAGACGACGACACGATCCACCTCGTCTGGTCCGAGCATGGCGGGCCACCCGTGAGCCCCCCGACACGGAAGGGCTTCGGCTCACGGCTCATCGAACGCGGGCTCGCCGGCGCCGTCGGCGGCGAGGTCTCCCTCGCCTACGAGCCGGATGGGCTGATCTGCCGGGTCGTCGCGCCCCTCGGCGGGTTTCAGACGAGCTTCTAGGGCGTTCTGCGCCGAAGTGGTTGCCGGTGCGGCGAGCAGGAGCGCGACAAACGAAGGCCTGGAAATGCGTGCCGACCCACCGCGGTCGGGTGCCGCCCCAGCAGAGGAGCGTGTCCCACTTCCATGGTGCGTTCGGTCGCGAGAGCTTGGCGAGCGTCCGCCCGAGCGCGGAATTCAGCGCCGATATTGTAGCTGTACGCTTTTTGTTCTAGCTGGGTGGCGGATATGCGTGGCGTGCGTCTTGCCCGCCCGGCCCGTGCGCCCGACATGGCGACCGGTGGCGGGACCGTTGTCTTCGACCTCGCCGCATGACGTCCCGGAGACGATCCCCGCGCGTCGTCGCCGATCTTCCTTTCCGCCAAGTCCTGCCTTTCCGCCAAGTCCTGCCGCCGAAGAGACCCAATGGCCAAAGCAAAAGCCGCCGCCAAGACACCACGGGGCCTGAAGAGCCAAGCGGCGCAGGCACAGGAAGAGAGCGTCGAGGCGCGGATCGAGAAGCTGTTCGAGGGTAGCCCCGACCGTCGCGTCATCGCCGTCCGGGGCGCGCGCGAGCACAACCTCAAGAACATCGATCTCACGATCCCACGCGACAAGCTCGTGGTCTTCACCGGGCTCTCGGGGTCGGGCAAGTCGTCACTCGCCTTCGACACGATCTACGCGGAAGGCCAGCGCCGCTACGTCGAGTCGCTCTCGGCCTATGCCCGCCAGTTCCTCGAGATGATGTCGAAACCCGACGTCGATCAGATCGACGGGCTCTCGCCGGCCATCTCCATCGAGCAGAAGACGACGTCGAAGAACCCGCGCTCCACTGTGGGGACCGTCACCGAGATCTACGATTACATGCGCCTGCTCTGGGCGCGGGTCGGCATACCCTACTCGCCCGCTACCGGCCTGCCGATCGAGAGCCAGACCGTGAGCCAGATGGTCGACCGGGTGCTGGCCCTGCCGGAGAAGAGCCGGCTCTATCTCCTTGCCCCCGTCGTCCGGGGTCGGAAGGGCGAGTACCGCAAGGAGATCGCCGAGTTCCAGAAGAAGGGCTTCCAGCGTCTTCGCATCGACGGCGAATACTACCCGATCGACGATGCGCCGAAGCTCGACAAGAAGCTCAAGCACGATATCGACGTGGTGGTGGACCGGCTCGTGGTCCGGGCCGACATCGCCGCGCGCCTGGCCGATTCGTTCGAGACCGCCCTGGAACTGGCCGACGGCATCGCGCTGATCGAATTCGCCGACCCGGCCGAGGGCGAGACCATCACCTTCTCGTCACGCTTCGCCTGCCCGGTCTCCGGGTTCACGATCGCCGAGATCGAGCCGCGCCTGTTCTCGTTCAACAACCCATTCGGCGCCTGCCCGACCTGCGGCGGCATCGGCCACGAGATGCGGATCGACCCTGAACTCGTCATCTCCGACGTCAAGCTCAGCCTCAAGCGCGGTGCCGTCGGCCCCTGGGCGAAATCGACCTCGCCCTATTACGGCCAGACCCTGGACGCCCTGGCGGGGCATTACGGTTTCAAGACCACGTCGCCCTGGTCGGATCTGCCGGAGACGGCGCACAAGGTCATCCTCTACGGCTCCGGCCGCGAGTCGATCCGCTTTGCCTATAACGACGGCATGCGCGCCTACGAGGTGAACAAGCCGTTCGAGGGCGTCATCCCGAACCTGGAGCGGCGCTACAAGGAGACCGAGAGCGACGCCTCGCGCGAGGACATCGCCCGGTTCATGAGCGAGACCCCTTGCGCCTCCTGCGGCGGCAAGCGACTCAAGATCGAGGCTTTGGCGGTGAAGGTCGCCATGCAGGATATCGGCGACGTCACCGCGCTCTCCGTGCGCGAGGCGCATCGCTGGTTCTCCGAACTGTCGGAGAAGCTGACGCCGAAGCAGAACGAAATCGCCTTCCGCATCCTGAAGGAGATCCGCGACCGGCTGACCTTCCTGGTCGATGTCGGCCTCGACTACCTCACCCTCGCGCGCGGCTCGGGCTCGCTCTCGGGTGGCGAGAGCCAGCGCATCCGCCTCGCCTCGCAGATCGGCTCCGGGCTGACGGGGGTGCTCTACGTCCTCGACGAGCCCTCCATCGGCCTGCACCAGCGCGATAACGAGCGCTTGCTCGGCACGCTGAAGCGCCTGCGCGACCTCGGCAATTCGGTGATCGTGGTCGAGCACGACGAGGACGCGATCCTCCAGGCCGATTACGTGGTCGATGTCGGCCCCGGTGCCGGCATCCATGGCGGCCGGATCATCGCCCAGGGCACCCCCGAGGAGGTGCTGAAGAACCCCGACTCCCTCACGGCCAAGTACCTGACGGGCGAGATGAGCGTGCGGGTGCCCGCCGCCCGGCGCAAGACGAAGAAGGGCAAGCTCACCCTCGTCGGCGCGCGGGGCAACAACCTGAAGGACGTGAGCGTCGAGATTCCGCTCGGAACCTTCACTTGCGTCTCGGGCGTCTCGGGCGGCGGCAAGTCCACCCTCATCATCGACACGCTTTACAAGGCGGTCGCCAAATCCCTCAACGGCGCGATGGAGCACCCGGCCCCGTTCGAGCGTCTCGACGGGCTGGAGAATCTCGACAAGGTCATCGACATCGATCAGTCGCCCATCGGGCGCACGCCGCGCTCCAATCCGGCGACCTATACCGGCGCCTTCACGCCGATCCGCGACTGGTTCGCGGGATTGCCGGAGGCGAAGGCGCGCGGCTACCAGGCCGGCCGCTTCTCCTTCAACGTCAAGGGCGGGCGCTGCGAGGCCTGCTCGGGCGACGGCGTCATCAAGATCGAGATGCATTTCCTGCCGGACGTCTATGTCACCTGCGACGTGTGCAAGGGCCGCCGCTACGACCGCGAGACCCTGGAGGTGAAGTACCGCAACCATTCCATCGCGGACGTGCTCGACATGACCGTCGAGGAGGCGGCCGACCTGTTCAAGGCCGTACCGACGATCCGCGAGAAGATGGAGACCCTGGCGCGGGTCGGCCTCGGCTACGTCAAGGTCGGCCAGCAGGCGACAACCCTGTCGGGCGGCGAGGCGCAGCGGGTGAAGCTATCGAAGGAACTCTCCAAGCGTGCCACCGGCCGCACCCTCTACATCCTCGACGAGCCGACCACGGGCCTTCACTTCCACGACGTCGCCAAGCTCATGGAGGTGCTCCACGAACTCGTGGACCAGGGCAACACCGTCGTGGTGATCGAGCACAACCTCGAAGTCATCAAGACCGCCGATTGGGTCATCGACATGGGTCCCGAGGGTGGCGATGGCGGCGGCATCGTCGTGGCCGAAGGGACGCCGGAGCAGATCGCCAAATCGAAGGCGAGCCATACCGGTCGGTTCCTGCGCGACGTGCTGGCCCGCCGGCCGCTCGCCGAGGCGACCGCCAGCGTGGTCGCGAAGGGCCGTAGCGCGGCGGAATAGGCAGGCTTCACGCGCCGGCCGAGCGTGATTCGTCCGGCGCGGGGAACCGGGGCTCTGTTGCGGCGCACAGGCTGCCTGCGATCGGGAATTGCGATGCGCAAACCGCCTCCCGCGTTTGCGCAATCGTCCCGTTGATACGGTCGCTCGCAACAGCTTGATGGCCCAGCGTTATTTTGCCGATGCGTTGCTCAATGCGACGCCATGCCCAAGGCAATTCTGCCGAGAAAGTTAACAAAACCTTGCGCTGCAGCGCGCCCAAATTGCGGCTTTTCCGCAACGGTGGATTTGGAACTGCCTCGATCCGAAGCATTGGACTGTCATTCCGATCCGACCTGTAGAATAGTTCTCAGCGTTGAGACACGAATTCGGGCCGCAAGGGGGGCCCTACGCACAAAAAGCCAGGAAGCCGCAAGAATGCGGCGCTCGGCAAGATGGTGCGTAGGTCTGCGCGGCGAGTGCCTGAAATCCTTGGGAAGGACTAGAAAATGACGAAGAACTGGCTCGCCACCGGCGCACTCGCGCTGACCATGGGCATGACCGCCTCGGCTTCCTACGCACAGACCACGACGATCCCCGGCGAGCAGGTCGGCCTCGCCACCGGCGCGCCGCTTCCCGAGGGCATCTACGCCCTGAACACCTTCGTCTACCAGTCGCGTGACAACTCGGCTCTGGACGTCGGGATCAACATCCCCGTGCTGGTCTGGTCGACCCCGCTGGTTCCGCTCGGCGGCCGCATCGAGCTCCTCGTCGCTCCCCCGACCGTGTTCGCCTTCGGCAACCGTGGCGGCTCGACCGGCCTGCGTGATCTCTCGATCAACGTCGGCACCTTCGTCGGCGGCATCTGGGCCTTCGATCTCGGCAACAACTTCGGCGTCAGCTTGCTCGGCGGTGTCTACCTGAACGAGCTCAACGGCGACCGCGGCGTTCTCGTCCAGAACAATGGTGTCGTTGCCTCCACGGCAGTGCTGCCCCAGCTCTCGTCGAACACCTACCGCTTCGGTGTCGCCGGCAGCTACACCGGCGATGGCTACAACCTGACCGCCAACCTGACCGCCAACATCTACGACTCGCCGTCCTCCTTCGGCGGTGGCCGTGACCCCAACCGGGCTGGCTTTTCTCAGGTTTACTCCCTCTCCGACTCCCTCAACCTCGACCTGACCGCGACCAAGAAGTTCGGCAAGTTCGAGATCGGCGCCATCGCCTACGGCACCGTCAACTTCGACACCGGCGCCAAGGCTGGCGGCATCATCAACGCCGCCCTCAACGATCGTGGCCGGTTCCTGATGGGTGGCCTCGTCGGCTACGACTTCGGCTTCGCCACCGCGCAGGTCTACGTCGCCCGCACCGTCGCGACCACCAGCTTCGACAGCACCGAGATCTCGGGCCGCCTGATCGTGCCGCTGTACTCGCCGACCCCGGTCGCCGCTGCTCCGGCCCCGATCATCCGCAAGTACTGATCTTACTCAGTGGCGAGGGTTGTCCTCGCCGCTGCTCGGATCACGAAAGCCCGTCCGACCTCCTGGTCGGGCGGGCTTTTGCTTGGGAGCAGGTGCTCGCTTCCCGCCGTATCTAATACGACCACGACTTTCTGCAGCTTTCCCGAAACTTTCCTCTTCCGGGCTCCGTAACGAGCGATGACCCCCTCCGAAGGGGCATGACTCAAGAGGAACGCTCCATGACCAACGCCCGTCGCCCCGTGGCCTCCACCTTCGCCGCCGTCGCCCTCGCCTTCACCATGGGTGCCGCGTTCCCGGTGGCCGCGCTCGCCAAGAACCCGATGGTCGGCGGCGCTCCGATGTATGCGTCGAAGACCATCGTCGAGAACGCGGTCAATTCGAAGGACCACACGACTCTCGTCGCCGCCGTGAAGGCCGCCGGCCTCGTCGAGACCCTCTCGGGTCCTGGCCCCTTCACCGTCTTCGCGCCCACCGATGCCGCCTTCGCCAAGCTGCCGGCCGGCACCGTCGAGACCCTGGTGAAGCCCGAGAACAAAGCGACGCTGACCGCGATCCTGACCTACCACGTCGTGCCCGGCACCCTGACCGCCAAGGACCTCATGAAGATCGCCAAGGATGGCGGCGGCGAGGGCCAGATCAAGACCGTACAGGGCGCGCCGCTCGTGGTTCAGACCAAGGGCAAGGCTGTGTTTCTCACGGATGCGAAGGGCAACACCGCCAAGGTGACCATCGCCAACGTGATGCAGTCGAACGGCGTGATCCACGTCATCAACAGCGTGCTGCAGCCGTAAGACGTTTCTCCAGACCCGAAACTGACTCCCTCCCCCGGCTCGACGAGAGCCGGGGTTTTTTATCGAGTCCGCTCGCGCTGAAGCGTCCCGATCGGGACGCGAGTACTGAATGTGACCGGCTACTCTGCCCGGCTCAGCTTGCGTGCACTGGCGAAGCGGTTGAGGAAGCGCGGCTCTTTCTCGGGTGCCACGCGGATGGCGAGGTGGATCGTACCCGCCTCCTCGGCGCGCCGGTCCAGGACCTCGGCATTCTCGTACAGCCAATTGAGCGCTGCCCCATCCTCCGGCGCCAGGGTCACGGCGAAGGTGGAACGACGCTTGGCGATCCGCGCCTCGATCCGGCCGGACAGGGCCGCCAGACCCTCGCCGTTGAGGGCGGAGACCAGGATCGGCACGTCGCTGTCCCGGTCGTTGCGCCCCTGGGCGCTGAGGTTGAGGAGGCGTGTCCGCTCCGAATCGTCGAGCAGGTCGGCCTTGTTCCAGACCTCGATGATTCGCTCGGCCGTCGTCTCGATCCCGAGTTCCCGCAGGACCTCGCCGACATCCTCCGCCTGCGCTTCCGAATCGACGTGGCTGACATCGCGGACATGGAGCAGGATATCGGCTTCGATCACGTCCTCCAGCGTGGCGCGGAAGGCGGCGATGAGGGCGGTGGGCAGTTCCGAGATGAAGCCTACCGTGTCCGAGAGGATCACCGTCTCGCCATGCGGCAGCTTCGTCGCGCGCGCTGTCGGGTCGAGGGTGGCGAACAGCATGTCCTTGGCCATCACTTCGGCCTTGGTCAGCGCATTGAACAGGGTCGATTTGCCGGCATTGGTGTAGCCGACGAGGGCGACGATCGGGTACGGCACCCGCGCGCGGCTCTCCCGGTGCAGGCCACGCGTGCGCGTGACGCTGTCGAGCTCGCGCTCGATCTTCGTCATCCGCTCCTGGATCATCCGGCGATCGGCCTCGATCTGCGTCTCGCCGGGGCCGCCGAGGAAGCCGAAGCCGCCGCGCTGCCGTTCCAAGTGGGTCCAGGACCGTACGAGCCGGCTCCGCTGATAGGCCAGGTGGGCATGCTCGACCTGTAGCGTGCCCTCGCGGGTCGAGGCACGACGGCCGAAGATTTCGAGGATCAGGCCGGTGCGGTCGATGACCTTGCAGCCGAACGCCTTTTCCAGGTTGCGCTGCTGCACCGGCGAGAGTGCGCAATCCATCACGACGAGCCCGATCTCCTCGGCCTTGATCCGCCCGGCCAGTTCCTCGACGCGGCCCTTGCCGAGATAGGTCGAGGGGCGGATGCGGGAGACGGGCGCGATGATCGCTTCGGTGACGTCCAGCTCGATGGCCACGGCGAGACCCGCCGCCTCGTCGATCCGCGCCTCGCTGGAACGCATCGGCTCCTGCGTCTGGCTGCCGTTCCTCGAGAGAGAAGTACGGGTGAGATACGGCCCCACGACGAGCGTATGGGTGGCTGCCGCGATGTCTCCCTCGGGGGCGGCCATCGCCTGCAGCCGTGCCTCTCCGGGAAGCATAGGTTCGCTCATGAAGTTCCCTTGCCCATCGGGCTTAGAGCGCTCTCCGCCGACGGGGATGCCGGGTCGGCGAAAAAAGCGCGGATCTCGTGTCTCTCACAAAACTCCCGCTGCGCCATCCTGCTCGGAGGAGAAGCACTCACTCATCGCGAGTGTCATGAGATCTACTCATATGGGGGAGCCGAGGCTCCATTGACAGTGTCCGGGCGGGGCGCGGGAATGCCGGCTCGTCGCCCACGGAACCTCAAGGGCGGCGCCATCCGATCCGTGGGCAAATATCAATGTAGGGGCATGTATAAGGACCGCATTAATCGGATCGTAAGGGCCAACGCGGCTTATCGACCGGCCTGATGCAGGCCTGTCAATATTACCGAAGGTTAGCATATAAAAACTATTTCTCTTTTGGCGGCCGTGGCGTTGTCGATCCTCGGCACCGCAGCGCAGGCCCAGCCTGTTCCGGATGCGAAGTCCGATACCAAGATCGCCATGCCGGCCGCGAACTGGCTGTTCGTCCAGACCGCCGATTCCGTGACGTTCGAGGGCAACACCCTGACGCTCAAGGGTGTCGCGCCGCAGACCCTGATGTTCACCGACCGGCCCGAGCGCATGACCGGCGACGCGGCCACGGCGAAGTTCGTCGACTATTGGACCTCCGGAAAGAGCGACTTCCAGAAGGACCCGCCGAACGCGACGTTGTCGGTGGATGTCAACGGCGAGGCACAGCTCTCCGTCGTCGAACTCACCGATCCGAAGCTCAACGGCGACACCCTCACCTACACCGTCAAGGTTCTCGGCGATAAGCCGCCCGTTTCGGGCAAGAGCGCGAGCCTCTTCATCGACTGGTGGTACGGACCCGGCTGGGGCCCGCGTCATTTCTGGCATCCCGGCCCATGGGGCGCCTATGGGGGCGGCGCCTGCTGGCGCGGTCCGTACGGCGGCCTGCATTGTCGTCCGGCATGGGGCTGGTAAGCCCGTCCCGCGCCTGATCCCGTCGTGAGATGCGAGCCCGGTTCGACGAAGGTCGAGCCGGGCTTTTCCGCCCTACCGCACGGAAAGGTCAGGCTTTCTCGGGCGCCGTCTCGTCCGGCTCGAACAACTGAACCGGGTGGCCGGGCATGATCGTCGAGATCGCATGCTTGTAGACGAGCTGCGAATGACCGTCCCGGCGCAGGAGGACGCAGAAGTTGTCGAACCAGGTCACGACGCCCTGGAGCTTGACGCCGTTGACGAGGAAGATCGTGAGCGGGATCTTGTTCTTGCGGACATGATTGAGAAACGTGTCCTGCAGGTTCTGAGCGCGTTCGCCCGCCATTTTTTATTAATCCTTCTTATAAACCTGCCGCCCGCCGTGACTGGCGGGTTCTTGTTGGTTTGAATGCGTAGCAGACCGGTGAAAACAGACAACCTCGACTATTACACGTTCATTGTTACGCACATGCAAGGGGCACGTACATGTAAGGTGAAGGTCGCCCGGGCCCTCAGGGGCCGATGCCGAGCGACTTCAGCTTGCGGTGCAGGGCCGAGCGTTCCATCCCGATGAACTCGGCGGTCCGCGATATGTTTCCGGAGAATCGCGCGATCTGCGCGATCAGATATTCGCGCTCGAAGATCTCGCGCGCCTCGCGCAAGGCGAGGCTCATCAGCTTCTCGCCGCCCGCCCCGTTCGGCGTCGTCGGCACCAGGGCGCCGATCTCGGTGGGAAGCATCTCGGAGGTCACCTCCTGCTCCGGGTCGGTATGGGTGAGGATCATCAGCCGTTCGACGTTGTTGCGCAGCTGACGGATGTTGCCGGGCCAATCGTGCGATTGCAGCACCGCCATGGCGTCCTCGGCGATGCGCCGGCGGGCGAGCCCCGTGGCGGTCGAGATCTGCTCCATGAAGAAGTTGATGAGTTCCGGCACGTCCTCGCGCCGCTCGGACAGGGACGGCACCCGGATCGGCACCACGGAGAGGCGGTGGAACAGGTCTTCGCGGAAGCGGCCCGCGGCGATCTCCTCGGCGAGATCGCGCGAGGAGGAGGAGATGATGCGCACGTCCACATGGACGCGGGTGGTGCCGCCGACGCGCTGGAAGTTCTGGTCCACCAGAACTCGCAGGATGCGGTTCTGGGTCTCGCGCGGCATGTCGGCGATCTCGTCGATATAGAGGGAGCCGCCATGGGCCTCCTCCAGGGCGCCCACCCGGCGGGCGCGGCCCTCACCGGCCTCGACGCCGAACAGCTCGGCCTCCATGGTCTCGGGGGTGATCATCGCCGCGTTGATGACGACGAACGGACCGCTCGCGCGGGTCGACGAGGCGTGCAGCGTCCGCGCCGAGAGCTCCTTGCCCGAACCCGGCGCGCCCAGAATCATCACGCGTGCATTGGTGGGGGCCACCCGCTCCACGGTCTGGCGCAGCTGGTTCACCGCCACGGACCCGCCGACGAGACGGCTCGCCTGTCCTGAGCGCGCCTTGAGGTCACGCACCTCGCGCTTGAGCCGGGAGGCTTCGAGGGCACGCTCGGCGACCAGGACCAGACGGTCGGCCTTGAACGGCTTCTCGATGAAGTCGTAGGCGCCCGCCTTGATGGCGGCCACCGCCGTCTCGATGTTGCCGTGGCCCGAAATCATCACCACGGGCAGGTCGGGATGCCCGAGCTTGATCTGGTCGAGCACCTGCAGCCCGTCGAGGCGCGAACCCTGCAGCCAGATGTCGAGGAAGACGAGGTGAGGGCGACGCGACTCGATGGCGGCGAGCGCCTCGTCGGAGCCTCCGGCCGTGCGGGTCCGGTGGCCTTCGTCGTCGAGAATGCCGGCGACGAGGTCGCGGATGTCGGCCTCATCGTCGACGATCAGAATATCGGCGCTCATGACGTCATCTCCGCGATTGGGGGTGCCGTCTGTGCGGCAACCTTCTCAGCCTGCGCGGAAGGTGTCCCCTCCGGCTTCTTTTCCTGGGTATCGAGCGGCACGCGCATCCGCACGCGACCGCCCCTGCCCTCTGGATTGTCGTTCAGTTCGATGCCACCGCCATGCTCTTCGAGCACCTTGCTGACGATCGCGAGCCCGAGCCCGGTGCCGCCCTCGCGGGTGGTCATATAGGGCTCGAGCAGCCGCTGGCGCCCCTCGACGGGGAAGCCTTTGCCGTTGTCGGTGATCTCGATCACCGCGAACCCCTCCTCGACGAGGAGGCGCAGATCGACCCGGCCTTTGCCCAGTTCGGCCTCGGGAACGGCGGAGACGGCCTCCACCGCGTTCTTGAGAATGTTGGTGATCGCCTGCGACAGGAGCCTGATGTCGAAGGCGGCATGCAGGCGGTCCTGCCCGGCTTCGGTGAAGCCGAACTCCATGTCGGGATGCGCCACCCGCATCATGAACAGGTTCTGTTTGGCGATCTCGCTGAGGTCGTTCCGGGCGATGGCGGGTTTCGGCATCCGCGCGAAGGACGAGAACTCGTCCACCATGCGCTTGATCTCGTCCACTTGGCGGATGATCGTCGCCGTGCACTGGTCGAACACGTCTTTGTCCGCGACGATGACCTTGCCGTACTTGCGCCGGATACGCTCGGCCGAGAGCTGGATCGGCGTCAGCGGGTTCTTGATCTCGTGGGCGATGCGGCGGGCGACATCCGCCCAGGCGGAGGTGCGCTGGGCCGTGACGAGATCGGTGATGTCGTCCAGCGTCACCACGAAGCCGCGGGCGCCGCCCTGGGCCTGCTCGCTGGTGACGCGCACGGTGACCGTGCGCTCGCGCCCGTCGCGGGTCAGCTGGATCTGCTGCTGGAGGGCGCGCAGGCGGCCCTCCCCTCCCTCGGGAAGGATGGCCTGAAGCTCGGGCACGGCCTGAACCAGCGGCTTGCCGATGATCGCGTCCGCCTTGAGCCCCAATGTGCGCTCGATGGAGGGGTTGGCGATGGTGACGAGCCCCGCCGCGTCGACGCCGATGACGCCGGGCGAGACGCCGGCAAGCACCGCTTCGGTGAACCGGCGGCGCCGGTCGATGAGTTCGCTCGCGGCCGTCAGCCCATCGTGCTGGCGGCGCAACTCCTGGGTCATCTTGTTGAAGCTCTCGCCGAGATGGGCGAGGTCGCCGTCGCTCTTCCGGGCCGGGACCTGGGCGTAGAAATTGCCCGAAGCGACCTGGTCGGCCGCGTTGATCAGCCGGCGGATCGGCGCGACGAACCGGTTGGCGAAGTTGAGGCCGAACCAGACCGCCGACAGCAGGGCGATCAGCGCGATCAGCACGAAGATCGAGGCGAAGCTGATCTGGATCGAGCGCTTCAGGGAATCGTAGGTGAGGTACTCGGCGGCGGCCGCCCGCGAGACGCCGGGGAAGTCGACGGCGAGCTGGCTCACCTCGCGCTGCACCAGCAGCACGGCCCCGTCATAGGCGGGCATCTGCAGCAGGGCGGCGAAGATCCGACCCTCGCTCGGCCGCAGGCAGATCGTCTCGTTCGACTTGGCCGCCTCCTCGAAGGCCGCGGCGGAGGGGAGCCGGCGTTCCTTCAGGATGTCGATCTTGGCCCGTGCGACGACCTCGTTCGGCCCCCGCATGATCTCGGCGACCGGCAGGCCGAGCGCCGTCGCCCGCGTAGTCAGGAAGTTCTCGAACCATTGCCGGTTCACGTCGAAATTCGGCCGCGCCCGGGTTAGGTCGTCGTTGAGGATGCGGATCTCGCGGGCGAGCGACTGGCACTGGTTCTCCTGGTAGGCGTCGGCCACCTCGACGGATTTCAGCACCACGTCGCGGACGCGGTCGGTGAAGCCCAGCGACAATCCGCGATCGATCGTCACCGCCGCCACGACGGCCAGGAGCACCGTGGGCAGGATCGCGATGAGGCTGAACAGCCCGACGATGCGGGTATGCAGGCGTGCCACGGCCGCATTGGCCCGGCGCGCATGCAGGAAGACCCGCGCCTCCCAGCCGATGACGACGAACAGGCTGAGGACGAGGAAGACGTTGATGCCCAGCAGCGTCAGGCCGATCGTCGGCGTCGGCGTCACCCGGATGACCCCGGCGAGGATCAGGAAGGTCGCGATGGCCGAGACCAGGGCGGTGCTGACGACGAGCGCGCCGACCCAGCCGGGCCCGCGCGGCGGCGCCCGTCTGTTATGCGGTTCGGGCTCGCCCTGCGGGGAGACGTCGTCTCCCGAGGCGGCCGATTGTCTGGAACGTCGAAGCCACGCCATGGCTGATGCGTCGCCACAACAGTGTGGCGAAATTAATACGAATCGGGCAGGCGTATCGGCGGATAACGTCGATGCAGCGCGGCCTCAAACGACGCTTCGAGCGGTGAAACCGATGCTGCCGCAGCAGGCTGCGTCCGGTTTTTGCCAGGGACAGGTCACTGTCGACCGAGCGTAAAAATACATTATCCTCACGCCTTTCCTCACACCGAGTTCGCGATGCCCGAGACGCCCGTCTATTCCTCCGCCGCCGTTGCCGCGCCTCACCACCTGGCCGCCACTGCCGGACAGACCGTTCTGGCGCAAGGCGGCAACGCCATCGAGGCGATGGCGGCCATGGCGGCGACCATCGCCGTGGTCTATCCGCATATGAACGGCATCGGCGGCGACGGGTTCTGGCTGGTTCGCGAACCGGGCGGCCGGGTGCGCGGCATCGAGGCCTGCGGTCCGGCCGGGTCTCTCGCCACGGTCGCTCGCTATCGCAGCCAGGGCCATGAGACGATCCCCTCGCGCGGGCCGGATGCGGCGCTCACCGTGGCCGGCGCCATCGGCGGCTGGCGTCTGGCTCTCGACCTCGCCAAGGCGCTGGGCGGCCGGCTTCCCCTCGAGACCTTGCTGTCGGATGCGATCCGACACGCGCGCCAGGGCTGCGCGGTGTCGCCCTCCGAGGCGCGCTACGTGCCGAAGGAGATCGACACGCTGCACGACCAGCCGGGTTTCGCGCAGACCTTCCTCGACGGGGGCAAGCCCTTCGCCGCTGGCGCCACGCGCCGCCTGCCGGCCCTCGCCGATACGCTCGAACAGCTGGCTCATGCCGGGCTCGACGATTTCTATCGCGGCGACCTCGGCCGCGAGATCGCCGCCGATCTCGACCGCCTCGGTTCGCCGGTGACGCGGGCCGATCTCGAAGCCTACGCGCCGCGAGAGCGGGCGGCCCTGTCGCTGCGCCGTCGCGACGCGACGCTTTACAACTTCCCGCCGCCCACCCAGGGCCTCGCCGCGCTCATCATCCTCGGCATCTTCGACCGGCTGAAGATTTCGCGGCCCGAGAGCACGGCGCAGTATCACGGGCTGATCGAGGCGACGAAGCGCGCCTTCGCCATCCGCGACCGCACGGTCACCGATTACGACCGGCTGAGCGTCGATCCGACGAGCTTCCTCACCCCGGAGCGCCTCGACCGCGAGGCGGCCCAGATCGATATGCGCCGCGCCGCCTCCGTGCCCCTCCGGGGACCGGGCGACGGCGACACCGTGTGGATGGGCGCCATCGACAAGGACGGTCTGGCCGTCTCCTACATCCAGTCGATCTACTGGGAATACGGTTCGGGGATCGTCCTGCCGAAGACCGGCATCCATTGGCAGAACCGCGGCACCTCGTTCTCCCTGGACAAGGGCGCGGTGAACCCGCTGGAGCCGGGGCGCCGGCCGTTCCACACCCTGATCCCCGGATTGGCCGCCTTCGACGACGGCCGCGTGATGTCCTACGGCAGCATGGGCGGCGACGGGCAACCGCAATTCCAGGCCCAGATTTTTTCGCGGTATGCCGATTACGGCATGAGCCCGGCCGAGGCCGTCGACGCGCCGCGCCTGCTCTACGGGCGCACATGGGGGGCCGAATCGTTGAGCGTGAAGGTGGAGGACCGGTTCGATCCGGCCTGCATCGCCGAGCTGCGCTCGATGGGCCATGAGATCGAGGAACTCGGTGGTGCCTACATCGATTCCCTGGGCCATGCCGGCATGCTGGTCCGCCATCCCGGCAACGGGCGGATCGAGGCGGTCCACGATCCGCGCTCGGATGGCGGATCGGCCGGCCTGTGAGACGGGTCCCCGCCGGGGATCGGACGATCGAGACCCAGAGACCGGACGGTTCATGATGGCGGATGGCGCGATCACCCAGCGCGAATACTGGAACGGCGAGGTCGGGGCGCGCTGGGCCCGCAACCAGCGCCGGATCGACGCTGTCTTCGCGCCCCTCACCACCGCGTTGCTCGATGCGGCACGCCTTCGGGTGGACAGCTCGGTGCTGGATATCGGCTGCGGCGCCGGTGATTGCGCCATCGCCGCCGCGCGGCATCTCGGTGCCGGGGGACGTGTGGTGGCGGCCGATCTCTCCGCGCCCCTGCTCGCCGTCGCGCGCGAGCGAGCCGGAACCGAGGCTTCCGCCAGCGCGCCGATCGCGTTCATCGAGGCGGACGCGCAGAGCCACGATTTCGGCGCGGCGGTTTTCGAACACGCGATCTCGCGCTTCGGAATCATGTTCTTCGACGATTCCGCCGCCGCCTTCGCCAACATCCGCAAGGCCCTGGTTCCCGGCGGTAGTATGACCTTCCTGTGCTGGCGGCGGATCGAGGACAATCCCTGGATCACCGTGCCGAGGGAGCTCGTCCTACCCCTCGTGCCGGAACCCGAGCCGGGCTCGCCGGACGCGCCCGGGCCGTTCCGCTTCGCCGAAGCGGAGACCATTCGTGCCGTGCTGGCGGAGGCCGGCTTCTGTGACATCACCGTCGAGGCCGTCGACCGCCCGCTCACCCTCGCCCGGTCCGGTGACGGCGTGGGCCCCACCGCGGCGGAGGCCGCCGCGGATTTCGCCACCGAGCTCGGCCCCGTCTCCCGACTCCTGCGTGATCAGCCGGCATCGATCCGCGTGGAGGCCCTGCGCAGGGTGAGCGACGACTTCGCGACGCGCACCGTCTCGGGGGGCGTCGCCCTGAATGCGGGTTGCTGGCTGGTCTCCGCCACAGGCTGACGACCCCGTCGGTTCAATTGGTATACACTTTGCGTCTCCGTGCCCGCAGCATGGAGTGCATAATGGATACGAATCTTTCCCGGCAGCGCTGGATACAACTCGGCCTCGGCCTCGTGGCCATGATGGCGATCTCCAGCCCGCAATACGTCTGGACCCTGTTCACCAAGCCGCTGATCGCGACGACGGGCGCGAGCCTGCCGCAGCTGCAATGGACCTTCACGATCCTGATCGTGCTGCAGACCTTCTTCTCGCCGGTCCAGGGCTACCTGATCGACCGGTTCAGTCCCAAGCTGATGATCGCGCTGGGCGCCATCCTCTCGGGCCTCGGCTGGGTGCTGGCCGCCCGCGTCGACACGCTCTGGGGCGTCTATGCCACCTACGGCCTGTTCTGCGGTCTCGGCACCGGCATCGTCTATGTCGGCATCGTCGGCCTGATGGTGAAGTGGTTTCCCGATCGCCGGGGCTTCGCCGTGGGCGTAGTCGCCGCCGGCTACGGCATGGGCGCGATGCTGAGCACCTTCCCCATCAGCGACATGCTCACCGCCTCGGGCTACCGCCACACGCTGACGGTGTTCGGCATCATCCTCGGCGTCATCGGCGCACTGGCCGCCCTCGGCCTGAGGGCTCCCCGCGCCGACGAGGTCCTGCCGGCCCCGGCCCGCAACCTCTCGACCTGTGTCCACGACACCGCCCCGAAGGAGATGCTGAAGACGCCTCTGTTCTGGCTGATGTTCGCGATGATGACGATGATGTCCACCGGCGGCCTGATGGTGGTGGCGAACTTCGCCTCCTTCGCCCGCGACTTCGGCGTGGCCGACGCGATCATCTTCGGCTTCGTGGCCCTGCCCTTCGCCCTGACCTTCGACCGCATCACCAACGGCCTCACCCGGCCCTTCTTCGGCTGGGTGTCGGACAAGATCGGCCGTGAGAACACGATGGGCATCGCGTTTGCCGCCGAGGCGGTGGCCATCGCGCTGCTCCTCGTCTTCCGCGAGAACGCTTACGCCTTCGCCCTGCTTTCGGGCGTCGTGTTCTTCGCCTGGGGCGAGATCTTCTCGCTGTTCCCCTCGATCCTCACCGACACGTTCGGCACCAAGCACGCCACCACCAATTACGGCTTCCTCTACATGGCGCAGGGCATCGGCTCGCTCTTCGGCGGACCGATCGCCGCCTGGATCTACCTGGTCCAGGGCTCCTGGCTCCCGGTCTTCGCGATCATCATCACCCTCGACGTGCTGACCGCGATCCTCGCCTACTTCGTCCTCAAGCCCATGCGCCGGAACTGGCTCGGTCTCGGCGAGACGCGGGCCATGACGGCCAAGCCCGCCATGGCCTGACACCCACGTCCTGACCCTCGCGGCTGGATTGATCTTTCGAAGCGCGGACGGGGAAACCCGCCCGCGCTTTGCCGTATGGCGCCCATCGATTTTTGTCTGTTCGATGAAGTGAGATTTACAACTTTGACAGGTGCATTCGCCGGGCCAGCGGAATGATCTGGTTGGCTGTCAGGGGGGCAAGCTCGATCGTTGGCAGCGTCGTCTCGGAAACCCAGGCCACCTCTTCGATTTCGGCTGCGGGAGAGACGGGCTGTTCGAGGTCGAAGCCGTAAAGTTCGGCGTCCACCCAGTGGCCGTCTTCGTTCGCGGCTTCCGCGATGAAGCGGCCGAGATAGGATGCTTCGGACGGAAGCTCCACGCCCAGCTCTTCCTTCAGCTCTCGCGCCAAAGCCGCGAGCGGGGTTTCTCCCGGCTCGATCTTTCCTCCCGCCTGCATGAAGAACGAGGACCCTCGCTTTCGAACGAGGAGCGTTCGGCCGTGCGAATCGAAGATCAACGCTGCCGCGATGCGAATGACGGGCGCTGTGTCGGGCGGGGAATTCTTCAAATGGTCTGTCTCCTCCGTCCCTGCGGGATGAGGGCGAAGCCCAGTGTCAGGATCGCGCCGATCCCGGCACCGAGCATGACGGTGAAGGGACCCCATCGATCGAGCAGGGCGGATCCCGCCATGGCGCCGATGCCGATCGCCGCGTTCAGGACGGCCGTGTGAACGGCTGCCGCCGGCGTTGCCAACGGGCCGGCTGCCTTCAGAATCCAGGTCTGCAACGTCGCGAAAAGCATCGAGATCGCCGCGCCCCAGACCACGAGGCATGCTCCGACGCCGAGAAGACCGAGGACCGTGCTCGACGTTCCCATGAGGATCAGGGCCATTCCCATCGCCGTGAGCGCACACAGGATGACCTCGCGCAGGAAACGATCGATCAACAACGCGCCGAGAACGCTGCCCAGAAGCCCTGCCGCACCGAAGGCGAAGAGGAAAATCGGGACCGTCGTCGGCAGGATGCCCGGAAGCGCGGCGATATACGGTTCGGCAAAGGTGTAGGCCGAGAAATGAACCGCCCCGATCAGCGCGGTGATGGCGTAGATCGGGCGGAGCGTCCGCTGACCGATGGCATCGGCGAGCGTCGCCTCCCGGCCGCGCGCCGATGTCGCCAGGTTCGGAAGCGTCACCATCATCGAAACGGCCGTGAGCAGACCGAGCAGCCCAAGCGCGCCGAAGGCTCCGCGCCATCCCATCACCTGCCCCGCCATGTTCACCGCCGGAACACCCATGACCGTGGCGACGGAAATGCCGCCGAAGACGATGGAGGTCGCCAGCCCCGTTCGGTGAGGCGGGGCGATGTCCATGGCAAAGGCGGCGACCGTCGCCCAGAAGATGCCGTGTGCCACGGACCCGACGAGGCGGGCGAGGAACAGCGCCTCCAGGGACGGCGACCTGAGCGCGATCGCGTTCGACGCGGCGATGACGAGCATCAATCCGATCAGGAGAGCTTTGCGCGGGACGCGTCCGACAAGTGTCGGCGCGAGAAGACCGCTGAGGGCTCCGAACCAGGCGTAGAGGGTGACCGTGAGGCCGATCGTGGCCTGGGATTCGCCGAGATCGCCAGCCATCTGCGACATCAGCCCGATCGGGGCGAATTCAGTCGAGACCATCGTGAACGCGGCGATGCCGAGCACCGAGATCGAAAGCCATGTCCGGAAAGGAGAGCGACCATGATCCTCGGCCAAACGTTCTCTCCTCGGACAAACGCGTCAGGCGATCGAATAATGGTTTTTTGAACTTTATCGAGTGGCGCCAACATCACACTTAGGAAGTGTTTGTTGTGATTTGCCGTTCCGCGTTAATTAAGTGACATTTCTCCGTATGTGTCTATATAGATATCTATAAAAACAATATAATGACCGAATAGTTATTAAATTGATTGTGAAAAGTTTCTTCACAACGCGTAATAGCGACAGTTATATTATGTTTTGACTGATTATGAATCGCAAATGGCAATCTATAATTTTTAGTATGTACAGAAATTTATTGTAAATATTGCCTTGCGCCATTCTTGTGGGGCCAGAAGTTGTTGTTTGACCAGCCGTTCCGGTCAACCCGAGCATTTCCTTACCGCGCAAGAGGAAGTGCGATCGGCCTCGGCGGTCCGCCCTCCGGCGTGACCCAGGCCTGCGCGTTCCTCAAGCGGATGCCGCTCGCGTGCAGGGTGGAGCGCCAGATCGGCGCCAGGGGGGTGAGGCGCGGGAGGGGGCGGAGTTCGACGCCTTGCGCCTTCATCGCGGCGGGGAGGTCCCGGATCGTGTCGTGGCCAACAGGGACGACCGGGCTTCGAGAGACCCAGGTGCCGGGCTCGCCGGTGGGCTCGAAGGTCTCGGCCGGCATCCGGTAGCGTTGGATCGCGGCGGTCGCGATCCTCTCCGACCAGGCCTCCTCCACATAGGCGACGGCGCGGTCGGTGACGTCGCCGAACCAGGCCCGCCGGTCCTCCGGCGTGGTCCGTTCGGTCGGCCAGATCACGATCCGGGGGCAGTCGCGCGGGAAGAGGTAGAGCAGGCTGTGGGCTGCATCGATCGCCCAGACCAGGGGGCCGTTCAGCCAGGCTCCCGCCTGCCCGCGATCCACGCCGACGCGGACGGGGCGCGGCGCGAAGACCCGGATCGCCGGGTCTTCGCTGAAATGGAACAGGTCCCCTGGTTCGCCGGACGTGTCGCGCGGGCTCACCGTGCGTTGCGGAAGACCTGAAGGTCGAGGTCCCGCACCTTCTTGCGCAGGGTGTTGCGATTGACGCCGAGCAGTTCCGCCGCGCGGATCTGGTTGCCGCGCGTGGCGGCGAGCGCCGCGCCGATCAGCGGGCCTTCGATCTCGCGCAGGATTCGGTGGTAGAGGCCGGGAGGGGGCAGCGTGTCGCGATAACCGCTGAAATACTCGGCGAGATGCCGCTCCACCGCGGCCGACAGCGTCTCGTTGTCCGCCGCGCCGGCCTTGCGCGCACCGGACCCGTTGGCCTGTGGCTGCGCCAGCGGCAGCGTGTCGAGCTCGGCCTCGATGACCGGGCCGGTAATCGTTTCCTGCGGATACAGGGCGGCGAGGCGGCGGACGAGGTTCTCGAGTTCGCGCACATTGCCGGGCCAGCGATAGCGCTTCAGGCGCTCCATCGCCTCGCCGTCGAGCTGCTTGCGGCTGAGACCCTCCTTCTCCACCAGGATGAAGAAGTGACGGATCAGGTCCGGCACGTCCTCCGAGCGCTCGCGCAGCGCCGGCAGGCGCAGCGGCACGACGTTCAGGCGGAAGAACAGATCCTCGCGGAAGATGCCCTGCTGAATCGAGACGCGCAGGTCCTTGTTGGTGGCCGCGATGATGCGGACATTGGTCTTGATCGGGACCCGGCCGCCGACCGTGGTGTACTCGCCTTGTTGCAGCACGCGCAGCAGGCGGGTCTGGGCCTCCATCGGCATGTCGCCGATCTCGTCGAGGAAGAGCGTGCCGCCCTCCGCCTGCTCGAACCGCCCGGCCGAGCGCGAGAGCGCGCCGGTGAAGGCGCCCTTCTCGTGGCCGAAGAGTTCGGATTCGATGAGGTCGCGCGGGATCGCCGCCATGTTCACCGGCACGAACGGCCCGGAGCGGCGACGGCCGTAATCGTGCAGCGCGCGGGCCACCAGCTCCTTACCGGTGCCCGACTCGCCGGTGATCATCACCGTGAGGTCGGTGGGCATGAGGCGGGCGAGGGCCCGGTAGATCTCCTGCATCGCCGGCGAACGGCCGACCAGCGGGATGTCCTCGTTGCCCGGATCGGCGCCGGGGGCGGGCGTGCCGCGCGGCCGCGAGAGCGCCCGGCCGACGATGGCGATGAGCTCCTTCAGGTCGAAGGGCTTGGGCAGGTATTCGTAGGCCCCGCGCTCCGAGGCGCGGATCGCGGTCATGAACGTGTTCTGCGCGCTCATGACGATGATCGGCAGTTCCGGCCGGACGCGCTTGATGCGCGGCAGCAGGTCGAACACGTTCTCATCCGGCATCATCACGTCGGTGATGACGAGATCGCCCTCCCCTTGCGCGACCCAGCGCCAGAGCGTGGCGCAGTTGCCCGTCGAGCGGACTTCGTAGCCCGCCCGTGACAGGGCCTGGTTGAGGACGGTGCGGATCGCAGCGTCGTCGTCCGCGACGATGATGTGGCCGTTGGGCATTACGCGACTCTATTGCTCCACGACCGATTCGCGCCCGTCTCGGGCGCTCGACATGGGAAGGAGGAGACGGAAAGTGGTGCGGCGCGGCACCGGATCGCATTCGACGATGCCACCGTGATCGCCGATGATCTTGGCAGCCAATGCAAGTCCGAGGCCGGACCCCTGGGCTTTGGTGGTCACGAACGGGTCGAACAGGTCCGGCAGAAGCTCGGCCGAAACCCCCGGCCCGTTATCCCGCACCGCGACTTCGATGGGCAGGCTGACCCGCTCGCGCGAGCCCGGAACCTGCATCTTCAGCCCCGTACGGAAGGCGGTGGAGAGGGTGATCTCGCCGTCCACCGCATCGGCGCCGATGGCCTCGGCGGCGTTCTTCACAAGGTTGAGGATGACCTGGATCAACTGATCGCGATTGCCGAGGACCGGCGGCAGCGACGGGTCGTAGGTCTCGACGAAGCGGATGTGACGCGCGAAGCCCGACTGGGCCGAGCGCTTCACCTGATCGAGCACGCCGTGCACGTTGACGGGCCCGCGTTCGACCGGGCGTTCGTCGCCGAACAGCTCCATGCGCTCGACGATGCGGACGATCCGGTCGGATTCGTCGCAGATCAACCGAGTCAGCAGCCGGTCGTCCTCGGTGCCCGATTGTTCGAGGAGCTGAGCCGCCCCGCGGATGCCAGCGAGCGGGTTCTTGATCTCGTGGGCGAGCATGGCGCCCAGCGCGATCATCGAGCGGGCGGCGCCGCGATGGGTGAGCTGCCGGTTCATCTTGTCGGCGATGGTGCGCTCCTGCAGCATCATCACCACCGCGTCCTCCTCGTCGCCGAGGGGGGTCGCGAAGACGTCGACATTGCGCTCCAGGCCGGAGCGCGGCTGAACCAGTTCGACGCCGTATTCGCTGACGCTCGCCTTGCGGCGGCGCACTTCGGCCACGAGAGCGCTGATCGGGGACGAGAACGGGATGATGTCGCGCAAGTGCCGGCGCTGCATCAACCGGGCGGAATGGTCGAAGAACGTCTCCCCCGCGTGGTTCACGTGAAGGATGCGGTCATCCGCGCCGATGGTCAGAACCGGCAGCGGCAGCGCGTTGATCACCGCCTCACTCGAAGGCAATGGGCGGGTCCTTCCGCCATAGTCCTTGTCTGCGCTCACGCTGCCTCCTCGGTGATGGACGGTTCGCGCAGGGGCCGCATCGCCCTCAGGAGAAGGTCGGCCGCGATTGTCGGGTCGGTCGTGGTGAGAAGCCGTGTCCGGTCATCCGGGCCGAGGGCGCCGACATCGTCCACATAGGCCGCCAGATGCTTGCGCGCGTGGCGCACGCCCATGGCGGGGCCGTAGAGCGCTATCAGCCCCTGGTAATGCTCGAGGGCCAGGGCGGCCTTCTCCGCGGCGTCGAGGGAACGCGGTGCCCGACCCGCGAGACCGGCGGCGATCTCGCCCACGAGCCAGGGACGACCCACGGCCGCACGCCCGATCATCAACCCGGCAGCGCCCGAGGCGGCGAGGCAGGCCCGCGCGCCGGCGAGATCGACGACGTCGCCATTGGCGATGACCGGGATCGAGACCGCGTCCACCACGGCGCGGATGGCGGCCCAATCGGCCTGGCCCTTGTAGAATTGCTGGCGGGTGCGCCCGTGCACCGTCACCGCCGCGAGGCCGAGGCCCTGGGCGCGCCGGGCGAGATCGGGGGCGTTGAGGCTCGCATGGTCCCAGCCGAGGCGCATCTTCACGGTGACCGGGATCGTGACCGCCGCGCGGACGGCGGCGAGGATGCGCGTGGCCCCCTCGATGTCGCGCATCAGGGCGGAGCCCGCCTCCCCGCCGGTGACGGTCTTGGCCGGGCAGCCCATATTGATGTCGATGACGTCGGCGCCGTTCGCCTCGGCCAAACGCGCGGCCTCCGCCATCGAATCGGGACGGCAACCGGCGAGCTGGACCACATGGGGATCGACACCGCTCCCCTCGGCCCGCAGGCGCGCCTCCTCCGCCCCACGGGCGAATTCGGCGGCGGCGACCATTTCCGAGACGACGGCGCTTGCACCCAGACGCCGCGCGATGCGACGCATGTGCAGGTCGGTGACGCCCGACAGGGGGGCGAGCAGGACCGGCACCGAAGCCGCGGCGCCTGCCCTCTCGCCGGCCTGCCCCTGGCCATCGCCCGAGCGCAGAGCGCTCAAATAATCATCAGCTTTCATTGTGCCCAACAAATAGACAATCGGCGGGGCGACGCAAGCGTCTTGCGCGATTTGATTTCAGGCTATGCCCCGCTTAAACGACAGACCACCCCAGCTATTCACGCTACCTCGAACTGATGCGGGAGCACTTTTCCATGTCCGGCACCGCCTGGAACGCCGCGGTGGTCGTCGCAGCCGGCCGCGGGATCCGCATCGGCGGTGACGTTCCCAAGCAATATCGCAGCGTCGGCGGACGCGCGGTCCTCACCCGGACCCTCGCCGCACTGGCGGCCCATCCCGACCTCGCGGTGATCCAGCCCGTGATCGCCGCGGACGCGGCCTCGTTCTACCACGCCTGCATCGCGGAACTCGACCCCGTTCTGCGCGCCAAGCTCGCGGCGCCCGTCGAAGGCGGCCCCACGCGCCAGCAATCCGTCCGGGCCGGCCTCGAAGCCCTGGCCGCAACGTCGGTGGAAACGGGCGCGCCGGGCCTCGTCCTGGTTCACGACGCGGCCCGCCCGCATGTGGACGAGGCGCTGATCGACCGTGCCCTCGTCGCCGGTCGTGACCATGGCGCGGCGGTGCCCGGCATCGCCGTCACCGATACGATCAAGATCGTCGAGGATGTCGGCCCGGGTATCGGCCGGGTGCGCGAGACCCCTGCCCGCGAATCCCTGCGCGCCGTCCAGACCCCTCAGGCCTTCGCCTTCGCGCCCCTCCTCGCCGCCCATCGTCAGGCGGCGGAGGCGGACCTCCACGGCTTCACCGATGACGGGGCTTTGGCCGAATGGGCCGGGCTCGACGTGGTGGTGTTCGAGGGCGACCCGCGCAACCGCAAGATCACCCAGCCCTCCGACCTGATCGAGGCCGACCGCGGCTTTTCCGGCAGCGATGTGCTGCCTTCAGAACCAGAGACCGATTCCATGACGACCTACGTGACCCGCCTCGGGACCGGCTTCGACGTCCACGCCTTCACCGAGGGCGACCATGTCTGGCTCGGCGGCGTGAAGATCCCCGCCGATCGCGGCGTGCTGGCCCATTCCGACGGGGACGTGGCGCTGCACGCCCTCACCGATGCCCTGCTGGGGGCGATCGCGGACGGCGATATCGGCACGCATTTCCCGCCCAGCGACGAGCAATGGCGCGGCGCTTCGTCCGACCGCTTCCTGGCCCATGCGGTGAAGCTCGTTCGCGACCGGGGCGGCCGGATCGACCATCTCGATATCACCGTGCTGGCCGAAGCCCCGCGCATCGGCGCCCATCGCGAGGCCATCCGCGCCCGCATCGCGGAGATCTGCGGCGTGAAGCTGAGTTCGGTCTCCATCAAGGCGACGACCACCGAGAAGCTCGGCTTCGTCGGTCGCGCCGAGGGGCTCGCGGCCCAGGCGGCGGCGACGATCCGCCTGCCGGAAGACGACGCGGCGTGATCGACGACCCGGCGCTCCTCGCCCGCGCCGAGGCGCTGGTGGCGGCCTATGCCGCTGCCGGCCTCCGTGCGGCCTGCGCCGAATCCTGCACCGGCGGCCTCGTTGCCGGGCTGCTCACCGCCGTTCCCGGCTCCTCGGCGGTGGTCGAGCGCGGTTTCGTGACCTATTCCAACGAGGCCAAGACCGAGATGCTCGGTGTGCCCGCCGACCTCATCGCGACCCATGGGGCGGTGAGCAAATCCGTCGCCCGCGCCATGGCGGAGGGCGCGCTCGCCCACTCGCATGCGGATGTGGCGGTCTCGATCACCGGAATCGCCGGCCCGGGCGGCGGCAGCGAGGCCAAGCCCGTGGGCCTCGTGCATTTCGGCCTCGCCCGCCGGGGTGCCGCGACCCGACATATCGAGCGCCGCTACGGCGATCTCGGCCGAGGCGAAATCCGCCGCGCGGCCGTGGCAGAGGCGCTGGAGCTGTTCGGCCGGGCCGTGGAGCCCGTCGGGACGGATTGACGCCTATTTCAATTGCTTTTCCAAGGCTCTACCTCATCCTGAGGTGACGCGTAGCAGCCTCGAAGGAGGCTTCCAGCCAGCATCGAGCGATCTGGGGGGCTCCTTCGAGGCCGCCGCTGTGCGGCGTCACCTCAGGATGAGGTGCTCTGATGGGATAATCGACTTTGGTCTCGTCATCCGCTGAGACATCCGATCAAGCCGGCTCTCAATCGGCGACTTCGCCGAGGATCGCGCCCGTCTTCGGATCGGCATCGAACTTCATCTTTTGGCCGTTCTTGATGCCCTCGCCGTCCCAATGGCCGTCATCGGCCTCGAGCTTCGAGATCTCGGTGTAGCCCTCCGCCATCAGCGCCTTCTTGACCTGATCGATCGGCAGCCAGTCGGGGCCGGGCTGGTCCGCCATGGCGAAGCCGGAGAGGCCCGCATTCAAGGCGAGGGCGAGGGCGAGAATCGGGATCGGTCTCACGGGGTGTTCTCCGGTGGCGCTGCGCCCCGGTATCTAGGGCCCCGCGCGGCATTGTCCGCCCGTCTTATCTACGGTGCCACACATCTCGCGGGTTGATCGGGTCCGCTCTCCTGGAAGGCAGGGCGATTGCATATGGCACCACGCCATCATTCCGGGTCGCCAGAGGCGAGCCCGGACCCGGACGGCCGCGCCAGAGGCGTGCAATCCAGAGCCGCCGACGGTGCAAAGTCCTGCACCGCCTGTGTTTCTGGATCCCGGGCTCCGCTGCGCGGCCCCGGGATGACGGGGTGCTGCGATTCGATTTTCGACGAGCAAATCGGCATATGCGATCGCCCTGCCCGGAAGGAGAGGGACAGGGTGAGGTGTATGACCTATCCGGATGTGGACCTCACCTCACCCCAGCCCTCTCCTTCCAGGAGAGGGAGCCCGTCGCGCCTCATGTCGACCCCTCATGGGTAGAGAAGCGGCCGTCGAGCAGATGTGTGGATCCAGTAGCCTGTCAGAGAACGGGCACCGGCGCGTCAGGCGACGCCGTACACCCGGTCCGCCCTGCCCTCGAACGCATCGGTGAACTTGCGGAAGGCGCGGTCGAACATCGTGCCCATGAGCAGGCCGAGGGTGCGGCTCTTGAACTCGTAGTTGATGAAGAAGTCGACGTCGCAGCCGGCGGGAGATTTCTCCTTGAAACCCCAGCGGTTCTCGAGGTGCCGGAACGGCCCATCGATGTATTCGGCGACGATCCTGTGGTTCTGCGGATCGAGGGTGACGCGGGTGGTGAAGCGCTCGCGGATCGCCTTGTAGCCGACCCCCATCTCGGCGACGAGAATTTCCGTCCCGTCCGCGCCGGGCTGGCGGCGCAGGACGCGTAGGGATTCACAGAGCGGCAGGAATTCCGGATAGCGTTCCACATCGGCCACGAGGTCGTACATCTGCTGCGGCGAGTGGCGTACCGCGCGGTTGATCCGGAAGGAAGGCATCGGCCCTCAGGCGTTGGCAGGCGCGAGCCGAGCGAGCCGGGCGGCCTTCAATCGAGAAAAATCCTCGCCCGCATGGTGCGAGGAGCGGGTCAGGGGCGTCGCCGAGACGAGGAGGAAACCCTTGGAATAGGCCGTGGTTTCAAGGGTCTTGAATTCTTCCGGCGGGACGAAGCGCCTCACCTCGTGGTGCTTCTTCGTCGGCTGCAGGTACTGGCCGATGGTGAGGAAGTCCACATCCGCCGAACGCAGGTCGTCCATGAGCTGGACGATCTCGTTCCGCTCCTCGCCGAGGCCGACCATGATGCCGGACTTGGTGAAGATGGTGGGGTCGAGCTCCTTCACCCGCTGCAGCAGCCGCACCGAATGGAAGTAGCGCGCGCCGGGGCGGACGGTGAGGTAATTCCCCGGCACCGTCTCCATGTTGTGGTTGAACACGTCGGGCCGCGCCTCCACGACGAGCTCCAGCGCCCCATCCTTGCGAAGGAAATCGGGGGTGAGCACCTCGATCGTGGTGGCGGGGCTGCGCTCGCGAATGGCCCGGATGGTGCGGAAGAAATGCATCGCCCCGCCATCGGCCAGGTCGTCGCGGTCCACCGACGTGATCACCACGTGATGCAGGCCGAGCTTGGCCACCGAATCGGCGATCTTGGCCGGCTCGTCCCCGTCGAGGGCATTGGGCAGGCCGGTGCGCACGTTGCAGAAGGCGCAGGCCCGCGTGCAGGTGTCGCCCATGATCATGAAGGTGGCGTGCTTCTTCTCCCAGCACTCGCCGATATTGGGGCAGCCCGCTTCCTCGCAGACCGTGACGAGGCCGTGCTCCTTCACGATGGCGCGGGTGGCGTTCCAGCCGGGCGATCCGGGTGCCTTCACCCGGATCCAGTCGGGCTTACGCTGGATCGGGTTGTCGGGGCGATGCGCCTTTTCCGGGTGCCGGGGGCGCTGGTCGTTTCGCAGGAGGTCGAGGACGACGGCCATGGCATACCGGGCAAGCTGCGCCGGCAACGTGCCGGTGCTCAGGCCGGAACGTAATGGCTCGGCCACCGCATCGCAAACGATCGGGAAACGATCCGCCGAACCTGTCAGTAGCTCATGCCGCGCCCGCGGATCGCCCGGTAGATGGTGATGATGATGACCGCGCCCACGGTCGCCGAGATGAGGTTGCGCCAGAAGCCGTAGATCGGGATGTGGAGCTTGGCGGCGAGGTAGTTCCCCAGCAGGCCGCCGAGGATGCCCATCGCGATATTGGCGAAGAGGCCCATATTCGCGGCGGTGAACTGTTCTGCGAGCCAGCCCGCCAGGGCGCCGATGAGGATGGCCATGAACAATCCCATGCCGGGCTGCCCCAGCGCACCGTAGACTTCGCCATCCATAGTCGTTGCTCCTCGCGATGAACGGGGGGGACGCCCCGCGTCGCATCCTACCTGTGATGCCCCGCTGCGTGGCGCAAGTTGCCCTGGCGGACCTGATATCGAGTTTTCCCAGACTGCGATCTTCGCGTGGATGGACGCAGGTCATGCAATGACAGGTTTAGGCTCGGTCAATCGGGTGGATGCACCTCGGTCCCGAGCGTAGTCAGCCTCACGGCGCAAGATATAATACAAAATTAACGATGTTTCTTAACCATGATTCGACTGAACCCGGCATAGCTAGGGAAAATTTTACGTATTAATTTCCATACACTTGTCAGCATCTTGTTAACGATCCCTTAACTATCTTTGGGCTGCCGAAACGTCCGCCCGGATGTGCAGTCCTTGGAGCGAGTGCTGTGAGTCGAATTCTTCTGACAGGTGCGACAGGGCTCATCGGCGGTGCTGTCCTGCACCGCGCCCTGGTGGCGAAAACCGATGCCGAATGGGTCTGCCTAGTGCGCGCCTCCGACGAGGAGGCCGGGCGTCAGCGCATCGCGGCGCGTCTCGGCCGCTTCACGAGTGCCCTGAACGCCCAGCGGATGGCACAGCGCGTGGAGATCGTGGCGGGCGATTTCACCAAGGCCGACCAGATCGCCGATCCGCGTCTCGATTCCGTGACGCAGGTTCTGCATCTGGCCGCCGACACCTCGTGGTGGGCGCAGGAGAAGGTGCACCGGACCAACCATGACGGCACCCTGGCCCTGGCCCGGCGCGCGGCGCGGATGCCGCGGCTCGACCGTTTCCTGCATGTGAGCACGGCGATGATCTGCGGCGGCAAGCCGCCCACCATGGTGGACGAGACCCGCTACCCCGACCCCGACGCCGCGCATCTCGTGCATTACAGCGCGTCCAAAGCCGCCGCCGAGACGTCGCTCGCGGCCGGTTTCGCGGACCTGCCCCTGATCGTGGCGCGCCCCTCCATCGTGCTCGGCCATTCGACGCTGGGCGCCCGGCCGGGTTCGAGCATCCTCTGGGTGATCCGCGCCTGCGACCGGCTTCGGCTCGTCGCTGGCTCACGTGACGGGACCGTCGACATCGTGCCCACCGACTGGGTGGCCGACACCCTGGTGGAGATGCTCGCGAGGCCCGCCCTCGCCCACGGCACCTACCACCTCTCCGCCGGCACGGTGAGCCGCACCCGCTGGAGCGAACTCGGCCGCACCCTCGATCGCGTCGACCCGGCCGAGGGTCCGCGCCGCTACGAGGAATTCTCCGCCCGCGACCGGGCGACCCTTCACAGGCGCTTCACCGAGGTCTTCGGCATGGACGAGGCGATCAAGGTGGCGATGTTCCGGGCGCTGCAGGCCTATTACCGGTTCTGCGAACTCGACGTGACCTTCGACAATACCCGCCTCCTGGCGGAGGGCTTTGCCCCTCCCCCCGCGCTCTCGGAATACATCGGCCGCTGCATCGAGACCTCCGGCGAGATCATCGATCAGTTCCGCGAGGATTTCGGCGGATTTGCCGGGGCGCCCGTGCGGGGCGAGCAGACCGCTCGTCCGAGGCCGTCCCAGCCCGATGGCGTCACGAACCGGACCGTGGCGCGACGGGGATCCGCCCCAGGCTGATCCCTTCCTTGCCGTAGCCAAATCTCACCTCGCCCATGTAATCTGAGCGAAGGGCGTCCGGCTCGGGCGCGGATACAGGGTCACCACCATGCGGAATCGATCGAAGCTCGGCCTTGCGGCCTTGGGCGTAGTGCTTCTTGGCGGAGCGGCATTCCTCCGCTTCGTCGTCTACCCCGAGAAGGCCAGTCTCGAAGCCTCGGCCGGAATAGGACCCGACCCCACCCTCCCCGCGCCGAACCCCACGCTGATGCCCACCGTCAACATCGCCCGCGTCGCCCGCTGGGAGAACGGCGCGAAGCCGAAGCCGGCCGCGGGGCTTCAGGTCGCGGCCTATGCGGCCGGGTTCGACCATCCACGCTGGATGTATCTCCTGCCCAACGGCGATGTGCTGGTGGCGGAGGCGAACAAGCCCAAGACCGACGACCCCTCCACCGGCATCGCCGACTGGGTTGCCGACAAGGTGAAGAGCATGGCCGGCGCCGGCGTGCCGAGCCCGGACCGGATCGTGCTCCTGCGCGACAAGGACGGCGACGGGGTCGCAGAGGAGCGCCACATGTTCCTCACCGGCCTGCACTCGCCCTTCGGCATGGCCTTGGTGGGCGGCGATCTCTACGTCGCCAATGCCGATGCCCTGGTGAAGGTGCCCTACGCACAGGGCCAGACCGAGATCACCGCGAAGCCCGAGAGGGTGGTCGAGCTACCGTCCGGCATCAACCACCATTGGACGAAGAACGTCATCGCGAGCCCGGATGGTACCAAACTCTTCGTCACCGTGGGCTCGAACAGCAATGTCGGCGAGAACGGTCTCGACAAGGAGGTGGGCCGCGCCGCGATCTGGGAATACACGATCGGCACGAAGCAGATGCGCGAGTTCGCCACCGGCCTGCGCAACCCCAACGGCCTCGCCTTCGAGCCCACCACCGGCGCCCTCTGGACGGCGGTGAACGAGCGTGACGAGATCGGCAGCGACCTCGTGCCCGACTACGTCACCTCGGTAAAGGAGGGTGGCTTCTATGGCTGGCCCTACAGCTACTGGGGCAAGCATGTGGACGAGCGGGTCTCGCCGCAGAAGCCCGACCTCGTCGCCAAGGCCATCGCGCCGGACTACGCGGTCGGCACCCACACCGCGTCCCTGGGCATCGCCTTCTCCAACGGCTCGGCCCTGCCGGAGGCGTGGACAAACGGCCTCTTCGTGGCCCAGCACGGCTCATGGAACCGCCGCCCGAAGAGCGGATACAAGGTGATCTATGTGCCCTTCAAGGACGGCAAACCCACCGGCCAACCCGTCGAGGCGCTCACAGGCTTCCTCGACGCCGACGAGAAGGCGCAGGGGCGTCCGGTGGGCGTGATCCTCGACAAGACCAGGGCGCTGCTCGTGTCGGACGATGTGGGGAAGGTGATCTGGCGGGTGACCGGTGCGTCGCAGACGCAGTGAAACCGAATCGGGTCCCTGACGACCGGGAGGGAGGGGTTCTCCCTCCTTAGTATCCGTCGCCGTAGACAAGGACCGTTCCGTACCCACTACGTTCGTCAAGCGGATTGCGAGACACACGTGTGACCGGAGCGTCGTAGTAGTTTTCCTGCTCCCACGCCCGGTCTCGCGCGCTTTGAGACACGACGCGACGTGAGCGCTCCGAGGAGCGAGCCACACGCTGCGGTTCGGACCGACGGAGGTCGGCGATGGGCGCATGAATGCTGCCCTCGACGGTGACACGCGTCCCGCCCATCCCCTGCTGCCTCACTAGCGCGAACAAAGTCGCGGCGTTGCGCGGCGAGAGCCGGACACAGCCATGCGAGGCCGGGCGGCCGAGATGGCGGGTCTGATGGGTGGCGTGGATCGCGTGGCCGGCGGGCGTGAAGAAGATCGCGTGCGGCATCGGCGCGTTGTCCCATTCGCGGGAAAAGTGCGTCTTCTCCATCCGGAACGGCCGGTAGGCGCCGTTCGGCGTGTCGTAGCGGGCGAGCCCCGTGGAGACCGGCCAGACATGCCGGGTCTCGCCGTCCACCGCGACACTCATGCGCTGCGCCTCCTTGTCGATGGTCACGCGCAACTCGGCCGAGGCGGGATGCGTCAGCGCCGCGAGGGCGAAGGCGGACAGGAGGGTGGCGAGACGGCGGCGCATGATCGTCCTCGGTGTGATGCGAGGGTACATGCACCGGCGGGGGCGCGCTTCAAGCGATGCGTTTTGGTTGACGCGCGCTTCAGCTCCTGAGGGCGGAGCGGACATAACCCCGCGAAATCAACCGGCTGGTCTCGCGTGCCCGACGCTCGGCCTGCATCAGGTCGGACAGCGCGTCGGTGATGGCGCAGCGGAGCGCGATCTCCGCATCCCCCGCCGTGCTGGTGAGATAGGCCTGGGCGATATCCTCCACCGGACAGTGCAGGCCCGACTCCGCCTCACCCTCGTTCCTGATCCTGGTCAGCGTCTTCGGCATGGCCCGTCTCCGACTCGCATTGAGAACGAAGACAGAACACGCTGCGACGGTTAACGGATCCTTACCCGGACCGTGAGAAGCCTGTGGACATCCCGCGACGGATTCCGGGCTCAGCTGTGGATCACCTTTCCGTAGGCGTCGAGCACGCTTTCGTGCATCATCTCGCTCAGGGTCGGGTGCGGGAAGACCGTGTGCATGAGGTCTTCCTCCGTCGTCTCCAGGTTCATGGCGACGACGTAGCCCTGGATCAGTTCGGTGACTTCCGCTCCCACCATGTGGGCGCCGAGCAGCTGGCCGGTCTTGGCGTCGAACACCGTCTTCACCAGCCCGTCCGGCTCGCCGAGCGCGATGGCCTTGCCGTTGCCCGCGAAGGGGAAGCGGCCGACCTTCACGGAAAAACCCTGCTCCTTGGCCTTGGCCTCGGTGAGGCCGACGCTGGCGATCTGCGGCTGACAATAGGTGCAGCCGGGGATCTTGGCCTTGTCCATGGCGTGGGTGTGCAGCCCCTTGATCGTCTCGACGCAGAGCACGCCCTCGTGCTCGGCCTTGTGGGCGAGCATCGGCGGTCCGGCGACGTCGCCGATGGCGTAGATGCCCGGCACGTTGGTGTTGCCGAGCCCATCGGTGACGACGATGCCGCGCTCGATGCCGATTCCAAGCTTCTCGAGACCGAGATTCTCGATGTTGCCGACGACGCCCACTGCCGAGATCAGCTTCTCCGCCGTCAGCTGCTGGCTCTTGCCGTCCGTGGTCTCGATGGTAGCGGTGACGGAATCTGCCGCCTTCTCCACCTTCGTCACCTTGGCGCCGGTGAGGATCTTGATGCCCTGCTTCTCGAAGCGCTTGCGGGCGAGGCCGGCGATCTCGGCATCCTCCACCGGCAGGATCTGCGGCAGCAGCTCGATCACCGTCACCTCGGCGCCCATGGTGCGGTAGAACGAGGCGAACTCGATGCCGATGGCGCCCGAGCCCATGACGAGCAGGCTCTTGGGCATCGTCTCCGGCACCATGGCCTCGTAATAGGTCCAGATTTGCTTCTTGTCCGGCTCGATGCCCGGGATCGCGCGGGGGCGGGCACCCGTGGCGACGATGATGTGCTTGGCCAAATAGGAGCCGGCGGCGAGCGCACCCTTCGGCGCGGGCGCGCGGCTCGTCTCCTTCACCGTCACCTTGCCGGGCTCGTTGCCCTTGGCGGCGGCCTCGATGGTGGCCTCGCCCCAGATCACATCGACCTTGTTCTTCTTGAGCAGCATGCCGACGCCGCCGTTGAGCCGGGTCGAGACGCCGCGCGAGCGCTTGACGATGGCGGCCGTGTCGAACCCGACTTTCTCCGCCGACAGGCCGTAATCGGAAGCGTGCTGCATGTAATGGTAGATCTCGGCCGAGCGCAGCAGCGCCTTCGTGGGGATGCAGCCCCAGTTCAGGCAGATGCCGCCGAGATGCTCTCGGTCCACCACCGCGGTCTTGAACCCGAGCTGTGCCGCCCGGATGGCCGCGACGTAGCCCCCGGGGCCTGCGCCGATGACGAGGATGTCGTAGGTGTTGGACATTCAGGGCTCCGCGGTCTCTCCTCCCCCTTGCGGGGAGGAGGTAGGAGGTGGGGGTGGTGCCGGATGGAACGGGTAGGGTGCCGATTGACCCCTCGGCGTTGCCAATCCTGTCTCGGGCAGGACATGTAACGACGGGTCGGAGAGTGCGGCGAATATCGTCTCGAGGACGGTGTCGATCCGCAGCATGACGTCTGCATTGGTGAATCTGAGAACGCGGAAACCTCTCTCTTCGAGAGCGAGCGTGCGGGTTTCATCGTAAGCGGCCATGTGGTCGTGGCTATGCTGCCCGCCATCGACTTCGACGATCATGCGCGCGGACAGACAACAGAAATCAGCGACGTAAGGACCGAGGGCAACCTGACGACGGAAATGCGAGCCTTCGATCGGCAGGCAGTGCCTCAGGTGCCGCCACAATCGCCTCTCCGCATCTGTCGATGTTCGGCGCAGGGTCTTCGCATTCAGTGCGGCGCGTGGAGAGACAGAGTGCCGAGGCGGTTCCTTCCATGGCATCGGCTGTCGCCTCCCGTGAACCCCACCAAGCTCGCGCACCTCCCTCCCCCTTGTGGGGAGGGATCGAGGGTGGGGGTGGCTCCGCCGGACTCCGCAGTGGGTCACCCAGTCACCCCCACCTCCCACTCCTCCCCACAAGGGGGAGGAGGGCTCGTTCAGTCTGGTCCGAAAGACTAGACCAGCATCCCCATCGGGTTCTCGATCAGGCTCTTGAAGGCCGAGATCAACTCGGCGCCGAGTGCCCCGTCGAGGACGCGATGGTCGCAGGACAACGTGGCGGTCATCACCTGGACCACGGCCGGGGCGCCGTCCTTCACCACGACGCGCTTCTCGCCCGCACCCACCGCCAGGATCGAGGATTGCGGCGGGTTGATCACCGCCGTGAAGTGCTTGATGCCGAACATGCCGAGGTTCGACACCGAGGTGACGCCGCCCTGGTACTCCTCCGGCTTCAGCTTCTTGGCCCGCGCCCGCCCGGCAAAGTCCTTCATCTCGTTCGAGATGGTGGACAGCGTCTTCTGGTCGGCCTTGCGGATGACGGGCGTGAACAGCCCGCCGTCGATGGCCACCGCCACGCCGACCTCGGCATTGTTGAAGCGCAGGATCCGGTCCTCGGCCCAGACCGCGTTGGTGGCCGGCACGCGCATCAGCGCGAGGCCCATCGCCTTGATGACGAAATCGTTCACCGAGAGCTTGAACAGCGGCTTGCCGTCCTTGGTGGTGCCGGCGCTCTTGTTGAGCTGTTCGCGCAGGGCCATCAGCGCGTCGAGCTCGCAATCCACCGTGAGGTAGAAATGCGGGGCCACCTGCATCGCCTCGGTGAGGCGCTTGGCGATGGTCTTGCGCATGCCGTCGAGGGGAACCTCCTCGAACGTGCCCTTCTGGTAGAAGCCGCGCACCTGATCGGTGGTCAGCCCCTGTGCGGCGGCCTTTGGTGCGGGCGCTGGCGCGGCGGGAGCCGGAGCGGCCGCCGGCGCTGCGGCGGGGGCGGCTGCCTTCGGTGCGCCGGCCTTGGCCGAGCCGCTGGCGATGGCGGCGCGGACGTCGCGCTCGATCACGCGGCCATGCGGGCCGGAGCCCGAGACGGCGGATAGGTCGATGCCTTCGAGCTTGGCGATGCGGCGCGCCAGCGGCGAGGCGACGATGCGGCCGCCCTGCCCTGCTTGGGGCGCGGCATCCGGCTTGGCTCCGTCCGGCGCCGCGTCGACTCGCGCGTAGGATTTGTGGCCGTCGCCGGGGGTGGCGTTCAGTGCGGGCGTGTCGCTCTTCGGAGCGTCTGCCTTGGGAGCCTCCGCTTTTGCGCCGCCGTCGCCCGAAGCCTCGACGGTCTTCGGGTCCTCACCCTCGGAGGCGATGATGGCGATGAGATCGTTCACCGGCACGTCGGCGGTGCCCTCGGCCACGACGATCTTGGCGAGGATGCCCTCGTCGATGGCCTCGACCTCCATCGTGGCCTTGTCGGTCTCGATCTCGGCGAGGACGTCGCCGGATTTGACCGCGTCGCCCTCCTTCTTGAGCCACTTGGCGAGGTTGCCCTTCTCCATCGTCGGCGACAGGGCGGGCATCAGGACGTTGATGGGCATCGTTATGTATCCTGATCGTCAGCGGATGGGCGTGGCGGGGCGGTCAGTTGAGTGTGCCGCCGGGCGGCAGGTCGGGGTCGAAGCTCTCGGAATCGAGGCCGGCGCGGATGCGCTCGAACGCCTCTTCCTCCGACATCTCGGTCTCCAGCGCGTAGACCCGGGCGGCCTGGCGGGCGAGGTCGATGAGAAGACGGCCCCAGGTATAGGGATCGTCGAAGGAGCGGCGCAGGGCCACGCTCACCGCGCCGTCCACCACGCTGGCACGCACGACTTCGATGCCGCCATTGTTCAGGGCGTCGGGGGGAGCGGAGAGTTCCTGGAACTTGTCGGTCATGGTGCTGCTCTACTCTCCTCCCCCTTGTGGGGAGGAGTTTGAGGTGGAGGTGGTTGGGCGACCCTCGACGTGCGGAGGCTGGCGGAAGCACCCCCACCCTCGATCCCTCCCCACAAGGGGGAGGGAAGTTGGCGCGGTAGGCTCAGCGATAGCAGACCGCCTTCACCGCCTGGATCACTTCGGCGACGTTGGGCAAGGCGAGTTTCTCGAGATTGGCGGCGTAGGGCATCGGGACATCCTTGCCGGTGACCCGCAGGACCGGGGCGTCGAGGAAGTCGAAGGCATCGGCCATGAGACGGGCGATGATCTCGGCGCCGATGCCCGATTGCGGGAAGCCTTCCTCGACGGTGACGCAGCGGCCGGTCTTCTTCACCGATTCCACGATCGTGTCGGTATCCATCGGGCGGAGCGTACGCAGGTCGATGACCTCCGCGTCGATGCCCTCCTCGGCCAAAGCCTGCGCCGCCTTCAGCGCGTAGGTCATGCCGATGGAGAAGGAGACGATGGTCACGTCCTTGCCGGTGCGATGGATACGCGCCTTGCCGATGGGGAGCACGAAATCGTCGAGCTTCGGCACCGGGAAGCTCTGGCCGTAGAGGATTTCGTTCTCGAGGAAGATCACCGGGTTCGGGTCGCGGATCGCGGCCTTGAGCAGGCCCTTGGCGTCGGAGGCGGTATAGGGCGCGATCACCTTGAGGCCGGGCACGTTGGAGTACCAGGCGGAGTAATCGTGGCTGTGCTGGGCGCCGACGCGGGCGGCAGCGCCGTTGGGACCACGGAACACGATGGGACAGCCGAGCTGGCCGCCGGACATGTAGAGGGTCTTGGCCGCCGAGTTGATGATGTGGTCGATCGCCTGCATGGCGAAGTTGAAGGTCATGAACTCGACGATGGGCCGCAGGCCGGTGAAGGCGGCACCGGCCGCGATGCCGGCGAATCCGTGCTCGGTGATCGGCGTGTCGACCACCCGGCGGGCGCCGAATTCCTGCAGCAGGCCCTGGGTCACCTTGTAGGCGCCCTGGTACTCGGCGACTTCCTCGCCCATCACGAAGACCGAATCCTCGCGGCGCATCTCCTCGGCCATGGCGTCGCGGAGCGACTCGCGCACGGTCATGGTGACCATTTCGGTGCCGGCCGGGAATTCCTCCATCACCGGCGCGGGGGCCTTGTTGGTGATGACGGCCGGGGCGGCGGGAGCGTTCGGCTTGTCGTCGCCCGATTTCGCCGTGGCGGCCGGTGCAGAGGCCTGGCCTTCGGCCTGCATGGTCGGCGTCGGGGCCGATTGTGCCGGGTTCGAAGCCTCCGGCTTCGAACCGCCGCCCGCCGCCGCCGCGGCCACATCCTCGCCTTCACCGGCGATGATGGCGATCGGCGTGTTCACCTTCACGCCCTCGGTGCCTTCCTCGATGAGGATCTTGGCGAGGACGCCTTCGTCGATGGCCTCGACTTCCATCGTGGCCTTGTCGGTCTCGATCTCGGCGAGGACATCGCCGGATTTGACCGCGTCGCCCTCCTTCTTCAGCCACTTGGCGAGCTTGCCTTCCTCCATCGTCGGAGACAGCGCGGGCATCAGGATGTCGGTCGCCATGAGGTTTTTTATCCGTAGGTTGGCGGGCGGCCTTCTGGAGAGGAAGCAGCGGCTTCTCGGTCCCTCGCTGCGGCTCTCCCCCGTGCCGTCATGGCAGGGGGATGCCCCGGCTCGGGGAGCGTCGCGAGGCCTGTCTTAGGCGCGGGCTTCCAGCAGGATGTCGGTCCAGAGCTCGGACGGATCCGGCTCGGGATCGTGCGTGGCGAACTCGGCCGCGTCGTTGACGGTCTCGCGGACCTTGGCGTCCGTGGCCTTGAGGTCCGCTTCCGGCACCCCGTGCATCTCGATCAGGCGCTTGCGCACCATCTCGATCGGGTCGTGCTCGTCGCGCATCTTGGAGACTTCGTCCTTGGTCCGGTACTTCGCCGGATCGGACATCGAGTGGCCACGATAGCGGTAGGTCTGCATCTCGAGGATGTAGGGTCCCTGCCCGGAGCGGGCATGCTCCACCGCGCGGCTCGCCGCCTCACGGACGGTGCGGACGTCCATGCCGTCCACCTGCTCGCCGGGGATGCCGAAAGAGATGCCGCGCCTGGAGAAATCGGTCTGCGCCGAGGCGCGTGCCACCGACGTGCCCATGGCATAGCGGTTGTTCTCGATCACGTAGACCACGGGCAGCTTCCAGAGCTGGGCCATGTTGAAGCTCTCGTAGACCTGGCCCTGGTTGGCGGCGCCATCGCCCATATAGGTCAGGCTGACTTTGCCGTTCTTCCTGTAGGCGTCGGCGAAACCGAGACCGGTTCCGAGGGAGACCTGGGCGCCGACGATGCCGTGGCCGCCAAAGAACTGCTTCTCCTTGGAGAACATGTGCATCGAGCCGCCCTTGCCGCGGGAATACCCGCCGCGGCGGCCGGTCAGCTCGGCCATCACGCCCTTCGGGTCCATGCCGCAGGCGAGCATGTGGCCGTGGTCGCGGTATCCGGTGATGGTCTGGTCGCCTTCGACCGAGGCCATCTGCATGCCGATCACGACGGCTTCCTGGCCGATATAGAGGTGGCAGAACCCACCGATCAGGCCCATGCCGTAGAGCTGGCCCGCCTTTTCCTCGAAGCGCCGGATCAGCAGCATTTCGTGATAGGCGTGGAGGTCTTCTTCACGCGTGAATTGTGGTGTGTTCGGCGCGGGGGCGTGCTCCGGAGCGTTGCCGGCCCCCGTACCCAACTGAGCCGAACCCTTGGCCGAATCGGCTTTCGCCTGCCCCGCTTCGTTGGCGGCATCCATCGGCTTTCCTCCCGTGAACGGCTATTCTGAACCGTTTCTAGGACAGGGTTTTCCGGAAAGCGAGGCCGTCCAGTCGACAGATCGTCGGAGTTGTCAGGCGGAATGCGACGGGACAAACACGATCATGGGTTGATGATGACGACATCGTTCGCGTGGACGCGCCCCAGCACGATGCGGGCACGTTCCTCGAGGAGATCGCGGTCGATCTGGTCGCTGCGCAGGAGGGCCACCCGGTGTTCCCAGATCGCCCGGTCCGCCTTGGCGGCCGTGAGCTCCTGCTTCAACCCATAGGCCTGGATCTTGAGCGCGCGCTTGGCCTCCAAGCCGCGATTGCCGCTCTCGGCCTGATGAACGAAATATCCGACCACGAGCGCGGACACGGCGTAGAGGCCGAGCGGCATGAGAACGGAACGGACGCGACGACGAACCACCATGTTTCGAGCATCGCGTCACAGGGTTAAGGATGTGTTTCCAATGTGGCCTCCTTTCGCCGGGTTTGCCCGATGATGCGTTTCGACCTCGTCGATCTCGGCCTGTTTCGCCACGTGGCCGAGGCGGGGTCGATCACGCATGGGGCGGCCCGGGCGAACCTGGCGCTCGCCGCCGCGTCGAGCCGGATACGGGCGATGGAGGTTTCCCTCGGGGCGGCACTCCTCAGCCGGAGCCGCCAGGGCGTGCTTCTCACCCCGGCGGGCCGCGCGCTGCTCGCTCATGCGCGCGGTCTTCTGGAGGGGGTCGACCGGATGCAGGGTGATCTCGCCGCCTATGCCGGCGGCGCGATCGGCCAGATCAAGGTTCTGTCGAACACCCACGCGCTGACCGAATTCCTGCCGGAGGCCCTGAGCGCCTACCTCGCCCTTCATACCGGCGTGAGCGTCGATATCGTCGAGCGGACCTCGGACGAGATCGTCGGTCTCGTGGCGGAGGGAGCCGCCGATCTCGGCATCGTCTCCGGCACGGTGGATACCGGCACTCTGGAGACCCACCCGTTCCGCCAGGACAGGTTCGTGGCGGTGCTGCCCTCCGGCCATCCGCTGGGGGAGCGGGACGGCGTGCTGTTCGCCGATGTGCTGGATTACGACCTCGTCGGCCTCGATCGGGCGAGCGCCATCACCCGCTTCCTCGCCGACAAGGCCATGCGCACCGGGCGGCCGCTCATGCGGCTGCGGGTCCAGCTGCGCGGCTTCGATGCGGTGTGCCGGCTGGTGGAATGCGGCGTCGGGCTCGGGATCGTCCCCGAAACCACCGCCCGGCGCGCCGCGCGCTCGATGGGCCTCGATATCGTGCCGCTCCTCGACCCATGGGCGGCGCGCGACCTCACCATCTGCCTGCGATCCCTCGAAGCGCTACCGGTTTTCGCCCGGGAATTCGTCGCTCATCTGCGCGCAGGGGCGTCACGGCCCGGTTTAGGGCTCCCCTCGGGGGCCGGCCTTGGCTAAACACGGCTCGGGAACGGAATGGTCCGTGTCCGTGACACCGATGAAGCAAGGGGTGCCCGGCATCATGCAGGATTCGTCGCGATCCATGCCCGACGCCCCTCTGGTCGATCCGGACGTCCATGTGGAGAGCTTCCGGCAGGCACGCGAGGCGCGCCGCCTCGAACTCGTCGAAGATTACGTGGAGTTGATCGCCGATCTCATCGGTGATGGCGGCGAGGCGCGGCAGGTCGATATCGCCGCACGCCTCGGCGTCGCCCAGCCCACCGTCGCCAAGATGCTGAAACGCCTGGCCGAGGACGGCCTCGTCCAGCAGCGCCCCTATCGCGGCGTGTTCCTCACCGAGAGCGGGCGCATGCTCGCGGTCCAGAGCCGCGAGCGCCATCGGATCGTCGAGCATTTTCTCTGTGCCCTCGGCGTCAGCGCCGAGACCGCGCGGCGCGATGCCGAAGGAATCGAGCATCACGTGAGCGCCGAGACGCTGGAGGCTTTTCGCGACTTCACGGAGCGCAAGGCCTGAAGGGGTCGAAGCTCAAGGGGCTGGCACGTCACGGAGAGGTGCCGGCCTTCGCCCCGTGGTCGAACGGAACGCTACGGTTTTCGCGCGAAGACATGGCGCGTCGAGCGGCTCGACGGCAGGACCGAGGTCGTTTCCCCTTCGCGCAAAGGCCGGGCGCTCCCGCCGATCTCGCGCCACCCGCCCCAGCTGGGTCCGGTCGCGGACTCCTTGGATGCCTGGATGATGCCGTCCGAGACGGAAAGATGCCCGGTTGCGACGCCGCGTATCATTTCGGGCGCGTATTGCCGGGCCGCGATCCCGAACAGCGAGATCCCTTTGCTGCCTGGCGCCAGCAGGGTGCCGAGCGCGCCCTCAGGTGGTTCGCCGGCGAGGCGCATGACGCTGGTGTTGGAATCGAGGACGGCCGCTGCCGCTTCGATGTCGCCCTTTGCCAGGAGCCGGCCGGCGCGGGTGATGCGCACCTCGTAGCCGTATCCATCCCGGTCGCGATACAGGCGGGTCAGGCCGAGTTGCAGGGATTCGCAGATCATCAGCACGTGGTCGCGGGCGTATTCGTCGCTCGTCATGACCGTGGGGAAATCGCTCCTTCCCGTGTGCGTGCTGGCGGCGATGTGCTCGAGGAATTCGAGCTTGGTGGATTTCCGCCTGATCGTGCCGCCGCCTTTCAACCGGGGTACCTCCCGCACCGCATTCGAACGTCATCGGGGCAACGAGCGCCCCACACAGCTCCCGAAGTCGGATGCCCCACGACGAGCCTCCGACCGTCACGTAGCTTTCGCGAGGGGACGTTAAGGCTGTGAGGGTTTCCGTTCTCTTGCCAAACCCCCTCAGTCTGAAACGATCTCATCCGTACGGAGGACGGGAGCGTCAGTCCGTCCTCAGTGCTCCGCCGATCTCCCGTGCCGCGCCGCCATCCACGAGGAGCTCCACCGGGCGCGGGTGGCTGAGAAAGCCCGTGGGGCTCGCCGTCAGGCCGTAGGCGCCCGATTGCAGCACGGCGATGAGGTCTCCTGCCGCGAGGTCCGGCAGCGCTGTGGCGCGGGCGAGCATGTCTAGGGGCGTGCAGAGCGGGCCGACGACGGCGCAGGGCGAGCGTGGCCCGCTCCGGTCCACCACGACGGTGACGGGATAATCGCGCTTGACCACCTGTCCGAGATTGCCGGAGGCGGCGAGATGGTGGTGCATGCCCCCATCGGTGATGACGAAGCGGCTGCCCCGCGAGACCTTCACGGCCCGCACCCGCGCCACGTAGAGCCCGGCCGGCCCAGCGAGGAACCGTCCGGGTTCGAGCATGATCCGCGCCTCCCTGAGCCGAGGATCGGTCCCCACACGGGCGATCAGCGCTGGAATGCCGTCCCGGATGGCGGCGAGGTCCAACTGCGTGTCGGTGGAGAAATAGGGGATGCCGAGGCCGCCGCCGAGGTCGATCGTCTCCAGCGGACGCGCGATCCGGTCCGCGACTCGCGCCGCCAGCGACAGACCGTAGGCCCATTGGGACAGGAGCGTCGCGGCGACGAGCCCTTGCGTCCCGGCAAAAAGGTGGATGCCGGACAGGTGCAGGCGCGGCTCGGCCTCCACCGCATCGACGATCGCATCCAGTTCCTCTTCGTCGAAGCCGAAGGGCGAGGGTTTGCCGCCCATCCGCATGGCGCCCCCCTGCGCGTCGGGCCCCGGATTGATCCGGATCGCCACGCGCTGAACGACGCCGTGGCGTCCGGCGGCCTCGGCCACGCGCCGCATCTCCTCGATGTTCTCCAGATGGATCTCGCCGATCCCACCGGCGACGGTGGCCTCGATGTCGAAATCGCTCTTACCCGGCCCGGCGAACAGGATGTGTCGAGGTTCGACGCCGGCCGCCCAGGACGCGGCGAATTCCGCGCCGGAGGCGATCTCGGCCCCCGCCCCCTCGTCGCGGAAAACCCGGATCACCTCGGGTGCCGGATTGGCCTTTACCGAATAATCCACCACGGCGAAGCCCGAGACCGCATCGGCAAGGTCGCGATAGGCCCGTCTCAGAAGCTCGGCGTCGTAGACGAAGAATGGCGTGCCGTGAGCCTCGGCGAGGTCGCGCAGGTCGAGCCCGCCCACCCGGAGCACACCGTCAGACCGGGGGAAATGTGCCGCCACGAGGCGATCCGCGAGGCTATCGCCGGCCGTGTCAGACATAGCTCGTCCGTTCCGCCACGAGGCGCTTGTAATCGACCTTACCGTTCGGCGTCGTCGGTAGGGCCGGGACGCTCTCGACGGCACACGGGACCATGTGCGGGGGAAGGCTCCGCCGCACGTCCTGCAGCACCTCGGCTCGGGCAGGACCGCCCTCCGCCGGCACCGCCACCGCATGGATGCGTTGACCGAGGGCGGCATCCGGCAGGCCGATAACCGCCACGGCCCGGAAGGCCCCGGTTTCCATCAGCGCCTCCTCGACCTCGGTGGGGCTGACGCGGAACCCGGCGCTCTTGATCATCGCGTCCTCGCGGCCGAGGAAGCGAAAGTAACCGTCCTCGTCTTCCACGACGAGGTCGCCCGAGCGGCAGACGAGGGTACCGTCCCCCGGAAAGCGCGGGTCAGGCACGAGCACCCGGGCGGTGTCCTCGGGCCGGTTCCAGTAGCCGAGGGATACGGTGGGCCCGCGATGGTGCAGGATACCCGGCTCTTGGGGCCGGCTCCGCTCTCCCTCTGCCGTCACCGCGAAGATCTCGGTCTCCGGGATGGCGCGGCCCATGGAGCCCGGGCGCATCTCCAATTCCTCCGGGGGAAGGAAGGTGGAGCGAAAAGCCTCGGTGAGGCCGTACATGAGTACGATCCCGGTCTGCGGCAGCGCCTTGCGCAGCCTCGAAACCGTCTCCAGCGGCACCGCTCCGCCGGAATTGGTGATCAACCGCAGGCTCGAAAGATCGGCCTTTCCCAGTCTCGGCGCCGCGCGGGTCAGCAGGGTCCAGAGGGTGGGGACGCCGGCGAGCACGGTGATCCGATGCCGTTCCAGCGCACCCACCACCTCGTCTCCGAAGCGGAATTCCAGCAGGACGAGGCACGCGCCCTGCTCGACGCTCGTGAGCAACTGGTTGAGGCCGTAATCGAAGGAAAATGGCAGGACGGAGAGGATCCGGTCGTCCGCCGTGATCGCCAGGTAGGTGCGCACGATCCGGGTGCCGGCCAGGAGATTGGCATGGCTGAGCATCACGCCCTTCGGCAGACCGGTGGAGCCGGACGTGTAGAGGATCGCGGCGAGGCCGGGCGGCGGCGATGTCACGGATTCCGGTTGCAGCCGGACGATGATCGGGAATTCGGGAACCCCTCCCTCCCCCGTTGAGGGTGGAACGTTCGAGGGGGGCAGATCGAGGGCCGAGAGCAAGGTCGCGTCGGTGATGAGGAACCGCGCACCGCAATCGGCGAGGATATGCGCCACCTGACGCGGGCGCAGGCTCGGATGGATCGGCACGAACACCGCCCCGATCCGGCTGATGGCGAAGATCGCCGTACATTCGGCAAAGGATTTCGGAAGCAGGATCGCGATGCGGTCGCCGGGCTCCGCGCCCTGGCTCCTCAAACGTACTGCGAGATCATCCACCCCGGCCCGCATCCCGCCATAGCTCAGCCGTTCGGTGCCGGCGACGAGGGCGGTCCGCTCGGGCGCACATGCCGATCCGTCGAGGAGGTCGTGCAGCAGTGCGGGCGCCGCCGACATATCCTAACGCTGTGCCTCAGCCCGCTTGGCGTCGACGAAGGCGGCCAGCGCGTCGATGCTTTCGAAATGCGTGAGTTCGAACGCGTCGTCCTCGATCTCGAAGCCGAACCGGTCGCCGAGCTCCATCATCAGATCGAGCACGCCGATGGAATCGAGGGCATCGCTGGTGACGAGGGACGTCTCGCCCGTGATGGCCCCTGGCGCGAGGCCGGGGTTGCGGCCAGCGATGAAGGCGAAAATCGCCTCTCGCGCGGCGGCATGGGTGTCGACCACATTTGTCTCGACCACGTTCCAGCCTCCCCATCGGTCATTCCGCCGACCGTCGCCGCCCATAGCGAGGTCGACAGGGCAAGTCCATGAGTCACGCGGACGTGCTCCGAGCCGGCAAGTCATCCAGCATACGAGAGGAATGGGGCCGCGCCGGGTTTCCGGATGCGGAGGCGAGACAACACCGGGTTATGGTCTCGGTAGCACCGAATTGGTGATTGCGAAGTTTCTGGATGAAAACTAGTCTATCCGTGCGAATATTGATTATCGGGTCGATTCTTCGGTCGTGAATACCGGATTGCCGTCCCTTTGCATTTGGGCGGAGATTGTCATGACGCATGATACGATCCGGCGAGCGACCGCTGAGTTTTTTGGAACATTCTGGCTGACATTCGGTGGCTGCGGCGCAGCCGTCTTTTCCGCGGCCTATCCCGAATTGGGGATCGGATTTCTCGGGGTGGCCTTCGCCTTCGGACTCACGGTCCTGACGATGGCCTACGCCGTGGGCCATATCTCAGGTGGCCATTTCAATCCCGCCGTCACCGTCGGCCTATGGTCCGCCGGGCGTTGCGCCGACCATCATGTGATTCCCTACATCGTCGCGCAGATCGTCGGGGCCGTGTTCGGCGCCGGCGTGCTCTACCTCATCGCCTCCGGCAAGGCCGGATGGATGCCTAACGGCTTCGCCTCGAACGGCTACGGCGACCTCAGCCCAGGCAAGTATGGATTGCTCTCCTGCTTCCTCGTGGAGGTTCTCGCGACCTTCTTCTTCCTGTTCATCATCATCGGGACGACATCGAAGGGCGCCGCCACCGGATTTGCCGGTATTCCCATCGGCTTTGCCCTGGTGCTGATCCACCTCATCTCGATCCCGATCACCAACACCTCCGTCAATCCTGCGCGCAGCACCGGTCCGGCCCTGTTCGCGGGGGGCGAGGCGATGGGCCAGCTCTGGCTGTTCTGGCTGGCACCGGTGCTCGGTGCCGTGATGGCCGGGGCCATGGCGCGCTGGCTCTACGAGCCGGACACGATCATCGAGACGACGATCGTCGAGAAGCGGACTCCGGCGTAGGAATCGACGGAACCCATTCCGTCTCGCGACCTCATCCTGAGGGACCGACGAGGCCTCCATGACGCTCGGCGTTCCTTGAAGGCCTCGACGCTCGGCGTTCCCCGGCGGCCTCCGTCGAGGCGCTCGCTTCGCTGCGGCACCAGGGGATCGCGTAGGACGACGCTCGAAATCAGGCCGTTTCGGTTTCAGGCTCGCCCGCCGATTCCGGCATCGCTTCGCCGTCCGGGATCACGTCCACCTCGACCTTGAGCTTCTGCGGGCCGGAAGAGGAGACGATGCCGTCGATGGGCGAGACGTCGGTGTAGTCGCGGCCCCGCGCCACCACGATGTGGTCGTCGCAGGCGCCGATATTGTTGGTGGGATCGAGGCCGATCCAGCCATCCCCGCACCAGACCGAGACCCAGGCATGGCTGGCATCGGCGCCGCGCAGGCGCGGCCGTCCGGCGGGAGGGATCGTGCGGATGTAGCCGCTGACATAGGCCGCCGGCAGGCCGAGCCCGCGCAGGCCGGCGATCATGATATGCGCGAAATCCTGGCACACCCCCGCCTTCAGGGCGAAGGCCTTGGCGAGGGGCGTGTGAACCGTTGTGGCCTTCGCGTCGAATTTGAAGTCGGCACGCATGCGCCGCATCAGGTCGACGGCTCCGCCATATGCGCTACGACCGGGTGTGAAACTCGCCCGCGCATAGTCGGTCACGTCCGGGTCGAGGGGAACCCTGACGCTCGGGAACACGAAATGCACGGGGGCGTCGGGCGCCATCGACCGACCGGAAATCGCTGCGTCGCGCACCGATTCCCATGCCATGCCGGATTCGGGCGGCGGCAGCGGCGGACGCTCCACCTTGACCCGCGACAGGGCTTCGACCCGCAACTCGTTATGCGGCGTGTCGATCAGGAAGGTCACCACGTCGAGGCCGAAATAGTCGCGCCGCACGGTGCGGGTCCGCGGTGTCGGCGAAACGGTCAACTCACTGGATAGGACACACTGCCCCTCCCCGTCCCGCGGCTGAAGCCGCAGGGAGCAGCGGGCGTAACGGACGGGCTTGCCGTAGCGGTAGGTGGTGAGGTGGCGCAGCGTATAGATCACGCGAGCCCCACGAGCTTCTCCGGACGCATGGCGTGCGGGCCGTTGGGGAAGTAGCGGGTGACGATCGCGTCGGCGAGGCCCTCGAAGGCGTTCTCCAGGCGCGTCAGGGCGGCGCCGTCGAGTTCCGATGCCTCGCAGGTCGTGAATTCGGCGGCCAGCTTGAGAGCGAGGCGCTGGTGCGCCTCCGGCAGGCCGTCGACGCGCAACACCGGCAGGTCGGCGAGATGCCGGCAGATCGCTTCCACCTGGAACGCGACGGAGCGCGGGTTGAACGGGTCGAGGAGCACCATGTCGCGTACCGGGTCGATCGCCACGCCCTGCATGTAGCGCGCGCCGAACGAGACGTGCGAGTCGCACAGGGACAGCATGACCCCGAGATCCTCGGCCGTCGCCTCGTCCCCTGCGAAACTGGCGGCGAAGGAGCAGGTGTTGATCGCCCGCTCGATCCGGCGTCCGAGATCGACGAAGTGCCAGCCGGCGGTCCGGTTCATGTTCTCCTGAGCGAGACCGGCCAGGGCGGCGATGTGGCTGAGGGCACGCTCCGCCAGGCCGAGGAGCTCGGCCTCGGCCAGTTCCTTCGCCTCGTCGAGTTCCAGGAGATCCTTCAGGTCGGCGAGCACGCGCCATGCCTCGCTGGAGAGCCTTTCGCGCAGGGAGGCCGCGTTATGGCGTGCCGACACGCTGTGCGAGAGGGCCGAGCCGTAGGTGAGGCGTCCGCTCAGGGCTTCCTGCGCGAGCTTGGCCGTCGGCAGGTCGGGCGCTTCGATGGCGCCCCATTCGTCGAGCAGGGCGCGGATCCGCAGGGCCGTCGGCGCCGTCTCGTCGCCCGCCATGTCGGCGATCACCGCGTTCCCGACGCTGCCGAGATGGGCGATGACGAGGCGGATCACCGCCTCTGCCCGCTCGACGTAGCGGCCGAACCAGAACAGGTTGTCGGCCGCGCGAGACGGCAGGTGCCCGGCGATGCGGCGGACCCTGGGCGCGCCCGGATGCATCAGCGAGACCGGTTCGACCGGACGGTCGGAGAGGACCCAGACATCCGCCGATTTGATCCCGGCCCGCATCTCGATCGGGTTCACGTCGGGGCGCTCCGAGATGCGGCAGAAGCCGCCCGGCATCACGCGCCAGCCGTCCGGCGTCGCCGCCGCGAAGACCCGCAGGACGAAGGGACGGGGCACGAGGCGCATCCCGTCCTCCCGACGCTCCCAGCCCGGCATGGTCGAAAGCGGCGCCTGTTCCTGGGCGATGTAGTCGAAGGGCCTGTCGCGCAGGGCCGCCACCACGCGCTCGCGCTCGGCGACGATCGCGTGCGGTCCGAGGATGGCGTCGCGACCCATCCCCTTGGTCGGCGTCGCCACTGGGCGAAGGTTGAGGTGTTCGAGGTTGTCGCGGACATGGGCGAGCGCGTCGGGATCGCCGCACCACCAACTCTTCAGCCCTTCGAGGTGGAGATCGGTGCCGAGGAAGTAGCGGGCGATGCGCGGCAGGTAGGCGCCGAGCGCACCCGATTCGAGGATGCCGGACCCCGGCATGTTGCCGACGACGAGACTGCCGTTGCGCAGAGCCTCCAGCACCCCGGAAATGCCGAGGCGCGAGGCCGGGTTCAGTTCGAGCGGGTCGATATAGTCGGAATCGATGCGCCGCCACAGCACGTCGGTGCGTTTCAGCCCGGAGACGGTGCGCACGTGGAGCGCGCCGTCCTGCATCACGAGGTCGTCACCCTCCACCAGCAACAGGCCGAGATAGCGCGCCAGCGCCGCCTGCTCGACATAGGTGGAGCTCAACGGCCCGGAGGTGAGAAGGCCGATACGCGGGTCGCTCCGCTGCGCGCCCATGACCAGCCCGTCGCGAAACGCCTGAAAGAACGGGGCGAGGCGCTCGACATGGAGATCGGCATAGAGGTCCGGGAAGGCGCGGGTGAGCACCATCCGGTTCTCGAGCGCGTAGCCGGGACCGGAGGGAGCCTGCGTCCTGTCGGCGAGGACACGCCAGCGCCCGTCCGGCCCCCGGCCGATATCGGCGGCGTAGAGCTTGAGCCAGCGCCCGCCGGGCGGCTTCACCCCTGAGAGCGGTCGCAGGAATTCCGGGCTGCCGGCTACGAGGGCCGCCGGCAGCACGCCCTCCGACACCATCCGGCCGGGGCCGTAGATGTCGGAGATGATGGTTTCCATCAGCTCCGCGCGCTGGACGATGCCGGTGCTGAGGGCGCGCCATTCGGCGCTCTCGATCACGAGAGGGAGGGAACTCAGTGGCCAGGCATGCTCGCGCTGGTCGCCGTAGATCCGGTAGGAGATCCCGGTATCGCGGATATGCCGCTCCGCCGAGGCGAAGCGGGTGGTGATCTCGGTTCCGCTCAGGGTCCCGAGCCGGTCCAGCAGGCGGGGCCAGGCACCGAGATGCGCGCCTCCCGCCCCCACGAACTCGTCCGGGATACCGGGCCGAGGCTGGTAGTCCGAGGTCCAGCGCGCAAGACGCTTCGCCCGTCCTCCGGCTTGCGCCTCGGCCATATTCGTCATCTGGGTGCGGGTGTCCTGAGGTCGAGCGTGAGCGGGAACTCGCGGCTGATCTCCTCGACCGGCATCTCGACCTTGCCGGGCGTGTGGCCATGGGCCTGGAAGCGCGCGAGACGCCGACCCTCGGCCTCGTAGGTGTTCACCGGGAAGGTCTCGTAGTTGCGGCCCCCGGGATGGCTGACATGGTAGCGGCAGCCGCCGATCGAGCGTCCGCTCCACGCATCGAGGATGTCGATGGTGAGGGGCGAATGCGCGGGGATCGTTGGATGCATCGAGGAGGCCGGCTGCCACGCCTTGAAGCGCAGGCCCGCCACCGCTTCGCCCACCGTGCCGGTGCCGGTCATCGGAAGGCGCCGGCCGTTGCAGCTGATGATGTGGCGGCCGGGGACGAAGCCCTCGACCTTGACCTGCAGACGCTCCACCGAGCTGTCCACGTACCGCACCGTTCCACCGATCGCCCCCTCTTCGCCCAGCACATGCCAGGGCTCCAATGCTTGCCGCAGTTCCAGCTTGACGCCGCCCTGCTCCACAGTCCCGAAGACCGGGAAGCGGAACTCGTACTGCGCTTGGAACGCCGCCGGATCGAAGTCGTAGCCGGCTTGGCGGAGGTCTTCCAGCACGCCGAGGAAGTCCGTCCAGAGGAAGTGGGGCAGCATGAAGCGATCGTGCAGGCCCGTGCCCCAACGGACACAGCCGCCTTCCTGCGGTTCGCGCCAGGCCCAGGCGACGATGGCCCGCAACAGCAATTGCTGGGCGAGGCTCATGCGCGGGTCCGGCGGCATCTCGAAGGAGCGGAACTCCAGCAGGCCGAGGCGGCCGGTGGGGCCGTCCGGCGAGTAGAGCTTGTCGATGCAGATCTCGGAGCGGTGGGTGTTTCCGGTGACGTCCACGAGGATGTTGCGGAAGATCCGGTCCACGAGCCAGCGCGGGATGTTGGGCTCGTCGGGTTTGGGCACCTGCGCCAGGGCGATCTCGAGCTCGTAGAGCCCGTCGTGCCGGGCCTCGTCCATGCGCGGCGCCTGGCTCGTCGGGCCGATATAGAGCCCGGCGAACAGGTAGGAGAGCGAGGGGTGGCGCTGCCAGTAGAGCACGAGGCTCTTCAGCAGGTCCGGCCGGCGCAGGAACGGCGAATCCGCCGGGGTGGCGCCGCCCAGCACCACGTGGTTGCCGCCGCCGGTGCCGGTATGGCGGCCGTCGGTCATGAATTTCTGCGCGCCGAGGCGGATCTGGCGGGCATCCTCGTAGAGCTCGCTCGTGATGGTGACGGCCTCGCGCCAGGAAGTGGCAGGATGCACGTTCACCTCGATCACGCCCGGATCGGGCGTGACCTTGATGACGTTGAGGCGCGGATCGAACGGCGGCTCGTAGCCCTCGATATGCAGGGGCTGCTTCAGCTCGGCGGCGACGGCCTCGAGATGCCCGATGAGTTCGAGATACTCGTCCACCCGCTGCAGCGGCGGCATGAACACCCGCAGCACCCCATCCCGGGGCTCGACCGCGAGCGCCGTGCGCACGGCGACGCCGGTGACGCCCGATCCGTTCTCGGTCTTCGTGCCGGGATGACCCTCGGGGAGCGCGCCCCGCTCCTCCAGCGGGTCCTGGGGCTGATAATAGGGGTAATGCTCCGGCGGCACGAAGGGCAGCGAACTCAGGGGCAGCCGATATCCGACCGGCGAGTCACCCGGCGTCAGGAAGGCGTGGGTACGGCGGAACTCCCAGGGCTCCGAGATCCAGCGACGGTCGTCGGGATCGTCCTTACCCATGGGCAGGCTCGCCAGGGGAAGAGCATAGCCGGCGGCCTCGCCGAGGCCGCGTTCGAACACCCGCGCGATACGGGCATTGGTCTCCGGGTTCGGAAACTTGGCGTCGGAGGTGGTGACGTTGATCGGCAGCTCCTCCCGCTTCTCCTCCCAGTAGATCGGGTCTTCGAAGGCGGGGAACACGTAGGTTTCGAGGCCGAGGCGCTTGGCGACGCCGTCGATCAGCGCCTTCGCCTTGCTGGAGGTGGCGTCACGCGGGCCGTCCTCCTTGGCGACGAGGTCGGGATTGCTCCAGATCGGCTTGCCGTCCCGGCGCCAGTACAGGGCGAAGGCCCAGCGCGGCAGGCTCTCGCCCGGATACCATTTGCCCTGGCCGTAATGCAGCATGCCGCCCGGTCCGAAGCGGGTGCGCAGGCGCCGGATCAGCTTGTCGGCGAGGCCGCGCTTGGTCGGCCCCACGGCGGCGGCGTTCCACTCGGCCGATTCGAAATCGTCGATGGAGACGAAGGTCGGCTCGCCGCCCATGGTCAGGCGCACGTCCTGTTCGGCGAGATCGACGTCGATCCGCTCGCCCAGGGCGTCCATCTTGGCCCAGACCTCCTCGGAGAAGGGCTTCGTGATGCGCGGGGCTTCCGCCACGCGAGTCACCGTCATCTCGAAGCCGAACTCCACCTCGGCGGGTTCGGCGAGGCCGGAAATCGGCGCGGCCGATTGATAATGCGGGGTGGCGGCAAGGGGGATATGCCCTTCGCCGCAGAGGAGGCCCGACGTGGCGTCGAGGCCGATCCAGCCGGCGCCGGGCAGGTAGACCTCGGCCCAGGCATGAAGATCGGTGAAGTCCGTGCTGGTGCCCGCCGGCCCGTCGACGGCGGTGGTGTCGGGAACGAGCTGGATCAGGTAGCCGGAGACGAAGCGCGCGGCGAGGCCGATGCGGCGCAGCACCTGGACAAGGAGCCAAGCGGAATCGCGGCAGGAGCCGCTCTTGAGCGTCAGCGTCTCGGACGGTGTCTGGACACCGGGCTCCATGCGGACGCCGTAGGTGATCTCGGAGGCGATCATGGCGTTGAGGGCCACGAGGAAGAGCACGGTGTTGGGCTGTTCGGGCAGCCGCTCGAGCAGGGCGTCGATCTCGGGGCCCACCGCGTCGTCGGTGACGAGATAAGGCTTCAGCTCCGCGGTCAGGTCGCTCTCGTAAGCGAAGGGGCGGGTCTGGGCGTAATCCTCGACGAAGAAATCGAACGGGTTGATGACCGCCATCTCGGCGGTCAAATCGACCTCGATCTTCAATTCGGTGGTCCGCTCAGGGAAGACCAGACGGGCGAGCCAGTTCCCGTTCGGGTCCTGCTGCCAGTTGATGAAGTGGTTCTCCGGCAGGATCTTGAGGGAATAGGCCGGCACGGTCGAGCGCGTATGCGGCGCGGGGCGCAGGCGGATCACCTGCGGTCCGAGCTGGATCGGCCGATCGTACTTGTAGTGAGTGACGTGGTGCAGAGCGGCTTTAATGGACACGGGGACTCCCGCTGGTTCGGACGTGAGACCGGGCGCGCGGCGGACGCGCGGCGGTGGCGGGAAACCGGAGCGCATCACCGAAGCGCCCCACGGTTGTCATCGGCGTTTTGAGGCCGAATGACCATAGGCTGTGATCGCCGCCGACGGCAGCCGAAATCGGTGCTAGTCTACAGCGGCGTTGCCCTACCGGGCGATGGGAGGTGACGACGTTCATCACGTGAGCAGATTGGCCCTGGCAGTTCAGACAGACGGCATGGCGACGCTGCCCGCCGTCGAGCAGAAAGCAAATTCCGTGCATCGTGACGCGGGGCTTCGCCGCGAAGCGTTCCCTCACGCATATGCCGGCGCCCATAGTGCGGGCCCGGCCGGCCCATGAAGATCTTTCAGTGCCAGGCTTGCAACCAGCCGGCGAGTTTCGAGAGTACGGAATGCGAGAGCTGTCAGCGGCGGCTCGGCTATGTCTGCGGCACCCACGAGATTTCCGCCCTGGAGCCCTCCGGGACGGTCTGGCACGCCTATGCCGATCCGGGCCGGAAGTACCGCTTCTGTGCAAATGCCGAGTTCAGCGCCTGCAATTGGCTGCTGCCCGATGACAGTCCAGACCGGTACTGTACTTGCTGTCGGCACAACAGGGTGGTGCCGGACCTGGCCCTTGCCTGGAATCTGACGCGCTGGCGCCAGATCGAGGCCGCCAAGCACCGGTTGTTCTACTCGCTGCTTCGCCTCGACCTGCCCCTGATGACACGGGACGAGAACCCCGCCACCGGTCTGGCCTTCGACTTCCTCGTCGACCCCGCCGAGAGTTACAGCGTCGGCCCTCCCGTGCTCACCGGGCATCGCAGCGGCCTCATCACCCTGAATATCGCCGAGGCGGACGATGTCGAGCGCGAACGGCGCAGGATGCTGTTCGGGGAGTATTACCGCACGCTCCTCGGCCATTTCCGCCACGAGATCGGGCATTATTTCTGGAACGTCCTGATCCGCTACGATCAGAGCATCTGGTCGTTCCGTGACCTGTTCGGCGACGAGCGTGCCAGCTACGGCATGGCCCTGCAGCGTTACTACGCCCAAGGCGCGCCGGCGGACTGGCAGGAATCCTACGTCAGCGCCTATGCCACCAGCCACCCATGGGAGGATTTCGCCGAGACCTGGGCGCATTACCTCCACATCGTCGACACGGTGGAGACGGCGAGCACGTTCGAACTGCACGTGCGGCCTCGCCTGCGCAACGGCGCGCCGGACCCCGTCGTGATCGACTTCGATCCGTATCAGTCGCCAGACCTCGATCGCCTGATCTCGGCCTGGTTGCCGCTGACCTATGCGGTGAATTCCTTGAGCCGCAGCATGGGGCAGCCGGCGCTCTATCCCTTCAAGCTGACACCGGCTGTCATCGCCAAACTCGCCTTCATCCACGACCGGATCGAAACCGTTCGCTCGGTCACGGGCGATCACCTCGATTCGGATATCCTGAAGGCGGTGATCACCGGCCTGCGCCAGCGTGTGGCACCGCCGAACGTCTGAGCCGCGAGCTGAACCCTAGGGCCGGTTCAGGGCTCACATTCCCTGTTCCGGCTCCGGTTTGGGAAGCCGACGTGGGCGCCCGTCATCGTCGATGGCGACGAAGGTGAAGGTCGCCTCGGTCACCTTCTCGCGCAGCTTGGTGCGGAAGCGGCGCGCCCAGGCTTCGACCTGGATCTTCATGGACGTGCGGCCGACACTCTCTACTCGGGTGTAGACGCAGAGCACATCGCCCACCCGTACCGGACGAATGAAGGTCATCGCGTCGACCGCCACCGTGACCACGCGGCCTTGGGCCTGGTCGACGCCGGCAATCCCGCCTGCCTGGTCCATCTGCGACATCACCCAGCCGCCGAAGATGTCGCCATTGGCGTTGGTGTCGGCCGGCATGGCGATGGTGCGCACCGTGAGGTCGCCGCGCGGGTCGCTGGTCTCGCCCATTCCGGTCTCCACCCATCCTCGTTGCGACGCCTTCGTTCGTCCGAGACGTCGCTTGGCCTCCTGCATCGGCCGACAAGGGGCATCAGGTCAAGAAAAAGCCCGGCCGTCCCGAATGGGACGACCGGGCCTCGAAACCGACCGGCGTGACCGACTTAGTAGTAGAAGCGACGCGGGCCGTAGAACCGGCGCGGGCCGTAAAACGGGCGGCGGTAGAACGGACGCGGCGCGAAGTACGGCCGACGGTAATACGGACGGGCGTAGTAAGGACGACCGTAGAACGGGCGACGGTAATACGGCCGGCGATAGTAGTACTGCGCCTTCTCGGCGACGGCCGGTGCGGCCTCGCTCTGAAGGGCCGAGACTGGGCCGATGGGCGCGGCCGAGGCACCCTGGGGGGCCAGGGCGGCGAAGCCCAGGGCCAGCAAGGCGGCCAGAAGGAGTTTTCTCAACACGTTCATGACTCCTCGAGTGATCGAACGACGGTGATGATACGACGGCATGCGAAGGAATGCATGCTTGGCCGTCAGCCGAACGCACAGAATCGGCAAACCGTTTCATGCCCTCCGTCGGCAAGCTTAACGGCAGCCTTCCCGGGAACGGCCTTCGCGGGCGGGGTCTCCGCGTCGGTGACTTCGCGTGGACGGGTCAGGCGATCTTCAACGTCATGTCGACGATGCTGGCATCGGCCGAACCCTTCACGAGGGTGATGCCATGCTCGCAATCTTCCCTGCGGGCATAGCCTTCGGCCGAATCGGCGATGACGTTCCCGTTCGTGACTCGGAGGCGCCAGCGCCAGTCGCCACTCGAATCCCGGTACAGCTCGAAACGCATGCCCATGCCTCCCTCGCGGAGATGCCCGCCAGAGGCTGAGATGGCGCGGGATCGTCCGTAAGCAATATCCGTCCCGGCCTTGGGCTCAAACGAAAACGCCGCCCCGGACGATCCGGGGCGGCGTCGTGTCGAGCGAACTCGACCGTCTGGGATCGATTCGGATCAGGAACGCGGGAAGCGGTCGAGCCAGCCGATGGCGCGACCTTCGCCGGCGGCATTGCCGCCGCCGCCGCTGCTGCGCGGGCGTTCACCCTGGCGCGGAGCGCGGGTGTCGCCGCGCTGGTCGGGACGGGGGCCACGGCCCTGCCCTTCCGCCGGACGATCGCCGCGGCCTTCCTGCGGACGGCCGGAACGGGCCGGACCGCCGGGCTGGCCGCCACGGCTCTCGCCGCCGCGACCGCCACCGGGACGACCGCCGAAGCCGGGGCGTCCGCCGCCGGGGCGCTGACCCTGGCGCTGGCCGGGACGCTGGCCCTGGGGCGCCGGACGACGCTCCTCGGCCTGCGCGGCTTCAGCCGCTTCCTGGCGGGTCGGCGGGTTGAAGCCCTCGGGGAAGGCGCCGACGGGAATTTTCTGGCGCGTGGTACGCTCGATATCCCGAAGGTAGGCCTTCTCCTCGTCGTTGCAGAACGAGATGGCGAGCCCGTTCGCACCGGCGCGCGCGGTGCGGCCGATGCGGTGGACGTAGCTCTCGGGGACGTTGGGGAGATCGTAGTTGATGACGTGGCTCACCGCCTCGACGTCGATGCCGCGGGCGGCGATGTCGGTGGCCACCAGAACGCGGCAGGACCCGTCCTTGAACGCGGCGAGAGCACGCTCGCGCTGCGGCTGGGACTTGTTGCCGTGAATGGCCGAGGCGTTGATCCCGACCTTCTCCAGGCCGCGCACGACCCGGTCTGCGCCGTGCTTGGTGCGGGTGAAGACCAGGACGCGTTCGATGGCGGGGTCGCGCAGGATGTGGTTCAGCAGGGCCTGCTTCGCACCGGTATGGGCGAAGATGACCTCCTGCGTCACACGCTCGGCCGTCGTCGCCACGGGAGTCACGGCCACCTGGACCGGGTCACGCAGGTACTGGTCGGCGAGGCCCGCGATGTTCTTCGGCATGGTCGCCGAGAAGAACAGGCTCTGGCGCTCCTTCGGCAGCATCTTCACGATGCGCTTGAGGGCGTGGATGAAGCCGAGGTCGAGCATCTGGTCGGCCTCGTCGAGGACGAGGATCTCGACGGCTTCGAGGGTCAGCGAGCGACGCTCGATGAGATCCATGAGGCGGCCCGGCGTGGCGACGAGGATGTCGACGCCGTTGGCGAGCGCCTTCTCCTGGCGGGAGATGGTGACGCCGCCGAACACCACGGTGTTGGTGAAGGACAGGTGCTTGCCGTAATCCGAGAAGCTCTCGGCGATCTGGTTGGCGAGTTCGCGGGTGGGCGAGAGCACCAGCACGCGGCAGCCGCGGCGGATGGCCTTGCGCGGGTTCTGGGCGAGGCGGTGCAGGATCGGCAGCGCGAAGGCCGCAGTCTTGCCGGTGCCGGTCTGGGCGATGCCGCAGAGGTCGCGGCCTTCCATGGCGGGGCGCAGGGCCTGAGCCTGGATCGGGGTCGGAGTCTTGTAGCCGGCCTCATCCAGGGCGCGCAGCACGGGCTGAGCGAGGCCGAAATCGGTAAATTGGGTCAAGGGTAGACTTTCAGGCAGCGGGACCGGCCGGACGCCATCGGATAGGATGGCCGTCTTATCGAAGGGACTGGTCCGTTGAGCTGGAGGTCGCCCGCGTGATGGGGCGATCCGGGTGCATGCACGTTTGAAGAGAGGGGCTCAGGTCGCTTGGGTCGCGCTGACGCGCAATCGGCGATCCGTCACGCAGCCCTCTCAAGCGAACCTGTCACGGCCGCTGACGCTGCAACTGCGATATGCGCTTTCGCGCCTGCGAAGTCAATCTCGGCCTTGAGCCATACGCTGAGCGCCTGGACGTGTGGCCTTACCAGCCGAAACGCGCCATCTGGGCGAGCTTGGCCTGGACCGCTTTCTCGTCCCGGCCGAGGGAGGCGAGGGTCTGGGACAGGCCGTAGCAGGTGCCGCAGAACGGGAGCTGGACGAGGGGTATCGTCTCGGCCCGGAACCGGGACACGGAGCCGATCAGGCAGGCGATGACCGCCTCGTCTTCCGGGCCGCCGACGCAATCGCCGCGTGGGCTGCCGAACAGGGCACGATTCGGCCAGGCCAGGGCGATGGTGGTGCCGCCGCGCCGGTCCGGTGCGGGCGGCAATGTGTAGCTCCGTACGAACAGGCCCGCGAACAGAAGCATCAGAACGAGGCCCGCGAAGACGCGCATGGTCAGGCGGTCTCGTCGAAACGCGTGCGGTGGAAGACCTCTGTCCCCGCCCCGTCGATGACCCGTACCGCCTCGGCCGGTCCGCCCGAGCGCTGCGGTGCCCGTGCCCGTGCGAACAGCAGGAGCGCGCGCTCGGTGGCGCTCTCGGGCCCGCTCGCGCGGATCGACAGGCGCTGGCGCACGCGATCCTCTCCCTCGTCCTCGGCGCCGAGAATCTCGATGTGGAACGTCTCGCGGGGACTCACGATTCTGTCCGCTCCGGAAGGGGTTCGTGGCTGCGGCTCGTCATGCGGTGAGCTTTCGCCTCAACGCACCGACTGTGCAAGCCGGGGGCGGATGTGGTTGAGTGGCGCTGACCCTCACCACGGACCGAGAAAACATGACGCCTTCGCACTTCGTCACGACCGACTGGCTCAAGGAGCGTCTCGGCGCGCCGGGCATCATCGTGCTGGATGCGTCATGGTATCTTCCCGCCCAAGGCAGGAACGCCGAGGCCGAGTACCAGGCCGCGCACATACCCGGCGCGATCCGCTTCGATATCGATGCCATGAGTGACGAGACGTCGCCGCTGCCGCACATGCTGCCCCGCCCGGAGGTCTTCGCCTCGCGCATGCGCGAACTCGGCATCGGCGACGGCATGCACATCATCGTCTATGACGGAATGGGTCTGTTCTCCGCCCCCCGGGTCTGGTGGATGCTGCGCACCTTCGGCGTGCGCGACGTCCAGATCCTGGAAGGCGGTTTCCCGGCCTGGCTCGCCTCCGGCGGCAAGACCGAGGATGGCGACGGCCCCCGGCGCGACCGGCGCCATTTCTCGGCGCGACTGGACCATGGCGCCGTGGCCGATGCCGGCGATGTCGCGCGCGCCCTGGAGAGCGGTTCGGCGCAGGTCGTGGATGCCCGTTCCGCCCCGCGCTTCCGTGGCGAGGAGGCCGAGCCACGCCCCGGCGTACGTCCCGGCCACATGCCGGGTGCCCGCAACGTCCATTATTCCGCGCTCCAGGCGGACGGCCGGCTGAAGGACGCCGATTCCCTGCGCGCCGTCTTCGCCGAGGCCGGAGTCGATCCGGCAAAGCCGGTCATCACCACCTGCGGTTCAGGCGTCACGGCGGCCATCGTCTCGCTCGCCCTGGAGACGCTGGGCCACCCGCCCCGTGCGCTGTACGATGGGTCCTGGTCCGAATGGGGCGTAGATCCCGCGCGTCCGGTCGCTACAGGGCCGGCCTGAGGGTTCCGCGCGGGACCCCCTTCCCGTGGCCGACCTCCCGAGCCTCGACACCGTCCCTCACGCTATTGTTCCGGTGCGCCAGCGCTCGGAGGGGCGCGTCGCCGTGCGCGTCGTCCGCCACGGGGCGGGCACGCATATCGCCGATCTCTCGGAGGCCGGGCCGTTGCGCCTGCGCCTGCCGCGCCATGGCGAGGGTGTCTGCGAGGCGGTGCTGCTCAACACGGCGGGTGGCATCGCCTGCGGCGACGGTTTTCGGGTCGAGGCGACGGTCGATGCCGGGGCTCACCTCGTGCTCACGACGACGGCCGCCGAGAAGATATACAAGTCCGACGGTCTCTCGAGCCGCGTGACGACGACCGCGACCCTGGCCGAGGGCGCGGGTCTCGACTGGCTGCCGCAGGAGACGATCCTGTTCGACCGCGCGCGGCTGGAGCGACGGTTCGAAGTGGACCTTGCGCCCGATGCCCGGTTGCTCGCTTTCGAGGCGGTGGTCTTCGGGCGAACGGCGCGCCATGAGCGTATGGAAACGGGCCTGTTCCGGGATGCCTGGCGCATCCGCCGCGCGGGGCGTCTGACCTACGCGGATTCCGTCGCCTTCGACGGGCCGATCACCGCCCTTCTGGAGCGGACGGCTTTCGGCGGCGGCGCCCGCGCCATGGCGACTCTGCTCGATGTTTCGGCAGACGCGGAATCCCGCCTGGAGCCGCTTCGTGCCCATCTCGACAGTCTGGGACCGACAGGGGTGGATGTGGCGGCAAGTGCCTGGAACGGGCACCTCGTTGCCCGTTTCTTGAGCGCCGACCCCGATGCCCTGCGGGCGACGGCCGCCCGTATCCTGGTGGGCTACCGTGGCGCGCCGATGCCCCGGGTCTGGCAGAGCTGAGGCCCCTCGTCAGGGGGCCTTCTCTCCCTGGAACGGATGGATCGGCGGAATCAGCGCCGCCGCGAGTTCCAGCCGCCCGGAGATGACGCCGCGCTCGGTGATCATCGTGTCGGCGATGGTCTGCAGCGTCGCCGCCGGCCCCTGCACCAGCACCACTTCCAGGGTCTGGTTGTTCATCAGATGGACGTGGAGAGAGGAAATGACTTCAGCGATGTAGCGCCGCTGCAGATCGGCCAAACGCTGCTGCACGCCCGGCGCGAGATGGTCGTAGAACAGTGTGATCGTGCCCACCATCACCCGGTCGCCGACCTTGTGGCGGTGCTCCACGAGCGAGCGGTGAAGAATCGTCGCCACGGCCTGTGAGCGGCTGGCGAAGCCACGCTCCCCCACCATGGTGTCGAGCTCGCAGAGCAGATCCTCGGAAAGCGACAGGCTGATCCGGCTCACCGGCTTGCGCCGGCCGCCAACTCCCTCCTCCGGGTTCGTGCCGTCCTCGGGGGGCGCTTCCGTCGCTTCGCTACCCACCATGTCGCCTTCCTCCTGCATGCCGGACTGGTCCTGGCACGTGTTTTGTATGGCAATCAGCCGATCGGTATTACGATTTCCAGCGATCGTACTACGCGGTTCGGAGAATGCAGATGCACCTTTCCACGATCCTGACCGCCGGACGCAAGGCCATCACGGGCTGCGCCCTTGCCCTGGGCCTCCTCACGGCCTCCGCCTCCATCCCCGTGGCGCACGCCGCCGAGCCCCTGCGCATCGGCTACAGCGACTGGCCCGGCTGGGTCGCCTGGCAGGTCGCCATCGAGAAGGGCTGGCTGAAGGAGGCCGGGGTCGACGCGAAGTTCGAGTGGTTCGACTACTCGGCCTCCATGGACGCGTTCTCCGCCGGCAAGCTCGACGCCGTCACCTGCACCAACGGCGATGCCCTGGTGATGGGGGGCAATGGCGCCAAGAACGTCATGATCATGCTCACGGATTACTCCAACGGCAACGACATGATCGTGGGCAAGCCGGGCGTGAAGGCACTGGCCGACCTCAAAGGCAAGAAGGTCGGCCTCGAAGTCGGCCTCGTGGAGCATCTCCTCCTCATCAACGGCCTGACCAAGCTCGGCCTCAAGGAGACGGACGTCACCCTGATCAACGCCAAGACCAACGAGACCCCGCAGGTTCTCGCCTCCGGCGACGTCTCGGCCATCGGCGCGTGGCAGCCCGTCGCCGGACAGGCAATGAAGGGCGCGGCCGGCGCCAAGCCGCTCTACACCTCCGCCGACGAGCCGGGCCTGATCTACGACGTGGTCACCGTCTCGCCGGCCAGCCTGTCGGGACGCCGGGCCGAGTGGATCAAGTTCGTCGGCGTCTGGAACAAGGTCGTCGCCTATATTCAGGATCCGAAGACGCAGGGCGATGCGGTGGCGATCATGGCGGCCAAGGTCGGCATCGACGCGCCCACCTTCACCCGCTTCCTCAAGGGCACCAAGCTCCTCACCCTGGCCGAGGGCGCCAAGGTGATGAAGGATGCCGACGGGTTCGGCTCCCTCTACGGCTCGAGCCGCTACGCCGACGCCTTCAACGTCAAGTACGAGGTCTACAAGACCGCCCAGGACGTGAAGAGCTACATCGACCCCGCGCTGACCGACGGCAAATGAGCGCGGAGATGCGCCAGGGCGTGGAGCGCACTTCCCCTCCCCCTTGTGGGGAGGGGACAGGGGTGGGGGTGGCTCCGCCAGCCTCGGCCGCGGTGGGTCACCCAACCACCCCCACCTCCAACTCCTCCCCACAAGGGGGAGGAGGGGCCCGCGTCTCGTCTCCCATCTCCCGCCGCCGCTCCTGGGTCGGCGTGGCCCGGCCGCTCTCGCCGCGCCGCCGGACGAGCCTCGCAATCCTGTCGTTCCTGATCCCGCTCCTCGCCTGGGCGGCGGTCTCCTACGTGCCGTTCCTGTGGCATCCCCTGGTGGAGGTGACCGAGCCCGGCGACATCGCCTGGATGGAGCCGGGGATGCGCGTGCCGAAGGCCGCCTTCGCGGAGGAGGTCGCCTCGGCCAAGGCCGCCGGCACCGCCGAGCCGGCGGGCATTCCCGCCAACCCGGTCTACCTTCCCGCCCCTCACGAGGTGGCCACCGCGTTCTGGACCTCGCTGACGGCCCAGCCGACCCAGCGCGACGCCATCCGCCTGCCCTTGAGCCTGTGGCACTCGATCCAGATCATCGCCATCGGCTTCCTGCTGTCGTCGCTGATCGGTGTTCCCCTCGGAATCCTCTGCGGCGCCCAGCCGACTTTGGCGCGCCTCACCGAACCGGTCATCGAGTTCGTGCGCTACATGCCGGCTCCCGCCTTCGGGGCGCTGATGGTGGCGATCCTCGGCATCTATGACGGGCCGAAAATCGCGATCATCGTCATCGGCACCTTCTTCCAGCAGGTGCTGGTCATCGCCAACACCACCCGGCGGATCGAGCCGCTGCTGATCGAGGCGGCCCTGACGCTCGGCGCGCGAAATCTCCGCCTCATCCGCCGGGTGATCGTGCCGGCGATGCTGCCGCAGCTCTACCGCGACCAGCGTATCCTGCTCGGCTGGGCCTGGACCTACCTCATCGTCGCCGAACTCATAGGCACTTCGTCGGGCATCACCTTCTTCATCACGCAGCAGGCCCGCTACCAGCATTTCGACAACGTCTACGCCGCGATCCTCATCATCGGCCTCGTCGGCTCGATCACGGATCTCGCCCTCGCCTGGCTCGGCCGCCGGCTGTTCCCCTATGACAGGAGCGAAGCGTGAACTCGGTCTCTCCCGTCGTCTCGCCCGTCATCCTGCCGATCGAGGCCTGCGACTACCGCACCCAGTGCGAGCCCGTCCGCGCCCGGTTCGAGAAACTGAAGAGCCGCGAGGTCGCCCTCCGGGTCGAGAAGCTGACGAAGACCTTCCGTAGGGCGGATGGCGGCGTGACGGTGGCCTTGAAGGACATCGACCTCGTCACCCACCGGCGCGAGTTCCTCTGCGTCGTCGGGCCGTCGGGCTGCGGCAAGTCCACCTTCGTGCGCATCCTCGCCGGGCTCGAGACCTCTACCTCGGGCGTGGTCAGCGTCGAGGGCGTGCCGGTCTCCGGGCCGGGGGCCGACCGGGGCATGGTGTTCCAGGGCTACACCCTGTTCCCCTGGCTCAGCGTGCTGCGCAACGTCGCCTTCGGGCTGGAGGAGAACGGCACGCCGCGTCGGGAAGCGGAGCGCGAGGCCCGGCAATGGCTGGCGCTGATCGGGCTGGAGGCCTTCGCCGACAGCTACCCGCACCAGCTCTCCGGCGGCATGAAGCAGCGCGTGGCCATCGCCCGGGCGCTCGCCACGCGCCCGCGCATCCTACTCATGGACGAGCCGTTCTCGGCCCTCGACACCCAGTCACGCGCCCGGATGCAGGCCTATCTGATCGAGATCTGGAAGAAGATCGACATCACCATCGTCTTCATCACCCACGACCTCGACGAGGCGGTGCATCTGGCCGACCGCATCCTCGTCCTCAGCGCCCATCCGGGCGAGGTCGCCGAACTCATCGAGGTCCCGGTGCCGCGACCGCGCAGCCACAACCAGGCGCTCACCCCCGAATTCCGCGCCACCCGCGCCCGTCTCGACGCGCTGATCCACCCGCCGAAGGACGAGGCCGAAGAAAGCGTCGCCCCCGACGTGGTGACGCGCATGACCTCCGCCGGGGACGAGGTGGAATGATCGCCCGCGCTTGTTCTCCCGGTGTCGTGCGCATCCCCTTCTCCCCGCTTGCGGGGAGAGGGCTTCCTGCCCCCTTGCCGGGGCAGGAAGCGAGGCGTCAGCCGACGGTGAGGGGGCGGTTCCGGATGAGCCTCATCCGTCGATACCCCCTCACCCTCGCTTCGGCTTCGCCTGCGCTACCCGCCGGCACGACGGGGTGCCTGCGGGCCTCTCCCCGCCCGGCGGGGAGAGGGGGGCGCGCCTGCGTCGTCGATCTTCGGGCATCTCGGTCATGACCACACCCTCCCCCCTCCTCTGGGCGAACCGCACCTGGGACGAGATCCCCGGCGACCTCGCCGCCGTTTCGCAGGCCGCCATCCTACCCGTGGGAGCCACGGAACAGCACGGGCCGCATCTCGGCACGGGCATGGATTTCGTTCTCGCCGAGGCCCTGACCCATGCGGTCTCTGCGCGGACCCGCGTGCCGGTGCTCCCCACCCTGGCCTATGGCTGTTCCCTCGGGCATAGCCGGCGCTGGCCCGGTACGATCACCCTCGATCCCGTGATGATGACGCGGCTCGTGGCCCAGATTGGCACCTCGGCCTACCAGTCCGGCGTCCGCCGGCTGTTCATCGTCAACGCCCACGTCACCAACGCCGCGCCCCTGCGCTGCGCCCTGGAGATGCTGCGCGCCGCCCATGACGACCTCATGGTCGCCCTGGTGAATTCCGCCACGGTGAGCGAGCGCGTCCGCGCCGCGCATTTCGCCGATGCCGACGACTGGCACGCCAACGCCGCCGAGACCGCGCTGATGATGGCGATGGCGCCCGATCTCGTGCGCCCGGACCGCATCGCCGATGCGGACGACCCCGACCGGACGGAGGGGCTCGTCTTCTCCCATCCGGTGAACCGGACGAGCCTGAACGGCGTCACCGGGCGTCCTTCGGAGGCGAGTCTCGAAGACGGGAAACGCCTGTTCGGCTGGATGGTCGAGGACCTGTCCGCCCTCGTCCTGCGCGGCCTCTCCGAGACCCCGCCCCTCCCCCATTCCTTCTCCATTTCCGCTTAAAACCAAGGAGCCGCCCGATGGCGCATGCCACCGAAATCGATCCCGCCATCGCCAAGCTCCAGGACGACCTGCGCGCCAAGGGCGTGAAATACGTCATCGGCGCTTATGTCGACATCCATGGCGCGCAGAAGGCCAAGGTCGTGCCCATCGACCACCTTCCGCAGATGGCGGCGGGGTCCGAGCGCTATACCGGCTATGCCCTCGACGGGCTCGGCCAGGCTCCGAACGAGGACGAGCTGGCCTCCGTGCCGGACTTCTCCCAGTTGATCCAGCTGCCCTGGGAATCGAAGCTCGCCTGGTGTCCGGCGGACCTGACGTTCCAGGGCCAGCCTTATCCGCTCTCGACCCGTGTCGCCCTGAAGACCGTCATGGCCGAGGCCGAGGCCATGGGGTTCGGCTTCAATCTCGGCATCGAATGCGAGATCTTCCTGCTGAAGCAGGAGGCGGACGGCTCGCTCCACACGCCGATCCTCGACGATAAGCTGGTGAAGCCCTGCTACGACGTGCGTGGCTTCGTCGACAACTTCACCTGGCTCGACAAGGTCGCCACCACCATTAACGATCTCGGCTGGGACCTGTATTCCTTCGACCACGAGGATGCGTGCGGCCAGTTCGAGTTCGACTTCAATTACGCCGACGCTCTGACGATGTGTGACCGGCTCACCTTCTTCCGCATGATGGCCAAGCACTATGCCAAGGAAGAAGGCCTCATCGCCACGATGATGCCCAAACCCTTTGCAGACCGCACCGGAAATGGCGCGCATTTCAACATGTCCCTCTCCGACAAGGAAACGGGCAAGAACATCTTCGCCTGCGACCCATCGGCCGATCCGCGCGGCCTCGGCCTCACCGAGACCGGCTATTACTTCATCGGCGGCGTGCTGAAGCACGGGCGGGCGCTCTGCGCCGCCTTCGCGCCGACCGTGAACAGCTACAAGCGCCTCGTGCGCCAGGGCTCCATGGCGGGCTTCTCCTGGGCGCCGGTGTTCAACTCCTACGGCTCGAACAACCGCACCAATTCGGTGCGCGTACCCGCCGGCGGCGGGCGTTGCGAGAGCCGCAACGCCGACGGCGCGGTGAACCCCTACCTCGCAGCCGCCCTGGTCCTGGCGGCCGGTCTCGAAGGCATCCGCGAGCGCATCGATCCCGGCGCGCCCAACGAGGACAACCTCTACGACCTCACCGACGCCCAGCGCGCCGAACGCGGCATCGAGTTCTTGCCCCAGACCCTCGCCGAGGCGGTGGACGCCTTCGCCGCCGACCCGCTGGTGGAGAAGACCCTGGGCAAGGCGCTGCGCGACGAGTTCATCCGCTACAAGCGCGCCGAGTGGGAGGAGTATCACCTCACGGTCAGTGCCTGGGAGATCGAGCGCTATAGCCACCTCTTCTAGGTGTTAACTTCCTCTTGAAGCGGACGCTCAACACACTCATGCCTCTCTCGCGCGAGACATATTGGTATTTGCAGGTGCGGCCGGGATTCGGCCGGCCGCGGATGTTCTTGCGAGGGAGATGGCTCGGTGGAGATTGCGCGGCCGCTTCATACTTTCGGCGGTCCGATTCTTGCCCTATTCGGCGGCATGGGAGCCCGATCGGTCGCGACCCTCGTGACCGGTCTGGGACAGGGCAGAAAGACCATCGATCTCGCCCCCGCTCAGCGGCAATCGAAGCTCTGCCGGCCGGAGCTGGAGCGTATCGTCTCGGGCGACCCCGCCCAGACGGTAAGCGTCGTCTACCAGAGCGAGGACAGTCTCTTCTCGGCCGGCACTTGGACCTGCCAGCCGGGCAAGTGGCACATCGACTTCGCGCAGAACGAGTTCGTCCACATCCTGGAAGGGGTGGTGTCGGTCACCGACGGGGACGGGCTCGCCAAGACCTACCGGGCGGGAGACACCTTCGTTTCCCCCTCCGGTTTTGCCGGCACCTGGGACGTACGGGAGCCGGTCCGCAAATTTTTCACACTCGGCGATCCCCCGGGTTAAGCAGCACCGCGATCGACGCATGCCCGCCGGGACGACCCGGCCGCGACAGGGCTGTTTTTCCGGGACGACCCGGAGAACAGCCTTGAGGAGACGGGCATGACCGACACAGCCAGCATCATCGCCGAGAATCGGCGTCGCTACGAGGAACTTAAGGCCCAGGGCCAGGGGCATGCCCCCCGCGCCCTGCCGCCGCCCTCGTCGCGGGGATTGCCCCTCGACGAGGCGGCGATCCTCCACACCGAGACCATCCCGGGCGGCTGGTACTGCACCTTCGAGCTGAATGCCGGCGAGGCCCTGCGGATCAGTCTCGACCATGGTCCCTCCAGCGTCGCCCTCGTCGCCTGGAACGCCGCCGAGACCTCCGAGCGTCTCAACTACGCCGACACCGTGAAGGTGCAGTGGACCGCCGCTCTTCAGCGCGGCCGGGTGCTGTTCTCCGACATGGGGCGGGTGATGCTCTCGCTCATCGAGGATTCCTGCGGCGCGCACGATGCGCTGGCGGGCGGCTCCAACGCCGCCTCCAACGCCGCGCGCTACGCGGGCGGCCCCCATCGCAACACCCGCGACAACCTCGTCCTCGCCGCTCTCAAGGCCGGGCTCGACCGGCGCGACATCCCCGCCTGCGTCACGCTGTTCGCCCCCGTCTCCGTGGGTGCGGAGGGGCGCTTCGCCTGGAACGAGGCGGGTCGCCGCGCGGGCGACTTCGTCGATCTCCGCGCCGAGCTCGACCTTCTCGTCACCCTCTCGAACTGTCCCCACCCCCTCGACCCGAACCCGGATTACGCGCCGAACCCCGTGGTGGTGACCCGCTTCCGGGCGCCCATCCCCGCGGCCGACGATCTCTGCCGCACGGCCACGATCGAGGCCGTCCGCGGCTTCGAGAACAACGCCGCCATCGGCTTCTGACGGGAGGGACGCATCATGACCAACGACACCCAGCTTCTCCTCGAAGAGGTCGTGCCGGCTCAGGCGCCCTGGTCCGGCCTCGTGCGCAAGGGCCAGATTCTTCGCATCACCGACACCGACGGCTGCCAGGCGGTGGACACCCTGTTCTACCGCGCCGGCGACATGGGCGAGCGCTATTCCTCGCAGGACACCCTGCGCGTCCAGGGCTCGGCCTACGTGACGACGGGCACGCGGCTCGTCTCCAACGAGGGCCGGGTGATGGCGACCGTCACCGCCGATTCCTGCGGTCGTCACGATACCTCGGCTGGCGCCTGCTCCTGCGAGGCCAACACCGTGCGCTTCGGTCACGCCACCAAGTATCTCCATGCCTGCCGCGAGAACTTCGCCCTTGAGGTCGCGAAATACGGGCTCTCGAAGCGCGACATCCCACCCAACATCAACTTCTTCATGAACGTGCCCATCGAGCAGAACGGCGAGCTCGCCATCGTCGACGGCGTCTCCGCTCCCGGCGACTATGTCGAGGTCACGGCTGAGATGGACGTGATCTGCGTGATCTCGAACTGCCCGCAGATCAACAACCCCTGCAACGGCTTCAACCCGACGCCGATCCGCGTCTCTATCCGGGATCAAGCCTCGACCGGGGATCTGCGCTGATGTTCGGCAAGATCCTCATCGCCAATCGCGGCGAGATCGCCCGGCGGATCGCCCGCACCTGCCGGCGCATGGGTGTCGCGTCCGTGGCCGTCTACTCGGATGCAGACCGGTTCACCCGTGGCGTGCTGGAGGCGGACGAGGCCGTCCGCCTCGGACCCGCGCCGGCGGCGGAAAGCTACCTGAACGTCGAGGCCGTGATCGCCGCCTGCAAGGCGACGGGAGCGCAAGCCGTCCATCCCGGCTACGGCTTCCTGTCGGAGAACGTGGCCTTCGCCGAGCGTCTGGCGGCGGAGGGCATCGTCTTCATCGGCCCGAAACCCGAGCACCTGCGCGCCTTCGGCCTCAAGCACACCGCGCGCGACCTCGCCCGCGCCAGCGGGGTCCCGCTCCTTCCCGGCACCGGCCTGCTGCCGGATCTGGACGCAGCCCTCGCGGCGGCCGAGACCATCGGTTACCCGGTGATGCTCAAGAGCACCGCCGGTGGCGGCGGCATCGGCATGCGTCTGTGCGCCTCTGCCAAGGAGTTGCGCGAGCACTATACCAGTGTCGAGCGCACGGCGCGGGCGAGCTTCGGCGATGCCCGCGTCTATCTCGAACGCTTCGTCGGCGAGGCGCGCCACGTGGAGGTGCAGATCTTCGGCGATGGTGCCGGCCGCGTGGTGGCGCTTGGCGAGCGCGATTGCTCGCTCCAGCGCCGCAACCAGAAGGTCATCGAGGAGACCCCCGCGCCGGGCCTGTCGGACGCCGTCCGAGCACGCCTCCACGCGGCCTCGGTGGCTTTGGGGACGAGCGTTTCCTACGCCTCGGCGGGAACGGTGGAGTATATCTACGATCCCGTCCGCGAGAATTTCTCCTTCCTCGAAGTGAACACCCGGCTGCAGGTCGAGCACCCGGTCACCGAGGCGGTGTTCGGCATCGATCTCGTCGAATGGATGATCCGCCAAGCGGCGGGCGAGGACGTGATCGGTGCCGCCGGCCCCCTGGTCCCGCAGGGTGCGGCCATGGAGGCGCGGCTCTATGCCGAGATCCCCCACGCCAATTTCGCCCCGAGCGCCGGCCTCCTCACCGAAGTGCGGTTCCCCGCCGAGGCGCGCATCGACGGTTGGATCGAGACTGGCACCGAGGTCACCACGAACTACGACCCGATGCTCGCCAAGATCATCGTGACCGGCGAGGATCGCCCGGCGGCGCTCGCCGCTTTGCGCCAAGCCCTCGACGACAGCGCGGTCTCGGGGATCGAGACCAATCTCGATTACCTGCGCGCCATCGCCGGTTCCGATCTCTTCGCCTCGGGCCGGGTCGCCACCACGGCGTTGCGCGACTTTCCCTATGCGCCGCGCAGCATCGAGGTGCTGGTTCCCGGCGCGCAATCGAGCCTGCAGGAACTACCCGGCCGCATTGGCCTCTGGCATGTGGGCGTGCCACCGAGCGGGCCGATGGATGCGCGCTCGTTCCGCAACGCCAACGCCCTCGTCGGCAACCCGCCCGATACCTGCGCCCTCGAACTCACCGTGTCGGGGCCGACCCTGCGGTTCCACGCCGCCGCCACCGTGGCGCTCGCCGGAGCCGCGATGACCGCGCGCCTCGACGGGGTCGAGCAGCCCCATCGCCGCGCCTTCACCGTCGAACCCGGACAGACGTTGAGCATCGGCGCGATCGCCGGCCCCGGCCAGCGCAGCTACCTAGCCCTGCGCGGCGGTTTCGCCGCGCCCGTCGTCCTCGGCTCGCGGGCGACCTTCGCCCTCGGCGCCTTCGGCGGCCACGCCACCGGTGTGCTCAAGGCCGGGGACGTCCTGCATCTCGGCGATGCGCCCGAGGTCGAGGCCTCGATGCCCGAGCCCGCGCTGCTGACCCATGCCTGGGAGATCGGCGTGGTCTATGGGCCGCACGGTGCGCCGGACTTCTTCCGGGACGAGGACATTTCTGACTTGTTTTCAGCCTCTTACGAGGTTCACTTCAACTCGGCCCGCACCGGCGTGCGCCTCGTCGGCCCGACCCCGCTCTGGGCGCGCAGCGACGGCGGCGAGGCCGGACTCCACCCGTCGAACCTCCACGACAACGCCTACGCCATCGGCTCCATCGACTTCACCGGCGACATGCCGATCCTCCTGGGGCCGGACGGCCCGAGTCTCGGCGGCTTCGTCTGCCCGGCGGTGATCGCCCGCGACGAGCAGTGGAAGATGGGTCAGTTGCGGCCTGGAGATACGGTGCGGTTCAGGGCGGTGGAGCGGGTGGGGGACGGCCCTCCGATCCCTCCCCCCTCTGCGGGGGAGGGTGGCCCGCGAAGCGGGTCGGGAGAGGGGAGCGCCGGTTCCGGAGAGGTCGACCCCTCTCCCGCCTGCTCCGCAGGCACCCTCCCCCGCAAGGGGGGGAGGGTCGATTCGGCCGGCTCGCCCATCCTCGCCACCGACTCTTCCGGCCCCGTGCCGGTGGTCTACCGCCGCCAGGGCGACGATAACCTGCTGGTCGAATACGGGCCGATGGCCCTCGATATCGGCATCCGCCTGCGGGTCCACCTCCTGGCCGAAGCCGTGGCCGAGGCGCGGTTGCCGGGGCTCATCGACCTGACGCCGGGCATCCGCTCGCTCCAGATCCATTACGACGGCACGACGCTGCCGCGCTCACGCCTCCTCGGGCAGTTGCGCGAGATCGAGGCCGCCCTGCCCGCCGTCGAGGACGTGACGGTGCCGAGCCGCGTGGTCCATCTGCCCCTGTCCTGGAACGACCCGCAGGCCGAACTCGCCATGCGCAAGTACCAGGAACTGGTCCGCCCCAACGCGCCCTGGTGCCCCTCGAACATCGAGTTCATCCGCCGCATCAACGGGTTGGAGTCGGAAGCTGACGTAAAACGCATCATCTTCGATGCGAGCTATCTCGTGATGGGACTGGGCGACGTCTATCTCGGCGCGCCGGTGGCGACACCGGTGGATCCGCGCCACCGCCTCGTCACGACCAAGTACAACCCCGCCCGCACCTGGACGCCTGAGAACGCGGTGGGCATCGGCGGCGCCTATATGTGCATCTACGGCATGGAGGGGCCGGGCGGGTACCAGCTCTTCGGCCGCACCATCCAGATCTGGAACACCTGGCGGATGACGAAGGAATTCGTCCCCGGCCATCCCTGGCTGCTGCGCCCGTTCGACCGCATCCGCTTCTTCCCCGTGAGCCATGACGAGCTGATGGAGGCGCGCGCCGCCTTTCCGCACGGGGCCTACCCGCTGAGGATCGAGGAGGGCACGTTCTCCTATGCCGAGCATCGGGCCGAGCTCGCCCGCAACGCCGTCGAGATCACGGCCGCGAAACTGCGCCAACAGACCGCCTTCGAGGCCGAGCGGCAGCGCTGGCAGGACGAGGGGCTCGACAGTTTCGTCGCCGACGAGGGCGCCCCCCTGGGCGAGGAGGACGCGGTGCCCGCCGGCCATGTGGGCGTGCCGACCACGGTTCCGGGCAATGTCTGGAAGGTGCTGGTCGAGGAAGGCCAGAGCGTTGCGGCCGGCGAGACGGTGGCGATCCTCGAATCGATGAAGATGGAGATCGCCGTTTCCGCCCCGGTGGCGGGAATCGTGCGTGAGGTCCGGGTGAAGCCGGGCCGCACCCTGCGCGGCGGCGATCTCGTCGCCATCCTCGAAGAGATCTGAGCAGGTGAGAGAGCCGACCGACATGCTGCCGACCATCCTCGACCTGTCGACCCTGCGCGACCTCTACGCGTCGGGCCGTGCCACCCCCGTGACTGTCGCCGAAGCCGTCGCCGAAAGGATGGAGGCATCGACGGACCCCGCCATCTTCATCACCGCCCTCGACCGGGAGGCATTGGTGAGCGCGGCGCGGGACCTGATGGCGCGCCACCCCGAGCCGAACTCCCTGCCGCTTTGGGGCGTGCCCTTCGCGGTGAAGGACAATATCGACGTCGCCGGCCTGCCGACGACGGCGGCCTGCCCGGCCTTCGCCTACACGGCGGAGGCGGATGCCGAGGTGGTGGCGCGCCTGAAGGCGGCGGGTGCGCTCTGCACGGGCAAGACCAATCTCGACCAGTTCGCCACCGGCCTCAACGGCACCCGCTCGCCCTACGGCGCACCGCGCAGCGTATTCAGCGCCGCCCATGTCTCGGGTGGGTCGAGTTCCGGCTCGGCCGTCGCCGTGGCGGCGGGGCTCGCGAGCTTTTCGCTGGGCACCGACACGGCCGGTTCCGGCCGCGTGCCGGCGATGTTCAACAACCTCGTGGGGATCAAGCCGACGCCGGGCCTGTTCAGCACGACGGGCCTCGTCCCCGCCTGCCGCAGCCTCGACTGTATCAGCATCTTCGCGGCCACCGTGGGCGACGGTCTCGCGATCCGCCGCATCGCGGAAGGGTTCGACGCCGCCGATCCGTTCTCGCGGCGGGCGGTGCCGCATCCCCTCCCCGCCCAGGGCCTGCGCTTCGGCGTGCCGACCCCGGCCGAGCGCGAGTTCTACGGCGATGCCGAGCGCGAGGCGCTCTACGACGCGGCCATCGCCCGCCTCGAAGCGCTGGGCGCCTTGGCGGTGCCGTTCGATTACGCGCCGTTCCGCGAGATCGCGACCCTGCTCTATAACGGGCCGTGGGTGGCCGAGCGCCTGGCCGCCATCGCCGGGTTCTTCGCCGGAAATGCCGACGCCCTCGACCCGAGCGTGAGGAGCATCGTCGAGTCCGCCAAGGGCTACAGCGCCGTCGACGCGTTCGAAGGCCGCTACGCGTTCGAGGCCCTGCGGCGGAGCACCGAGGCGACCTGGGCGGCGGTCGACATCCTGCTCCTCCCGACTTCCCCCACCACCTACACGGTGGAGGAGATGCTGGCCGACCCGATCCGCCTCAACAGCCATTTCGGGCATTACACCAACTTCGCCAATCTCCTCGGCCTCGCCGCGATCGCGGTGCCGGGGGGATTCGGTGCCGATGGATTGCCAGGCGGCGTGACGCTGGTCGGCCCCGGCTTCAGCGACGAGGCTTTGGGCCCCTGGGCCGACGCGCTCCATCGCGCGGCGGCGAGCGGAATGGGAATCGCGCGCGACGCGGTTCTGCCCGAGGCGAGCCGGGTCTCGGCCACTGAGACAGACGAGATCGCCATCGCGGTGGTGGGCGCCCATCTCACGGGCCTGCCCCTCAACCACCAGCTCACCGATCTCGGCGGCAGGAAGGTGCGGGCGGCGCGGACCTCGGGCGCGTACCGCCTCTACGCCCTGCCCGGCACCCACCCGGCCAAGCCCGGTCTGGTCCACGAGCCGGGCTTGGCCGGCGGCGGGTTGGAGGTCGAGATCTGGGCCCTGCCGCCGGCCGGTTTCGGCCGCTTCACCGCCGCGATCCCCGCCCCCCTCGGCATCGGCAAGCTCACCCTGGAGGACGGCTCGGACGTCTCCGGGTTCCTGTGCGAGGCCCATGCGGTGGCGGGCGCCGAGGACATCACAATCCATGGCGGCTGGCGCGCCTACCTCGCCTCCCGCTGAGGCAGGGCAATCGCAGATGCCGATTCACGCGTCCAAAATCCAATCGTAGCACCCCGTCATCCCGGGGCCGCGCAGCGGAGCCCGGGATCCAGAAACACAGGTGCTGCAGGACTTTACACCGTTGGCGGCTCTGGATTGCACGCCTCTGGCGCGGCCCTCCGGGTCCGGGCTCGCCTCTGGCGACCCGGAATGACGGCGTGGTGCCATGTTCAGTCGCCCTGCGCTGACGCGTCCCGTCAGGACGCCGGCGGCGAGACGGTCTCCGGCGAAGCGGGCATGCCCCCCGCCGGCGACCACAGCCTTTCGCAAAAGAAGCGCTCGCGCAGGAGCATCACCAGGGCCGCGCGCTTGTGCGGGAAATCGAAGGTCTTGATCCGCGCGAAGCCCGACCGCTCCAGGTTGCGCAATTGCTGGATATGGTCCGCCTTGGGCTCGCCGACGATCCGCTCCGTGCGCGGGTCGTCGAGGAAGAGCGCGTGCATCAGCGAGGGCAGCCAGGCCGAGATGTAGGCCTTGCCGCGAAACCGGCTCTCGCCGATCAGGACATGCCAGCCGCGATCGTAATCCTGCACGTCGTAGAACGGGGCGAGGCGGTTCTCCTTGGCCCAGTAGATCTCGAAATAGCCAAAGGGTTCGCCGCCGATCGTACCAATCAGCGGGATCATGTGCGGATCGGCGATGAGGCCGGCGAGATAGGCCTCGTGCTTGTCGCGCGCGCCGGCCTCGCCCCAGGCGGCATCGACCACCGGATCGTTGAACCAGCGATGCAGGGTATCGACGTCGTCGATCGTGGCGGCTCGGAACGCCACGGCCTGTCCGAGCCAGGGGATGAAGCGGGAATAGATCACGCCCTTGGGCTTCGGCGACCGTTGCGGATGGCGCTTGCCGTCACTCATGATCTGACGGGCGGGAAAATCGCGCGTCGCGAGGTTGGCGAGCCAGGGTTCGGGGCGCTGCCACAGCATCGTCGGATCGACGGAAAGCGCGTCGCCTTCCCGGACGACGAGGCCACGTTCCGCCATGGAGGCGACGAGACCCGCGAAGCTGGCACCGTCGAGGCCGATCCGTTCGGCATCCGGATGTGTCGCCGAGACCATCTCGAATGCCGCCGTGATGTTCGTCAGGACCTCGCTCGGGTCGGGTCTCACGGGCTCCTCCAGGGACAGATGCGGGCTGCTCCCCTGCTGAAGGCGCAGGCGTAGACCGACCCGGCCCTCCGCCACGACGCTGAGCCGGTCGCCGTCCAGGTAGACCTCGACGGTACGGCCCGTCGCCTCGCCGCATCGAAAAGGAACTGTTGTCGAAAGCATCGCGTCTCGTCGTTGGCTGGTACCGGCATCCGCGACCGGGATGCCCTCTGGGACAGGACGCTCCGGCACTCCGGAAATTTAGGGGCAACCGGGAAACTCGTGGCGCCCACAGCAGCATGACGAGCCGAGCACTCCGCTGCCGCCACGCCTTTCGATCCTGGGCAGCCGGGTCCTGCTCGCGCAAAAACTGTATCTTTTCTTAACGCAACCGTTCACAATCCGAAGATGTGTTCGTTCATGCAGCAGGTGGCCTGTGGCCATGCGACAGAACATTTTGGCCAAATTTCATGTAGCTTCATAGCATAAACCCTTCGAGGAAAGCCTGAATATCGTCTGACCGATTCGATGTAACTGGCGATTCTACATTTAGAATATTTCTAATTCAAACATCTCCCTATAAAATCACTCTTGTATGTCTGTGGAATTTATCTCTTTAGCCTCCATATCCGAGTTGGATCGTGGAAATGACCCGGCGACGTGCGCGGCTGGGCAGTTTCGCGCGTTTTCGTACTGACCTACGCATCCGAAGAAGGTCGTCCATGTCACAGACTCATTCGCCTGGAAGGCGGAGCGACATCGCAGCTCCGCTGCTCGCCGCTCTCATCGCCGAACAGTCGGGCCTCGTGGCCTACGCGACGCAGATCCTGCGTGATCGCTCGGCGGCGGAGGACGTGGTGCAGGAGGTGGTGCTCAAGCTCTGCGAGGAGCCGGCCGCCGATCTGCGTCCTGGCCGCCGCGTCGAGGCTCCGATGCATTACCTGCGGCGGATGGTTCGGAACGCCGCCATCGATTGGGCGCGGCGCACGATCCGCGAGCGCTGCCGCTTCGTGCCGGATGAGCAGGCCGAGGCCATTCCCGCTCCTTGCACCTGTCCTCAGGACCGCCTCGAGCAATGCCAGGCGCTGAAGGCAGCACTGGCCGCGCTGGAAACGACCTCGGAGCGAACCCGCCGGGTGTTTCTCGCCCATCGGATCGACGGCATTCCGCAGACCGTCCTGGCCCGCGAGAACGGCGTCTCGCCGACGCTGGTGAATTTCATGATCCGTGACGGCACGGCCCTGTGCCGGTCGGCCGCGGCCTAGGCATTTCGCGCTCAGGACGCGTCGCGCTCATGTGCCCGTCATGGACGCCGCGCGGCCTTCCTGCGCAGGAGGCCGTCAGCGGGTAACATGTTGCGCTGTCGAGGTGGCCACAAGCGACGAAACACCGTCGGAGCCCAGCACGCTGCCAAGCTGGCTGATCCTGTCTCCCGGCGCCGGAAAAGCTACGCGTTCACGACAAGATCGTTGATTCACCAGGGACTTGAAAGAAACCTGGTGGAGCTGAGCGGGATCGAACCGCTGACCTCCGCAGTGCGATTGCGGCGCTCTCCCATCTGAGCTACAGCCCCGTTCCGAGGTGGCCGCTTTGTAAGCGCGCCTGCCTCGGGCTGTCAATTCAGGAAATCCCGCCGTTGACCCGCGCCGGTGAGGCGGGGCGAACGAGGACATCAGAACCGCGCATGTACGCTCTTCTCTGGCTCTTCGACACCGTCGTCCAGCTCTTCATCTACGTGCTGATCGCCAGCGCCGTGCTGAGCTGGCTCGTGGCCTTCAACGTGGTCAACGTGCGCAACCCGATCGTGTCGCAGATCGGTGAGGTGCTCTACCGGCTGACCGAGCCGGTTCTTCGCCCGATCCGCAGCGTCCTGCCCAATCTCGGTGGGATCGACCTGTCGCCGATCGTCCTGGTGCTGCTGCTTCTCTTCATCAGCCGCCTCCTGCACGAGGTCATTCCGCCCCAGACCGTGGTCTATGGCGGCTGAGGCCGCACTGGACAAAGGGCCAAGAAAATCACGTCGAGGGACGACCAAGAGATGAAGACCAATCCCGGCCGCTTCTTCGAGGATTATCGCCTCGGTGAGACCATCCGCCATGCCACGCCGCGCACGGTGACGAGCGGCGACGTCGCGCTCTACACCTCCCTCTACGGCCCGCGCTTCGCCGTTCAGTCCTCCGATGCCTTCGCCAAGGCCATCGGCTACCCGCAGAGCCCGCTGGACGACCTGCTCACCTTCCACGTGGTCTTCGGCAAGACGGTCCCGGACATCTCCCTGAATGCGCTCGCCAATCTCGGCTATGCCGAGGGCGGTTTCCGCCGGCCGGTCTATCCGGGCGAGACCCTGTCCACGGTCTCCGAAGTGATCGGCCTCAAGGAGAGCTCGAACCGCCAGACTGGCGTGGTCTACGTGCGCTCCACCGGGTCCGACGCCAACGGCGAGACGGTTCTGAGCTATTGCCGCTGGGTGCTGGTGAAGAAGCGCGACCCGGAAGCGAAGATCGAGCAGGAACATGTCCCGACCTTCGCCAAGGTGGTCGACCCGGCCGACCTGGCCGGCGCCCTGCCCCCGCTGAACGTCGGCGCCTACGATCTCGACCTCGCCGGCAGCCCGCACCGGTTCGGCGACTACGTGGTCGGCGAGAAGATCGACCATGTGGACGGGATGACCGTCGAGGAGGCCGAGCACCAGATCGCCACGCGCCTCTACCAGAATACCGCCAAGGTGCATTTCGACGGCTTCGCCGCGAAGGACACACGGTTCGGTCGGCGCCTGATCTATGGCGGTGTCGTCATTTCTCTCGCCCGTGCGCTCAGCTTCAACGGTCTCGGCAACGCCTTCGCGCTCGCCGGCATCAATGCCGGGCGCCACGTGGCGCCGCTCTTTGCCGGTGACACGGTCTATGCCTGGAGCGAAGTGCTCGAAGCCGCCGAGCTTCCCGGCCGCACGGATATCGGCGCTCTTCGCCTGCGCACGGTCGCCACCAAGAACCAGCCCTGCGGCAACCATCCGGACAAGGTCGGTGACGGATACGACCCGGCCGTGATCCTAGACCTGGATTACTGGGCCTTCATGCCGCGCTGACGCCGGGCTTAGTTCCCGGCGAACAGGCCCATCACGGCCTGTCGCAGCGGGTTCTCGGGGTTCGAGAGCAACCGGATCGCCATCGCGCAGGCGATGGTGACGAGAAGCGGCCGGATCAGCTTCGCGCCGAGGCGGATCGCCAGGATCGAGCCGATCTGGGCCCCGATGAAAGCCCCGAAGGCCATGGCGATGCCGATGGTCCAGACCACGTGGCCCGAGGCTGCGAACAGGGCGAGGCTTCCGAGGTTGCTGGCGGCATTGGCGAGCTTGGTATGGGCGGTCGCACGCACCACGCCGAGCCCGAGCAGCGTCACGAACCCGATCATGTAGAAGGCCCCGGCGCCGGGGCCGAACACGCCGTCGTAGAAGCCGACGGCGGGAGCCCAGGTGAGCGCGAACAGGCCGGGGCGCATCCGTGCCGCCGCGTCCTCGCTGCTCATCCGCCGCGCGAAAGCGAAATAGAACGCGATCCCGATCAGCAGGACAGGTACGGCCGCGTCGAGGACGGGGCGCGGCAATAGGCTGACGCAGAGCGCACCACCGATCGAGGCGAGACCGGCGCTGAGGGCGATCTTCCAGGCCGCCGGCCAATGGATGTGACCGCGGCGCGCGAAGGCGATGGTCGATGAGATCGCGCCGGCGCTGCCCTGGAGCTTGTTGGTGGCGATGGCGCTCACCGGATCGAGCCCGGACAGGAGCAGTGCCGGCACCGTGATGAGGCCGCCCCCGCCCGCGATGGCATCGACGCAGCCAGCCGCCACGGCCACGGCGAACAGGCCCGCGACGAGGCTGATGTCGACACCGAAGATCATTCCGCTCTCTCCTCCGTTCGGTCGCGACCGACCGGATGCCGGCGGGAGGCGGATGGGGGCTTCAGTTGCGCACGATCACCTTCGTGCCGACCTTCACCCGGTCGTAGAGGTCGACCACATCCTTGTTGGTCATGCGGATGCAGCCCGACGAAACGGCGGCACCCATGGTTTCCGGCTCGTTGGAGCCGTGGATACGGTAGAGCGAGGAGCCGAGATACATCGCCCGCGCGCCGAGGGGGTTGTCCTGGCCGCCGGCCATGTAGCGCGGCAGGTCGGGCCGCCGCGCCAGCATCTGCGCCGGCGGACGCCAAGCCGGCCATTCCTTCTTCATCGTCACCGACTTCTCGCCCGACCAGGAGAAGCCCTGGCGCCCGACGCCGACGCCGTAGCGGACAGCCGCTCCGCCGCCGAGCACATAGTAGAGCCGGCGCTGGCTCGTGGAGACGACCACGGTTCCGGGTTTCTCTGAGCCCTTCCACGCGACTGTCTCGCGCGGGATCGCCTGTTCCTTGAAGATATTGAGGAAATCCGCGATCGGACCGCTGTCGAACGGGTTGCCGGCGCTGGCACCGACGCTTGTGGCAAGGCCCATGCCCAACGCGAGAGCCGAGGCGGCGAGGAGAGAGCGAATGCCCATTTTAATCGTCTCCGGCCGGATCTGGACAAGCCGGTGCGCAGGCACCCCGTCTCCCATTCCGGCGAGGTCCAGGCTCTGCGAGCCGGACGTCAGATGATTGGACCGGCAGACTTGGCCGGATGGTTAAGGGCGGTCAACCCGCTGCGATGTGAACGGAATATACTGTGGGATTGGCGCAACGGCGGTGATCCCCGCTCTCGGCTACCAGCTTGACAGAATGTCGCAGGTTATTGCGCTGCGGGAACTTTCGCACCACCCTCAGTTTCGTGACTTCAGAGACGACCAGATCTGCCGTTGCCTCCGTCGAGGCAGGATGCCTCGCTTCGAACGCCCCGCAAGCGCATGCGGTCGTTCGTCCCCGCACGGCTCTGTCGACCCTGCTCGTGTTGGTTTCCCTCCTTGTGATGGTTCTGCCGAGCTTCCCGCAGGAGCTGTGGGGCGCCGGTGTCGGTGCGCCCGTCAGCAGCCGGGGGCACGACGGTCTCGCGAGCCAGGGTGAGGTTCCGTCGACCGGTTCCGCCGCGCGTCTGGAGGTCGACGACGCGATGACCCCGCCCTCGCTTTCGGGATCTCGCGTGCTCGGTGCAGCCTCGGCACCGACGTTGCGTGGTCGTTCGGCCTTGTCTCTCGGGATCAGCGCGGACGCACCACTCCACCGCCCCCCCAGGATCGCCACCTGAGAGCTTGGCCGCGGCGTTTTAACCAAACCGCGTCGAAGGCTCTCCTTTTTCCGGCTTGCGTCGCGTGATCGCCAAGATTGTGAACGATTGCTGAAGCCGTGATGTGTGTGGTTGGCCCCGGTCCGGCCGCCACACGCCCAATGACGCCATGGCCGCCCTGCGTGGCCCAGCGATTGCCAAGGTGCTGAAGTCGCTTCGCGGATCTTCGCCCAGGACTTGAGTGTCAGTGCCGCCAATCCCCTGCCGGATTGCGGTCGACCGCGTATCGCATAGGAGCTAAATCATCGTGACGACCACTTCTCACCGCGTCCGACGTGTCTGGCCGGCCTCTCTGGCTGCTGCCTCCGTCATGGTCGCCCTGTCTGCCTGCAACCAGAAGCAACAGGCCGCGGCGCCGGTGCCGACCCAGCCGCCGGAAGTCAGTGTCGTCACCGTCCGCGAACAGCCTATTCCCTATGTGCGCGATCTTCCGGGGCGCGTTGCGCCCCTGCGCATCGCCGAAGTGCGCTCCCGCGTGTCCGGCCTCGTGGTCAAGCGCACGTTCGAGCAGGGCAGCTTGGTCAAGGAAGGCGACATTCTCTACAAGATCGACCCGGCTCCGTTCGAGGCCGAGCTCGCCAGTGCCGAGGCGGCCCTCGCCCGCACCGAGGCCGCCCAGGTCCTGGCCGGCCAGCAAGCCGACCGTCTCGAGCAGCTGCTTTCGCGCCAGACCGCCAGCCAGGCGCAGTACGACAGCGCCTATGCCAGCCTGAAACAGGCCCAGGCGGAGGTGGCCGGCGCCAAGGCCACGCGCGATAGGGCCAAGCTGAACCTCAACTACACCGACGTGCGCGCCCCGATCTCCGGCCGCATCGGTCGTGCGCTTCTCACCGAGGGTACGCTGGTCGAACAGGGCGCGACCGCGATCCTCGCCACGATCCAGCAGCTCGATCCGATCTACGTGGACATCACCCAGTCGGTCGGTGAGCTGAACAAGCTGCGCCGCGATCTGGCCAGCGGTGAGCTTTCGCGCCTTTCCAAGGACACCGCCAACGCGCATCTCATCATGGATGACGGCTCACTCTACGGGTCGGCCGGCAAGGTCCTGTTCTCGGACGTCACCGCCGATCCGAGCACAGGACAGGTCACCCTGCGCGTGCTGTTCCCCAACCCGCATGATGAGCTGTTTCCGGGCATGTATGTCCGCGCCCGCATCAAGCAGGGCATCGACGCTGATGCCATCGCGGTGCCGCAACAGGCGATCCAGCGCACCAATGACGGTAAGGCCGAGGTCTGGATCGTCGGCAAAGACGACAAGGTCATGCTCCAGCCGGTGGAGGTTGGCCCGGTCGTCGATTCGAACTGGATCATCCGCGACGGCCTGAAGACCGGGGATCGCGTCGTGGTCGAGGGAGTCCAGAAGATCTCGGTCGGGTCGGCTGTGAAGACCGTCGAGCTCAAGGTCGCCTCCGCTCACGCCGAACTGAAACCGATCGATACCGACCTCGATGACCGGGCACCCAGCCCGCAGCCCGCCTCGGCGCAGGTGCGCTGAGCCATGGCCCGTTTCTTCATCGATCGCCCGATCTTCGCTTGGGTCGTCGCGCTATTCATCTGCCTGGGCGGAATTCTGTCGATCCCCAGCCTGCCGGTCGCCCAGTATCCGGTCATCGCGCCGCCTTCTATCGCGCTGTCGACGGCCTATCCCGGCGCGTCGGTCGAGAACCTCTATACCGGCACCACCCGCCTCATCGAGGATGAGCTCAACGGTGCGGCCAACATCCTGAGCTTCGAATCCGCCAGCGACGCGTTCGGTGTCGTCGAGATCACGGCCCAGTTCCAGCCGGGCACCGATTCGAGCCTCGCCGGCGTCGAAGTGCAGAACCGCCTCAAGCGCGTCGAAGCCCGTCTCCCGGCCGAAGTGCGCCAGCAGGGGACGCTAGTCGAGGAGGCCTCCGCCGCCACCCTCAACATCATCACGCTGATCTCGCCCGATAAATCGATGGACGAGATCGCGCTCGGCGACTTCCTCATCCGCAACGTCATCAACGAGATTCGTCGTATCCCCGGCGTGGGCCGCGCGACGCTCTATTCGACCGAGCGCAGCCTTCGCATCTGGATCGATTCCGACAAGCTGCGCGGCCTGTCGCTGAACGCGTCCGACGTCTCGAAGGCGATCACCAACCAGAACGTCCAGATCGCATCGGGCGCCGTCGGCGCCATGCCGAGCCCGGCCTCGAACACCGTCAACTTCCCCATTATCGTGAAGGGGCAGATGACGGCGCCGGAAGAGTTCGGAGCCATCGTGCTGCGCGCCAACCCGGACGGCTCGAACGTGCGCCTGCGCGACATCGCCCGGATCGAGCTCGGCGGCGAGGACTACAAGTTCACCACCCGCCTGAACGGCGGTGAGGCGGCAGGCATCTCGGTGACCCTGGCGCCCGACGGCAACGCCCTTGAGACCGCCTCCGCCATTCGCGCGAAGATGGAAGAGCTGTCGCAGTTCTTCCCCTCCAACGTGCAGTGGGACATCCCCTACGACATTACGCCCGCCGTCGAAGCCTCGATCAAGAAGGTGCTGATGACGCTGGTGGAGGCCGTCATCCTGGTCTTCGTAGTGATGTTCCTCTTCCTCCAGAACATCCGCTACACCCTGATCCCCACCATCGTCGTGCCGATCGCCCTCATGGGCACCTGCACGGTGATGCTGCTCGCCGGGTTCTCGGTGAACGTGCTCACCATGTTCGGCATGGTGCTGGCCATCGGCATCCTCGTCGACGACGCCATCGTGGTCGTCGAGAATGTCGAGCGCATCATGAACGAGGAAGGGCTGTCTCCGAAGGAGGCGACCCGCAAGGCGATGAGCCAGATCACCGGCGCCATCATCGGCATCACCCTGGTGCTCATCGCGGTCTTCATCCCGATGGCGTTCTTCCCGGGCTCGGTGGGCATCATCTATCGTCAGTTCTCCATCGCGATGGTGACGTCCATCGGCTTCTCGGCGCTGCTCGCGCTGACGCTGACGCCCGCTCTCTGCGCCACCCTCCTCAAGCCCATCGAGAAGGGACACGGCCATTCCAAGGGCGGCGTGTTCGGCTGGTTCAACCGGGTCGTCGACCGGGAGACCGCGCGCTACGGGCGCGGCGTCGCGGGGATGATCAAGCGGTCCGGCCGGGTGATGATGGTCTATCTCGCCCTCGTCATCGGCCTCGGCTTCGCCTTCGTGCGGATGCCGGAAGGCTTCCTGCCGGTGGAGGACCAGGGCTTCTTCACCGTGGATATCCAGACACCGCCCGGCTCGTCGTTCAACCGCACGCTGAAAGCCGTGAAGGCGGTGGAAGAGCATCTCCTTGCGCAGCCCGGCGTCGCCACGGTGACGATCGTCAACGGCTTCTCGTTCTCCGGCCAGGGCCAGGTGACCAGCCAGGCCTTCGTGACCTTGAAGCCATGGGGTGAGCGCGACGCCGCGAACTCGGCGGCTGCCCTCGTGGAGGGCACCAACAAGGCGCTGTCCAGCTACAAGGACGCGGTGATTCAGGCTCTGGAGCCGCCGCCCATCGACAATCTCGGCAACGCCTCGGGCTTCAGCTTCCGCCTGCAGGACCGTGCGCAGAAAGGCTATTCGGCCTTGATGGCGGCCCAGGAGCAGTTGCTCTCCCTCGCCAAGAAAAGCCCGATCCTGCAGAAGGTCTATGTCGAGGGCCTGCCGCCTGCGCCTCAGGCGGAACTCGTCATCGACCGTGAGAAGGCGGCGGCACTGGGTGTCGATTTCGAGGAGATCAACAACACGATCCAGGTCAATCTCGGTTCGGTCTACACCAACGACTTCCCGAACCGGGGCAAGATGCAGCGCGTCATCGTGCAGGCGGAGGACAGCCAGCGCCTGAAGGCAGCCGATTTGCTGAATTACGGCGTCAAGAACAGCCAGGGCACGATGGTGCCGATGTCGTCCTTCGCCGACCTCAAATGGAGCGTCGGCCCAGCCCAGATCATCGGCTTCAACGGCTATCAGTCGGTGCGCATCACCGGTGAACCGGCACCTGGCTATACGTCCGGCGACACCATCGCCGAGATGGAGCGCCTGATGCAGCAATTGCCGAAGGGCTTCGGCTATGTCTGGACCGGTCAGTCGCTGCAGGAGAAACAGGCGGGAAGCCAGGCGACCCTGCTCCTCGCCCTGTCGATCCTGATCGTGTTCCTGTGCCTCGCGGCGCTTTACGAGAGCTGGTCGATCCCGTTCTCGGTGCTGCTGGTCATCCCGCTCGGCGTCATCGGCTCGGTGGCGGCCGTCTACCTCCGCGGGCTGCCCAACGACGTGTATTTCAAGATCGGCCTCATCACGATCATCGGTCTCTCGGCCAAGAACGCGATCCTGATCGTGGAATTCGCCAAGGATCTCTGGAAGCCGGGTAAATCGCTGGTCGATGCGACCATCGAGGCATCGACGCTCCGCTTCCGACCGATCGTCATGACCTCGCTGGCCTTCATCTTCGGCGTGGTGCCCCTGGCCATCGCCTCGGGCGCAGCGTCGAAGAGCCAGCAGGCCATCGGTACCGGCGTGCTCGGCGGCATGATCTCCGCCACGATCCTGGCGGTTCTGTTCGTGCCGGTCTTCTTCGTCTTCATCATGCGCCTGTTCAAGACGAAACCGGTGGAGCACGAGCCGAAGGCGGCCGAGGCGGGCTCCATGCCATCGAGCCATCACGCACCGGCGGAATAGAAGCAGTTCCTCTTCCTCACCTGTGGGGAAGAGGAACCTTCAAACGAAAAAGGCCTGGAACCGGGGAGAACCCGGTTCCAGGCCTTTTTCGTTTGGATAACCCGCCGCGACCGGGCTGAACGCCCGGCCGCCGTTTTATGGCGAGGAGGCTCAGGCGGTTTCGAGAAGCCGGCGGGCGATGACCTGGGCCTGGATCTCGGCGGCGCCCTCGAAGATCGAGAGGATGCGCGCGTCGCAGAGGACGCGGCTGACTGCGTATTCCAGCGCGAAGCCGTTGCCGCCATGGATCTGCAGGGCGTTGTCGGCCGCCGCCCAGGCGACGCGGGCGCCGAGCAGCTTGGCCATGCCGGCCTCGAGATCGCAGCGCTTGCCCTCGTCCTTCTCGCGGGCGGAGAAGTAGGTGAGCTGGCGGGCGATGTTGATCTCCACCGCCATCATGGCGATCTTGTCGGCGACGCGGGGGAAGTTGATCAGCGCCTTGCCGAACTGCACCCGGTCCTCGGCGTAGCGGAGACCGAGGTCGAGGGCGTTCTGCGCCACGCCGATGGCGCGAGCTGCCGTCTGGATGCGGGCGGATTCGAAGGTCTGCATGAGCTGGGTGAAGCCCTTGCCCTCGACTTCGCCGAGAAGGTTGGCCGCCGGCACTTCGAAATTGTCGAAGGCGAGCTCGTATTCCTTCATGCCGCGATAGCCGAGGACGTGGATCTCGCCGCCGGACAGGCCGGCCACCGGGAAGGGATCCTCATCGGTGCCGCGGGGCTTCTCGGCGACGAGGAGCGACAGGCCCCTGTGACCCTTCTCTTCGGGCTTGGTGCGCACGAGACAGGTCATGATGTCGGCGCGGACCGGGTGCGTGATCCAAGTCTTGTTGCCCGAGATCTTCCAGACGTCGCCGTCCTTCACCGCCTTGGTGCGGAGGGACGCGAGGTCGGAGCCGGTATTCGGCTCGGTGAACACGGCGGTGGGGAGGGTATCGCCCGACGCGATGCCGGGCAGGAAGCGGTGCTTCTGCTCCTCGGTGCCGCCGCACAGGATGAGCTCGGCGGCGATCTCCGAGCGGGTACCGAGCGAGCCGACGCCGATATAGGCGCGGGACAGTTCCTCGGAGACGACGCACATGGAGATCTTGGGCAGGCCCATGCCGCCGTATTCCTCTGGGATCGTCAGGCCGAAGACGCCGAGCTCGGCCATCTTGGTGACGATCTCCATCGGGATGTAGGCGTTCTGGCTGTGCCACTCATGGGCGTGCGGCACGACCTCGGCGAGGCCGAAGCGGCGCATCTCGGAGCGGATCGCCTCCATGTCCTCGTCGAGGCCGGACTTGCCGATGGTGGCCGAGCCACCGTTGTCGCGGATGCGAGCGACCAATGCGGCGCGGTTGGCCGCCGTGTTGCCCTCCGCGATCATGGCCTCGACGGCGTCCGTCCGGAACTTCGCGATCTCGCGGGCGGAGAGACCGAGCGAGCCGGTGACGCGCACGATCTCGCCCTGGCTCATGGGAATGCCAGAGAACATCTGGTCGAGATATTCGCCGATGCCGATCTTCACGAGGAGCGCCTCGGTCTCCCCGAATTCTCCGGCCTCGGTCAGGCGCGCTGCGTAGGCGCCGAGTTCGCGAACACCTTCGGCATAGGTGGCGAGCCAGGCGAGGCCGTGGGCGGCATGCTGCTCGGCCTCAAGCTTCTCAGGCGAGATCTTCCCATCGGCGGAGAGAACCTTCGCGCGAACGCGGCGGGTCGCCTCGGCGACGAGGGCCTTGGCAGCTTCGCCGGCGCCCTGGGCGAGGGTCAGGAGATCCTGCGGTTCGGTGGAGACGGCCGGGGAAGCGGACATGGTTCGAATCTCTCAAATCAGAATGAGGGTTGGCGCTCATTATAGGCAGGTTTGCCAAGTCTGTAGAGGCGTCTCGCCGCAGCGCGGCACTATCCCGCCTGAATTCATTATTTCTTGCCGCGGAAAGCCTGGTTTTGCTCGACAAAACCAGGAGAGCTGAATTTTATTGAGAGATGAATCAAAGAAAAACTCATCTTCGGCTGGCGACCGCGACCCCAATCGTAGCCACGGCCATGCCGGCCATCTGGATCGGGGCCAGTGTCTCGCCGAACAGGAGATAGGCCATCGCCGCCGAGACCGGGGGGACCAGGAAGAGCAAGGAGGCGACGCCGGCCACCTCGCCGCGCCGGATCAGGGCGAGAAGAAGCAGGATGCCCGCCACCGAATTTATGAGGATCGACCAGGCCAGTCCGCCCCAGAGCGGCAGGGACGCGTCGAAACGGCCGGTGCCGAACAGAAGCGCCGCCGGCACGGCGAGGAGCGTCGCCCCGACGAACTGGATCGCCGCATTCGGCAGCAATTCGGCCTGTCCCGCACGACTCTTCTGCCACAGCGTGCCGATCGTCATCGCCACCATGGCACCGAGGCAGGCGAGAAGTGGAAGTGCCGGGATGCCGGATGCGTCCGCAGTACCGATTTTCGGGGCGAGGACGAGAAGTGCCCCGGCAAAGCCCGTGGCGATCCCGATCCAGCGCCGCGGGCTGACGATTTCACCGAGAAATGGACGCGCCATCGCCGCCGTCAGCAGGGGCTGGAGACTGCCGACCAGGGCAGCGATGCCCGATGGCAGGCCGCGCTCCACCGACCAGAATACGCCGATGACGTAGATGCCCTGCATCAGCACGCCGGCAACCAGGGCATCGCGCCATCCTGCCCGGCTGCGCGGCCATCTCGCGCCGAGGCCGATGGTGATGGCGGTCAGGACGATGGCGACGCCGACGAGTCGGATGGCGACGAAGGTGAAGGCCTCCGCATGGGGCGCCACGAAACGCGCGGCGACGAAGCCCGATGCCCAGATCAGGACGAAGACCGACGAGACCACCGAAGCGGGCACGGTACGGGTTGAGGAAGCCGGTGCATCGACTGACATGACGGTGGCGCAGGCAACACACCGAACCGCCGAACACAAGTCGCATTGGTGGCGGGCGGCATTGCATCGATCGGACGATCGCCCTGGACGTTGCGCCATCGCCCGGCCTCGCGTTTAGACAGACGGGTCGACGAGTCCCCCCAGTCACGAGAAGCGCCCCACCCGCCGTGAGCCGTCTCCGCAACAGTGCCAACATCGCCAGCCTCGCCGCCCAGCGCTTCGTTGCCCATGACGGCTGGGCGATCGCGAGCCATATCGCTCTCTCGATCCTGACGTCGCTGTTTCCCTTCCTGATCCTGCTCGCCGCCTTGGCCGGTCTGCTTGGGACCAAGTCGCTGGCCGACGAGGCGGGCGACCTGATTTTCGAGGCTTGGCCGCGCGAGGTGGCGAAACCCATCGCGAGTGAGGTTCACCGTGTGCTCACCGAGCAACGTGGCGGCGTGCTCACCATCGGCGCGCTGCTCGCCCTCTACTTCTCGTCCTCCGGAGTGGAGAGCCTCAGGGTGGGGCTCAATCGCGCCTACGGCCTGCGCGAGATCCGGCCCTGGTGGCTGACCCGCCTCGAATCCATCGGTTACGTCGTCTGCGGGGCCTTCGCCATGCTCGCCTTCGCGCTGCTCGTCGTCCTGGGGCCGTTGATCTGGCGTCGTATCATCAACGTGGCGCCTGGACTCGAACCACTGAGCCTCACCGTGGCTATCGGGCGGATCGCGATCACGGCCTTCCTGCTTGCCACGGTTCTGGTCATTGCCCATAAATTCGTGGCGGCTGGCCGTCGCGCCATCCTGTCGGTCTTGCCCGGCGTTGCCGTGACGCTGGTCCTCTGGTTTCTTGCCGGACTCGGGTTCGGCTTCTACCTCGATCGGTTCTCGGCCGCCTACGCCTCGACCTATGGCGGCTTGGCCACCGCGATGGTGTTCCTGGTCTTCCTCTACTGGCTAGCTGCGATGTTCCTCTTCGGCGGTGAAATCAATGGCACCGTCATTGCAGCACGGCGGCAGCGGCTGCAGGCCCGGATGTTGGCCAAGCAGGCCGAGGCGCGCCGGCAATGAAGCGGAGTGTCGCGACCTGCATGCTGACATCCACCTGTGACCTTCGCGGCCTATGCCGAACGGTCTCGCGCGGGCATGAGGGCGGCAGGGCTGGCGCGACGGTCGGTCGGAGGTTCAACGGTAATGCGCATCAGGTTCGGCTGCGAGATGGGCTACGATTTCGCCTATCCTACTCCGATGATCGCTCGATTGACGGCGCATCCGAGCCGGTTCGCTGGAGCGATGGAGCCGGACAGCCTGGCCATCGGCCCGGAGACGCCGCACGAAGTGTTCATCGACGATTTCGGTAACCGGTGCTGCCGCCTCGTGGCACCGGCGGGGGCGGTGACCCTTTCGGTGGAGGGATGGCTCGACGATGACGGCGATCTCGATCCGGTCGTGCCGCAAGCGATCCAGCATCCCATCGAGGACTTGCCCCTGGAGGCCCTGCCCTTCCTGGTGGCGAGCCGTTACTGCGAATCCGATTTGCTCTCGAACGAAGCGTGGCGCCTGTTCGGCGATGTCCCGCCCGGCTGGACCCGCGCCCAGGCGGTCTGCGATTGGGTCCACGGCCATATCAGCTTCGGCTACGGCTATTCGAATGTGGATCGTACTGCCGCCGATGCCCTTGCCGTCGGGCGAGGAGTCTGTCGCGACTACGCTCACCTGTTCGTGGCGTTCTGCCGTGGCCTGAACATGCCGACGCGTTATTGCACCGGCTATCTCAGTTTCATCGGCGAACCCGAGCCGCATGCGCCCGGGGATTTCGCCGCCTGGACCGAAGTCTATCTCGGCGGTGCCTGGCATGTCTTCGACCCGCGCAACAACGCCCCGCGCCGTGGTCGTATCCTGGTCGCTCGCGGTCGAGATGCGGCGGACGTCCCGCTGACCCATACGTTCGGAACGAATGTCCTGACGAAGTTCAAGGTGTGGGCCGAGGAGGACATGGGCGACGCCCACCCCCGCAGATAGGAGGGTGTCGATGAACCTTCCTCCCGTCCGCGGAAGAAGGGCATACACGCAGTTGGCTCGATGAGGGTCGCGCAACCTCCTGCGAGATCACCCCCGTCTCCGCCTGATCGGTAGTGACCCTCCCCGACGAGGGGGGAGGGTTTTCTCCGTCAGGCCGCCAGGGCGAGTGTGGGCTCGGAGGCGTCGGCACCGGCCATGAACTGCGCCCGGGCGAGGTCGGCGAAGCGGCCGTTCTCCGCGACGAGTTCCTCGAAGGTGCCCGATTCGACGATCCGACCCTCGTGGAAGACGAGGATGCGGTCGGCGTTGCGGATCGTCGCCAGACGGTGGGCGATGACGAAGGTGGTCCGGCCCTCCATCACTGCTTCGAGCGCACCCTGCAGCTTCCGCTCGGTGGTCGCGTCCAAGGCGGACGTGGCCTCGTCGAGGATCAGCACGGGCGGATTCTTAAGCAGCGCCCTGGCGATCGACAGACGCTGGCGCTCGCCGCCGGAAAGCGAGCGGCCACGCTCGCCGATGATCGTGTCGAGACCGTCGAACTGGCGATCCATGAACTCCGTCGCCTGGGCACGGTCGAGGGCGTCGAGCATCTCCGCATCGGTGGCGTCGGGACGGCCGACCTGGAGATTCTCACGGATCGAGCGGGCGAACAGCATCGGCTCCTGGAACACCACGCCGATGTTGTGACGCAGGGAGGCGAGGCCGATATCGCGGATGTCGGTACCGTCGATGCGGATCGCGCCGGTATCCGGGTCGAACGCACGGTGCAGCAGGCCCAGTGTGGTCGACTTGCCTGAGCCTGTGGTGCCGACGAGGGCGATGGTCTGCCCGGCCTGCGCTGTGAAGGAGACGCTCTCCACGGCCTTGCGACGTGGGGTGTAGGAGAAGCCGACCTGATCGAAGGAGACCTCGCCCTCGAAACGGGCCACCTGCATGGCGCCGGGACGATCGTGGACGGCCGGGGTCGTGTCCAGAATCTCGAAATACTCGGCGATCTTGGGCATCTGCTGGAACAGACCGTTGATGCAGGTGGCGACCTGATCGAGGCGGGCGACGAGCATGGTGGCAAGGCTCATGAAGGCCACCACTTCGCCGATCGAGGCCATGCCGTGCTGATGTAGGGCGATACCCGTGATGAAGATGGCCGTCATGGTCAGGGTGGCGGCAGCGCGGGTCGCGACATTGGCGAGCGCCCACCACGACAGGACCGGGATCTGGGCCGCGAGCAGGTTGCGAATGATGCCATGCATGGCCTCCTTCTCCGCCTTGGCGCGGGTGAAGGACTGGATCACGGCGACGTTGCCGAGGGCGTCGGAGGCATGGGCGGCAAGGCCCGACTGGTAGGCCTCGACTCGGCCCTGCAGCATCTCGGTGCGGCGCATGACGAAGGTGGTGAGCACGGTGAACATCGTCACCAGCACGACCAGGATCGAGCCGAGCTGCCAGTTCACGAACAGGGTCATCGGCAGGAGGACGGCGAGGGACACGACGGCGACGAAATGATCGCGGAAGAAGCCGAGCCACAGCCAGAACATGCCGTTCGATCCTTCCAGCATCGCCTTCAGGACGCGGCCGGAATGGTTCGAGGAATGAAAGGCCAGCGGCAGTTCGAGCACATGCTCGAAGTAATTCGCCATGGAAGCGAGACGATTGCGATGGGCCAGCCGGTCCGCATGCAGTGCGATGGTGACGCCGGCCGCGATGGTGAACAGGCCGAAGGCGACCCATGCGCCGATGAGCGGCGCCAGTGTCGAGAAGGCGTTACCGTCGCTCTTCAGATGCGTCAGCTGATCGATGATGCGCCCCATGAGCAGCGGCTCGGCGAAAGCCGCGACGGCGAGGGCCACATTGGCGACAGCGAGGAGGGCTGCCAGGCGCCGATCGGCGCCCAGTAGGCCCATGACGCGCGCATAGAGACGAACCAACGGCATGACGACGTGTGCTCCGATGCCAATCACGGCGCGGTCCCTTTTGCCGGAACCTTCGCCCTCAACCCTTCGCCTTCGGCCCGGCCCCCATTCATCGGAGGTCACAAGCCATTCGGCGTGCTCGGCTTATCGCAATGCCACCCTGAACGGCGAATGACAGGAATGCGCCGGGAGAACCGTTATCCTTTACGGTTCGTTTAGCGCGCCTGCCTAAGGCTGAAGACGTCGCTTTCCGCTCGGATCCTGTTCCGTGCTGCTGGGCAAGCCGACCAGGGTTCACCATGGATCTCGCAACCGGTATCGGGCTTCTCGGCGGCTTCGGTGTCGTCTTCACCCTGATCATGATCGATGGCGGGAACTTCGCCGCCTTTTTCGACAAGCACGCGGTCATCGTCATCTTCGGCGGTTCCACCGCGGCGACGATGATCCGCTTCCCGTTCGCGACCATGATGCACGGCCTGCCGATGGGCATGCGCTACGCCTTCACCATGCGGGCGATCAGACCGCGCGAACTCATCGAGGAAATCACCAAGATCGCCGACGTCGTGCGTAAATCCGGCCCGATGGCCCTGGAGAACATGGAGATCTCCGATCCCTTCCTGGCTCAGGGCGCCCGCTACATCGCCGACGGCTACGACCGCGAGTTCATCCGCGACACGATGGAGCGCGACCGCGACAACTTCCTCATGCATCTCGATGAGGGCTCGAAGATCTACCGCGCCTTCGGGGATTGTGCCCCCGCCTGGGGCATGATCGGCACCATTCTCGGCATGGTGACGATGTTCGCCAACATGTCGGACCCCTCGAAGCTGGGCCCTGCCATGGCGACCGCGCTGCTCGCCACCCTCTATGGCGCGCTGATCTCCAACATGATCGCGCTTCCGCTCGCCGACAAGCTACACGTGAAGCTGGAGGAGGAGGACGTCTCCCGCTCCCTCATCATCGACGGCATCCTGCTTATCCGCGACTCGAAGAGTTCGTCCCTCGTGCGCGAGATGCTGGTCGCCTACCTGCCGCACAACCACCGCGACGACCTCGCGGCGGAAGCGGCCTGACGGGAAGAGGGTAACCGGCCGTGGCCAGGAAGAAGCGCGGAGGCCATGGCGGTCACGGTTGGTTCGTGACTTTCGCCGATCTCATGGCGCTGCTCATGAGCTTCTTCGTGATGATCGCGGCCTATTCCACTCAAGACCAGAAGAAGATGCAGGCTGTAGCCGGCTCCATGCGCGATGCCTTCGGTGTCAACAGGGAATCGCGTTTCTCCGGAATCATCGAAGTGAACGGCCTTCCGACGCCGGGCCATATCAAGAACCGCAGCGATATCGCGCCCGAACAGGCCACCGATCGGCCAAAGCCGCCGGATATCGAATCGGCTGCCCCGGAAGGGATCCAGGATAGCGGCTATCCGGAAGCGTTCGGCCTTGCCGCCGCCAGTCTGCGCCAGGCGATGCAGGACATGCCCGAAATCTCGGAGCTTTCGAAGAATATCATCGTCAATCCGACGCAGAAGGGCGTCGATCTCTCGCTGGTGGATCAGGACGGCAGCACGATGTTCCCGCACGGGTCGAGCCGCCCGAACGATCGGACGAGGCGCCTTCTGGAGAAGCTAGCCCCCGTCATTCGGAAGCTGCCCAACCGCATCACTGTCACAGGCTATACCGCCACGGACAGGCCCGGTACACGCCCCCCTGCCCCGCCCTGGGAGCTCTCGGCAGGTCGCGCCATCAGCGTGCGTGAAATCCTCGCCAGCGCCGGCGTGCCCGACGATCGCTTCGCTTCGGTCTCCGGCAAGGCGGATACCGAGCCGCTGTTCCCGGACAATCCGTACCTGTCATCGAACCGGCGCGTGACGGTGACGCTCATGGGCGAGCAAGCACCGACGCCGCGTTCGATGAAGCTGCCCTGAGGGCGCGACTCACTCGGCGACCAGCAGCGCCCAATAGACCTTGTACTTTGAATTCGGAGCATAGGCCGTAGCGATGCCCATGCGTGTCGCCCGAGGGGCCAGCATGACGGCGTTATGGGCCGGGCTGTCGCGCCATCCCGAGAAGGCCTCCGCCAGGGTGTGATAGCCGGCCGAGAGATTCGCCTGCGCGCCCGCATAGCCGAGGCGCTGAACCGCGACCTTCACCGTCTGGGCCTGGCTCGGCTTGTCGGCGGCCGCCATCGCGGCTGCCTCGGCTTCGGCCAGACGCTGCAGGTCCGGGTCGATCCGTAAGTGTGCACCGCCGCTCCGCGCACGATACGCCGAGATCATATCGCGCGCGGTCGCCGCATCGACCGATGCGCCGGAGGTGGTCATTGGCCAGTACAGGCTCGGGAGCGCGCCGGTGGTCGGTGCTTCCTTGGCGCAACCGGACAGCACGAGGCTGCCCACAAGCGCGAGGCCGAACACCCGGAATCCCATCGTCATCGTTCAAGCCTCGCGTTCGTCGTCGATCGTGTCGGTCTACGACACCTCCGCAGGGCTCCTACGCCGGTTCGGTTCACGGGGCGTTGCCGAGCGCATCGGCTCGGCTTCCTCGTTCGCGGAAGGGCTGACCTGCCGGTCATCGACCTCCTCCGCCTGAGCCGGCCGATCCTGGCTCCGGTTCTGTGCGAACACGCCGGCGATCTGCCCGAGTGCGGTCTGGACCGGCTCCAGGCCCTGGACGGTGACGACGCTCGATCCGGGGCCGAGAGCCGGGATGAACCCTGCGCCGGACAAGGCTTGAAACACGGAAAAGTTCAGGTCGCTCGTGACCTTCAGGCCCATGCTGACATCGACGATCATCGCGATCAGTTCGAATTCGAGGAAAGGATCGCCGATCTTGCGGAACACCACCCGTGGTGCCGGCTCCTTCAGCACATCCGGATGAGCGGCGGCGCAGGCCACCAGCATTTCGGCGGCACGGACCGGATCCTGGTTGCGCAGGACGTTGACCGTGATGGTGACGCGGCCGGTGCGATCGCCGCGAACGCGGTTCTTCACGATACCCGAAATCAGGTTCGAGTTCGGCACGATCACCGCCGAACGGTCGAAGGTCTGGATCTCGGTGGAGCGCACCGAGATGCGCTTCACGATGCCCTCGCTGTCGCCGATGAGCACCTGATCGCCGACGCGGATCGGTCGCTCCCACAGCAGCAGCAGGCCCGAGACGAAGTTGTTGACGATGGATTGGAGGCCGAAACCGATACCGACGGAGAGCGCACCGGCGACGATAGTCAGCTTCTCGAGGCTGAGTCCGAGATAGGAGAAGGCGAGCGCGAGGGCGATCAGGAAGCCGCAATAACCGGTGATGGTGGAGATGGAGTTGCGCAGGCCCGCATCGAGATCGGTGGCCGGGAGGTAGGTCTGTTCCAGCCAGCGCTGGACTGCGCGCGTGATGACCACGCCGATGACGAGAAGTCCCACCGCATACGCGATGGTGGAGAGCGAGATCGTTACGTCTCCGACCTTGAAGCCGAAGAAGGCGCTGCGCACGGAGGTGAAGACGTCGGTGGAATCGAGGCCCCAGGGCGCGAGCGCCAGCAAGGCGGCCACCAGGATCAGAACGACTCGGGCGAGACCGGTCGACAGAACGGCGATCTGGTTGATCGAGCGCTTGCGTAGCCCGGTATTGGCCTGAAGCGCTGTGGCGAAGCGGGTCTCGTCCTTCAGCGTACCGCCGATGAACGTGTCGGCACTCGTGATAAGCAGGTAAAGCAGCGCGATCAGGCACGCCGTCCAGACCAGCTGGTCGATGAGGAAGGCGGCGAAGGCGACATAGCCGACGAGGGGCGCGATGCCGATGACGATGACGGCAGCCCATCCGAGGAGGCGCGCCGGACCGCCGATCGTCGTGGTGGATTCCGGCGCGACGTAGGGACCGAAGCAGGCCTCCTCCTTATCCGCCGTGTCGGCGAAGCGGTGCAACCCGATGGCGAGGATCAGGATGGTGGCGAGGGCGCCGATGCCACGGGTGGCGATGGAGATCGATAGTGCGGCGTAGATGCCGGAATTGAGCGCCTCGATGGATTTGACCACCGTGATTACCGTGGCGATGCCGACGGCGAGCCGCGTCAACCGCGACGCGGTCGAATCGCTGAGCGGAGCAGGACGCCAGGACGGTTTTTCCGGCGACAGCAGTGCGTCGCAAAGCGCCTCTACGAAGGCGATGAAAGCGAGCCCGCCGAGGATGGCGCCGGCCACCGGCATCAGCCGCTGCGGCAGCAGGTCCGTGGAATCCAGGGCGTAATAGACGGCGTAGCTTCCCACCACCGCCGGTACGGTGCCGAGGAGGAAGACGCGCCAGGCCGCCATCAGCTTCATGCGCTGCGTCGGGTCGACGACGCTCTGGCTGCGCCGCCCGAGACGCGGGGCAATGTTTCGGCGTCCGAAATACAGCGCCACGGAGATGCCAAGCGCGACCCCGAGCAGAAGAAGATTCCAGATCGATCCGTTGCGGCCGAACAGGCCAGCGATATCACTGACGGCGGCCTGCAGAGCCCGGATGTCGCGCGGGACATCGTCGGCGATACGCATCCAGAGGTCGGGATTCACCAGTGCCGACGAGCGTTCGAACAGGCCGCGGGTGAAGGCTGCCCTGCGCTTGTTCGTGATCTGGTCGATGATCTGGTCGCTCTGCACGAGAAGCGATTTCGCCAGCCGCTGCGTCTCGTCGATCTCGGCGACCGCATGCTCGCGCTCGCCCCGCTCCTTGGCGACGTCCTCGCCCTCCTCGCCTTCCTTCGGCTTCGGGCCGAGCTGCGTCAGGCGCTCGCGGGCCGCTTCGAGACGCGGCGTGGTGGCATCGATGATCTGACGGATCCGGTCGGCGATGGCGTCGAGGCCTTCGCGTGCCTTGAGCAGGTTCGCGGAATCGACGTTGCGGCCGGCGAGCAGCTTTTCACGCTCATCGAGATTGGCCTTCGCCTCGTCGAGCCGGTCGCGGACATTCTGGATCGCTTCAGAGACTGCCTGTTTCGGCACGGGCGGCTTCGCAGCCGGCGCGGGGGCCGCCGCAGCGGGTGGGACGGTAGCGGGCGCCGGCTTTGCCGGCTCCGTCTGCGCGGGGGCGACGGGCGCCGCCTGCGCCAGAACCGGAATGGGAGTCAGGAAGGAGGCACCCATCCACGCGGCAAGGAGCGCTGCATGTCGCATTCTGCCCTTCATGAATCCCAGTTCCATGTCGTTCCTTTCGTCGGCTTGGGCCGACCGCCCCTCTGGCGTCGGCACGCAGACCCCGGTGCGCGGGCCAATCGCTTCCAGGCCCATCTCCGGCAAGAGCCGTGGCCATGATGGGAGCATCAGCGAAGGCACAACACGCGCCGTAGGTGGCAGCGGGTCAAAAATCAGATTGTCGGATGGCCGATCAATGGGGCGAAAGGGTGCCGCAGACACATCATTCGCCGAGGCAGCCCGAAAGATTGTGGGCCGCGACGTCGCGGATCGACCGGGCAACCTTCACAAGCGTGTCATGCTGATATTAGACTAACGCGCAATGGACAGAGCCTTTTCGTATCGACGCGAGGAGGTGGCGTTGGCCGTCCATGTCGATGTGCCTCGCCACAAACCGGGCGTTCCCGCCCGATGCGACCGCTTTTGGCTAAGCCCAGGCCGGTCCGCCCTCCCCGATCATCTGTTCTCTTCGCATCCTGTGCGGGTCCGGCGACCGAGATGTGTTCGCCGGATGCCAAAGTCGAAGACCGAACTGCCGGGACCACCGATCTTTCATCATCCGGGGACGATGCCGCGCCGTAACGTGCTGCGTCGTCCCTTCGTCGATCCGTCAAGAGAGTAGCGCCATGCTGGATCTCCAAACGCTCGTCCTCAATGCGGATTACCGGCCGCTTTCGTATAATCCGCTGTCCTTATGGTCCTGGAAGGACGCTTTCACCGCCCTCTTCCTCGACAGGGTCACATTGGTGGCCAGCTACGATGTCGAGGCCCGGTCACCGAGCCGCGCCTTGAGGGTCCCCAGCGTCGTTGCCCTCAAGAACTACGTGACCCTGGCGCGCAGTCCGGCCTTCACCCGCTACAACATCTACCTGCGCGACACCTTCTCCTGTCAGTATTGCGGACTTCGGATGCCCTCGGGCGGGCTGACCTTCGACCACGTCATCCCGCGTTCGCGCGGCGGATTATCGAGCTGGGAGAACGTCGTCGCCGCCTGCTCACCCTGCAACCTGCGCAAGGCGAACCGTACTCCGGCGGAAGCCGAGATGCCGCTTCTGCATGAACCCCACCGGCCGACGCGGCACGAGCTCCATCGCCGCCAACCGGAATTCGACCACCGCGAGTACCATCACACCTGGCTGGATTACCTGTATTGGGACAGCGAACTCGAAAGCTGACGTTGGTCAGTCCTGCGAGAAGCGTGGCGGCGGTTCGTTATAGACCGGTGCGTTGGGGTTGTGCGGGGGAACAAGACCCAGGACGACTGGCGGGCCGTAAATGGTTCTCACCAAGCGCGGCGCCGGCAGGTAGCGAGGATCACGATAGGAAATCTGCGGCGGCAACATCGCGCCGTGCCGCTGAACATACGGACCTTGGTACACAGCATCGACGGCAATGTGGCGGCCTCCTGCCTCGGCTCCTGAAATGGATACGAGGCTGAGTATCGCGGCACCGACGGAGAGGTTGGTTCGGTTCATCGTGCGGAGTCCGTTTCAAAATGCTGGCGGACTTTGCAGCGGATGATGCGATGAAGCCCTTAACGCACCAGATTTTGTTTGAGTCTCAGAACTTCACGGCCGCACCGCCGCGGACGGTGTTCAGATTAACTTTGTGGCCATCAAAGTCGTTAAAGAGAACATATTGATATTCCCCACGCAGAATAATGTTCTGCGTCAACGCGTATTCCAAGCCTACGCCCAGTGCGATGCCGCCAACGACCTTTGTTTTACTGCTTCCGTAGGTGATGGGCGCTGCCAGAGTTGATCGACCGGGGTTTTGGGCATTGAAGCTGCCATAACCACTGTGGCTGACGACGGCGGCTTGCCTAGGATCGCTGAGGCCGAGATTGGCACGATACGTGGTTTGGTCGTATTCTGCGGCCTGAACCTTTACTTGATCTGCGATTTGTGCGCGGCCGATGGCCAGTCCGCCCGTTACGAACGGGAGAAAGGCGCCCATTGTGTAACCGGCACGGGCCCGGATCGTGCCGAAATCTTCAATTCGCGTCGAGGACGTGCCTTCGAGGCCGACGGAGCGAAAAAAGCCATCTGTTCCAACCATGAAACGAGAAATGTAATTGTTGCTCGCGCCGGTTCTGCCGAAGCTTGTATAATCCACCTCAATGCCGATGACGGTCTCGTCGAACTGGTAATTCCATCCCGCAAAAGCTCCATAGCTGGCGCCTTCCGTCCGGGTTGAATGCGTTTGGAGCAATCCAGAGGCATGCATCTCGTTCTCGAAGTAAGTCTGGCTGAGCGCGCTTGCGACAATGGGTTGAAACGCATTGTTGAAGCCCAGCGCGGCCGAGCTGTATCCCGCATGCCCGCCGAAATATCCGCCGTTCCAATCGATCTCGGTTGAGGCAGGCTCGTAATCGGAACCACGCAGCACGCCATAGTCCAGATCGGCGGCCCGGGCGGTCGGCAGCCATCCGAGTGTGATGCCGGTCAGGAGAGCAAGGGTGACGGTACGCATCGAGGTCGTCCTCAGGGCTGCAGCCCGACTGTTCTTTCCGAACATAGTATCATTATTGATTGCGTAACCTTAATACTCCGTTGCGTTCGCGCCACATGAGTTACGGCGAGGCCTATGGTCATGGTCGCAGGACGAAAAAGCCCGCGCGGCACGGGCCGGGCGGGCTTTGAGCGTAGGAAGGCGGGCGAAGGTCCTGCCGTGTATCGGGCTATGCCTTATTCGTAGGGATTGCCGCCGCCGTAACCGCCGGTCCCAAAAGCAGCAGCGCCGCCGGCGAAGCTGTAGCGCAGGCCGATGCGAACCTCGTTGGCCGAGATGTCCTTGAGGCGGGTCCCGAAGCCGAAATCGTCGAGGCCGGTCTTGGCGCGGCCGAGATTGACGTAACGGTAGTTCGCATCGATCGCGAAGCCCGCACCGATCTCGTAGGACACGCCGCCTGTCAGTGCCCAGGCCAATGACGTGACCGAACCGTTGCGACGCGCGGCAGCGGGGCGTGGCCCGACCACCGGGCTTCCGTCACAGAGCACGGGAACGGTACAGGTGGTTTGGGTATAGGCGTTACGGAAATCCTTCTGTGCGATACCGATGCCACCGCCGATATAGGGGGTGAGCCCCCACCAGGTGCCGAGATCCGCATAGACGTTCACGAGAGCCGTCAGCACGTCGAGCTTGCCGGCCTCGACGTTGTATCCGTTCGCGAAGTTCGAGCCGGACGAGTAAGTCGTGAAACGGCTGGGAAGGCGCTGGTCGATGGTGGCGTCCATGCGCAGCCAGTTGTTGAAGCGGTAGCCGATGCCGCCACCATAGCCTGGCTGATGACTGAGGCGCAGTCGTACGAGCGGTGGCGTGCCCGGTTCGACCAGCGTCGCATCCTTGGGATGATCGTAGTAGCTCTCGGTGAAATCGGCACGGAGGTACCATCCGCTGCCGATCTGGACCGGGGCGGGTGCCGGCGGAGGTGGTGGCGGCGGAAGAAGGTCCGCTGCAACGGCTGGCACGGCGCCGATTGCCAGTCCGGCGAGGATCGCAGCGAGGGCTGCGGAGCGGTATGGACGAGGCGGAATCATCAGGATCCTCACGGACGCATCGGCCGGAAAGCGCATGTTACGGATGCATGCCGGCGAGGGGGGTGACTGACCAAGATGATGAATTTAAAAGGTTATGATCGCCTTAACCCTAACGGGTCCTGAGCTGGAAAAGACAACGCGCTCCGGCGTTAACCCAGCTGTCGTGCTTGCACAAAAGAAGACGGCGCGGATACCGATCCGCGCCGTCTTTGTAGTGTTCTTGGAAAAAATCAGTATTTACGGACGATCGGTTCTGGCAGCGGCTGATATTCGACCGCTGGTGCAACGGCGCCCCCAAGAATCCAGCGCATGCCGACCTTCACGTCATGCGAGGCAATGTCCTTGAGGTGATAATCCGTCTTGCAGAAGGGCGGTGCCTCGCAGGTGATCGTGCCGGTTTGCGCCGAACCCATGTTGAGATAGCGATAGGCGAGTTCGAGCTTGAGGTTCGGCGTAATGGAATAGCCGAGACCGGCATGGGCCGCCCAAGCGAAGCTGAGCTTCTGCTTTTCCGGGCCCGAGCCAAAGCCGCCCTGATAGAGGCCTTGGCCGTTGTCGGTCACGCCGCCGAACATGTGGTGTGCAAAGCCGACACCTGCGCCGACGAAGGGAGTGACGCCGTAATATGTGCCGAGATCGACGTAGCCGTTGGCCATGCCGACCACCGAGGAGAACTTGCCGGACGTGCGATTGATCCCGCCGCTCGGCCTCTCGGCCGCGTAGAAGATCCATTTCGCTTCCGACCGGTACTCGCCGGTGAAATCGAAGCGGAGCCAGGAATTGGCTTGGTATCCGATACCCGCGCCCACGAAGGCCTGGTTGCCCAGATAATCCTTCAACACGTTGTAATTGTATTGAATCGGAGGGGTCGTCACGTCCTTGGCGACGGTGTGACCTTCCCCGAGAATTCCAGCACCGGCGTCGCCGCGAAGGTACCATGCGCCGCCGATTTCGATCGGCGGGGGGAGCGGCTCGGGAGGCAGGCTCGTAAGCAGGTCGGCGGCCTGCGCGAGGCATGGCGCTCCCACGCTCGCAAGGAGCGTGATCGAGCGCGCCAAGGCAGAAAGCTTGGAGCGGCGCATAATGGATCCTTCAACTCGATCGTTCGGCGGAGGTGTGGGAGCACCAGCCTGGATGACGAGCCCATCATCTGCCGGATGAGTTAAATCGCGCTTAACGTTAAACGTTAGCCTTTCTGAGTTCTTAGAGGGCCGCAAATTTACTGTCGCTCGTAGAAGCTGTCGAGATATCGCGGCACTTGCATTCGCGTGCCGCCTCGGTGGTTTTCGCGAGTAACGAGGCGGAGAGATCATGCGGCCTGAAGATGTACGCGCACTCGCTCTGATGCTGCCGGGGGTGGAGGAAGGCGCCCATATGGGCCAACCCGATTTCCGCATCGGCGGGCGGATCTTCGCAACCCTCTGGGTCGACGAAGAACGCGTTGTGCTGAAGTTCCCCGCCGAGCATCAGGCTTTTGTGGTCGAGGCCGAGCCGGACCTGTTCGATCCTGTCCCCGGCGCTTGGGGACGGCGTGGCTGGACCAGCCTGTCCCTGGATGGGGCCGATGAGGAGACGCTCAGAAGCGCTCTCCTGACGGCATGGCGCTGCCTCGCGCCGGAGGCGTTGCGCGATTAGGCCGCGGCTTTCGCGACGGCATCGACGATGTCGTCCACGACTTCCGTGACGAGGCTTCGATCGTCGCCCTCAGCCATGACGCGAATGACCGGCTCGGTACCCGACGGACGTATGACGACGCGGCCGGTCTCGCCGAGACGCTCGCGGCCATGGGCGATGGCTGTCACGACCGCATCCTGCTGCAGCGGCGTACCAGAGCGGTAGCGCACGTTTTTGAGGATCTGCGGCAGCGGGTCGAAGCAATGGCAGACCTCGCTCACCGGCCGCTCCTGACGCTTGACCACGCTGAGAAGCTGCAGTGCCGCCACCAGACCGTCTCCGGTAGTGGCGTAATCCGACATGATGATGTGACCCGACTGCTCGCCGCCGAGATTGTAGCCATGCTCGCGCATGTGCTCGAGGACGTAGCGATCGCCGACCGCCGTGCGGGCGAGACCAAGGCCGATCCCCCCGAGGAACCGCTCGAGACCGAGATTGGACATGATCGTCGCGACGATGCCGGGCTGTGTCAGGCGGTCGTCGTCCTTCCAGGACCGTGCCACGACAGCCATCAGTTGGTCTCCATCCACCGACTGGCCCTTCTCATCGACGATGAGAACACGGTCTGCGTCGCCGTCGAGGGCGATGCCGATATCCGCCCGCAATTCCCGAACCTTGGCGGCAAGGGCGGCGGGAGCCGTGGATCCGACATCGTGGTTGATGTTGAAGCCATCGGGATCGACGCCGATGGCGATCACTTCCGCTCCGAGTTCCCAAAGGGTCTCCGGCGCAACGCGGTAGGCCGCGCCATTGGCGCAATCGACCACGACCCGTAGGCCGTCGAGGGTGACGTTGCGCGGCAGCGTACGCTTAGCAAATTCGATGTAGCGAGCATGCACGCTTTCGATCCGCTTGGCGCGGCCGAGGTCGCGTGAGCCGGCGAGCTTCTTATGCAACTCCCCGTCGATCAAGGCTTCGATGGCGCGCTCGACATCGTCGTTCAGCTTGAATCCATCGGGACCGAAGAGCTTGATGCCGTTATCCTCGAACGGATTGTGCGACGCGGAGATCATAACCCCTAGATCGGCACGCATCGAGGGGGTGAGCATGGCCACGGCCGGCGTCGGCATGGGGCCGAGCAGCATCACGTCCATGCCCACCGAGGTGAACCCGGCAACGAGAGCCGTCTCGATCATGTAGCCCGACAGGCGGGTGTCCTTGCCGATCACGACCCTGTGGCGGTGATCGCCCCGCTGGAAGACCAATCCTGCCGCTTGCCCCACCTTGAGGGCCAGTTCAGGGGTGATCACCCCGTTGGCACGGCCTCTGATGCCGTCTGTGCCGAAATACTTACGCACGTTCTTCAATCCCGATCGTCACAGCCCACCATAGCGGGTCTCACCTCGCTGAATGGTATCGAAGCATGGCAAACGAATGGTGGCCGGGCGGGAGCCTAGCTCATTCCTCGTCGCGCGTCAGAAGGCCTGTGAAACAGCAATGATCAGCGAGACGAGGACAGCACCCTCGATCTGCTTGCCAACGCTGAAATAGTAAAGCTCGACACACTGCCCGGTCGCCATGTTCACCTGCCAGAACCCGTCCGAACGCTCGTCAAGAGCAGGCTGCACGTCTCGAACGAATAGGCCAGCGGATCGAAAGCCAGGTCGAGTTTAACAATCTTGTCCCTCACCTCCTCGTTGCTCGTCACGCCGGCAAGCGCCTCGCCGTACGGTCGATCTATCCGCGGTGCCGCCCGATTCGGCTTTCGGAAATCAAAAGAAAAGCGGCGAGGTCTCCCTCGCCGCTTTGATATCTCTGAAGAACGGACACCCTGGCATCACGCCTGGGGCTGAGGCTCCAGCCCGCCTTCGTTGTCCCGCGGCCGGCCGCGACCGGCGGACGGGACGGAAGAACCACGGATCGGAGTCGGTCCATCACCGGCATCACGGATGGGCGGCTTGCCTGCGATCAGGTTCTTGATCTCGTCACCCGAGAGGGTTTCGTATTCGAGAAGCCCCTGGGCCAGTGCTTCGAGATCGTCCTTATGCTCGCCGAGGATGCGGCGGGCTTCCTCGAGGCCGGTTTCCACAAGGCGGCGAACCTCTGCGTCGATCTTCTGGGCGGTAGCCTCGGAAACCGTCTGCTGACGGCCCATGGACATGCCGAGGAAGACCTCGTCGTTGTTCTCGCCATAGGCCACGGTGCCGAGCTCAGGCGAGAAGCCCCAGCGGGTCACCATCATACGAGCGAGACGTGTCGCCTGCTCGATGTCTGACTGGGCGCCGGAGGTAACCTTGTCGGCGCCGAACGTCATTTCTTCGGCGATGCGACCTCCCATCATGATGGCGAGACGCGAGGTCATCTGCTCAAAGCTCATAGACAGCTTGTCGCGCTCCGGAAGCTGCATGACCATGCCCAGGGCCCGGCCACGCGGAATGATAGTCGCCTTATGGACGGGATCAGTGGCAGGCACGTTGAAGGCGACAATGGCGTGGCCACCCTCGTGATAGGCGGTGAGCCTCTTCTCGTCCTCGGTCATGACCAAGGTGCGCCGCTCCGCACCCATCATCACCTTGTCCTTGGCGTCCTCGAACTCGTGCATCGTGACGATGCGCTTGCCACGACGTGCGGCGAGCAGGGCCGATTCGTTGACGAGGTTCATCAGGTCGGCGCCGGAGAAACCAGGGGTCCCACGTGCGATGACCTTGAGATCGACATCCGGAGCCAAAGGCACCTTGCGAACGTGAACGCGAAGGATGCGCTCGCGGCCGACGACGTCGGGGTTCGGCACCATGATCTGGCGGTCGAAGCGGCCCGGACGCAGCAGGGCGGGGTCGAGCACGTCGGGACGGTTCGTGGCCGCAATGATGATCACGCCCTCGTTGGCCTCGAACCCGTCCATCTCCACGAGGAGTTGGTTCAATGTCTGCTCACGCTCGTCGTTGCCGCCGCCGAGACCCGCGCCGCGGTGGCGACCGACAGCGTCGATCTCATCGATGAAGATGATGCAGGGCGCATTCTTCTTGGCCTGCTCGAACATGTCACGGACGCGGCTGGCACCGACGCCGACGAACATCTCGACGAAGTCCGAACCCGAGATCGTGAAAAACGGCACATTGGCTTCGCCCGCCACCGCACGGGCAATGAGGGTCTTACCCGTGCCGGGAGGGCCGACGAGGAGCACCCCGCGTGGAATGCGACCGCCGAGACGCTGGAACTTCTGCGGATCACGCAGGAACTCGACGATCTCCTGCAGGTCTTCCTTGGCTTCCTCCACGCCGGCGACGTCGTCGAAGCTCACGCGGCCAGAGGCCTCGGTGAGAAGCTTGGCCTTCGACTTTCCGAAGCCCATGGCGCGCCCGGCACCCGACTGCATCTGGCGGCTCAGGAAAATCCAGGCACCGATGAAAACCAGGATGGGCAGCCAGCTCACGAGAAGCTGGATGAACCAGGGCGTGTTGTCCGAGGGGGGACGTGCGGTGATCTGCACACCCTTGCTCTGCAGCTTCGACACCAAGTTCGGGTCGTTGGGTGCATAGGAGGTGAAGTTGCCACCGCCGACATAGGTACCACTCACATCCTGCCCGGAGATCACCACCGTCTGGATCTTGCCGGAATCGGCATCATTCAGAAGCTGGCTATAGGCGATCTCACTGCCGCCGCCGCGATGTCCCGGATTTTGGAACAGGGTGACGAGGGCAAGCACGAGCAGGAAGATGACGACCCACAAGGCAAAGTTGCGGAAGTTCGGGTTCATCGATCAATCCCTGGGGGCGTCCGGTCCCGCGCTTGGTGGGCGGATCACGCGGATGCATGTCGGCAATGTAGGCAGTGCCGCCTCCCTTGCCAAGTAAATCGGGCCTGCCTGCGGCAAGCCGGTCGGCGGAAAGGTGAGCGCGTCCCTAAGATGGGGACCGTCGCGCCGGTGCCGGAGAGAAGGAGAGGACGCCCTCGGCCCCAAGTTCGACGAGGATGCCCCGAAGCGTGCGTCGCATGGCGGTGCCTGCGGTGAGGGCCGGCCGAAGCTCTTCGAAGACGAGCCGCTCCATGCGTTCCAGGCGCCCTACCCCTCCCCCTCCGGCCTCGTTCAATGCGAGGTCGACGACGCGAATAAGGATCGCATCCGGAAGAGCGGCCAGTAGGCGGCCATCCAGGACAACGGCATCGGCGGTAAGGCGGAGCCTGATAAAGGTGGACTGCGCTGCATCGCGTAACGCGTCCTCGTCGCGAGACATGCGGGCCGCCAGACGGCAGAGCCGTTCGGCGTTGAGACCTTCCGCTGCGAGGTCGGGCATCAGTCGGCGTAAACGTGCACGTGCGAAGCGCTCATCCACATTCGAAGGATCGCTCGCGTATGCCAGCCCATGAGCCGAGCAGTAGGCGATGAGGTCCGCCTTTGGAATATGGAGGAAGGGTCTTGCTAGGCGAAGGCCTGGTGCAAGCTCCCGGTCGCGCCGCATACCCGCGAGACCAGCCGGACCGCTTCCGGCGAGGAGCCGCATCAGCACGGTCTCTGCCTGATCGTCAGCCGTATGGCCCGTCAGTATTGTGTCCGCGCCGATCCCAGTCGCGCATTCCGCCAGGAGGGCGTAGCGCGCCTGGCGTGCGGCGGCTTGAATACCCCGGCTAGGCTTGTCGCCGTCCCAGCTCAGGATGTGGTGCCTCAAACCAAGCGCCCGCGCAGTGATCCCGACGTTCCGGGCCTCGACGCCTCCCTCCGCACGAAGACGATGATCCACCGTCGCGACTTGGATCGGATGCGCCGCCCCGGACCGGGCGGCCGCATGCATCAATGCAGTAGAGTCCGGTCCGCCGGAAACTGCGATGAGCAGGTTGCGAGTTTCGAGATAGGGCTTCAGCGCCGTGACAAGCGTCGCGTCGATCCCGTCACCCGCTGGGGTGGCATTCAAGCGGCGCAGCGGGCGCGTTTCTGCTCGCGAACCACGCTCTGGCGGACACCCTGCGCTGCGGACGGGAACTTCCGCTCCAGCTCGGCGAGAGTGGCGCAGGCCTGTTCCCGTGCGCCGAGTGCATTCAGAGATATTCCAAGCTTCAGCATCGCATCCGGCGCCTGGGGCGAGCGCGCGTAATCCGTGGAGACCTTCAGAAACTGCTCGGCCGCCTCGCGGTTGCGGTTGCGCTGAAGGTAGCTCTCACCGAGCCAGTACGTCGCCGACGGCACCTGCGCGTCGCGCGGATGCGATTGAATGAACTGGCGTAGGCTCATCTCCGCCTGTTCGTAATGGCGTCCGGTGATGTAGCCGTAAGCCGTCTCGTAATCCGCCCGTGCATCGCCTGTCGTGGTGGCGGCCACGCTGGTCATCGGGCGCGACGGGCTCGCGAGAGCGCCCGTCGTAGGAACGCGCGACGGGGGCGTGAGGTCGACGGGGCCACCTAGGCCGGGAGGCGACAGGCCAGGCTCTTCGTCATCGGCATCGACCACGGTGGGCGGCACACTCGGTCCCCGAGACGGTGGTGCGGTCGCGATGGCAGCCGACGGCATAGTCGTGCCGAGCGGCATCGGCCCGCCGGGACGACCCGGATTCTGATCCGGGTTGAAGGCATCGCTGCGCTTTTGCGTCTTGGCTTGACCGGGATTGGTACCTGACGGGGATGCGGCGGGCTTTCCAGCGCCACCCTTGCCTTCTTGCAGGCGATATTCGACGTCCTCTTGGAACTTGCGAAGCTGTTCCTTGAGCTGGCGATTCTCATATTGCAGCGTCTCGATCTGACCAGCCATCTGACGGGACTGGTTCTCGATGCGGTTCAGACGGACGACAAATTCCGACGCATCCTGGGCCGTCGCCGAACCGCCGACGGTCAAGGGAGACAGGAACGTGAGAAACGTGGACGCGATGAGCAGGCGGCGGAGCATGGGAATCGGCACCTGTGGTCGGATCGGACGAGGATGCATCGGCAGCGCCCCGCCGATAGCAGATGTGCCTGGACGCAGCAAAAGTGGGCTGCGCCCGTAATGGCTAACCTTACGTTCTCAGGAGCCGGCGCCCCGATCGAGGACGGTCACGGCGCGGCGGTTCTGTGACCAGCAGGAGATATCGTTGCACACGGCGACCGGGCGCTCTTTACCATAGGAAACCGTCCGCATCCGTCCGGCGGCGAGGCCGCGCGAGGACAAGTAGTCCTTGACGGATTGGGCGCGGCGCTCGCCGAGCGAGAAGTTGTACTCGCGGGTGCCGCGTTCGTCGGCATGGCCTTCGACCAGGAAGGTGTAGCGGGGATAGCGCTGCAGCCACTGGGCCTGTTTGTCGAGGGTGGCGGTGGCGGTCGGCGTCAAATCGGTCGAATCCGATTCGAAGAAGACGCGGTCGCCGATATTGACGACGAAGTCCTGCGCGCTGCCCGGCGTATTGGCGCCTCCTGCGAAGCCCGAAGCGTCGGCAAGATCCTTGTCGTTTGTGCAGGCAGCGACACTGAGCGCGGCGCAAAGGGCCGCCGCGAGCGGAAACACGCGAAAGCGCGCGGTCATCGACATGGTCGTGGTCTCCTCGGGCGGGGTGTCCGGTTCCGGAGCGTCCCAGCGGGGTCGTTTGGTGGTAGGACCTATGTAGGTCGAGCGGGTTAAGCGAAGGTTCCGTCAACCTTGACGGGGTGTTTCAAAGACTGAAATCCAGTCGCGGCGTGTGACGCTGAGCACCTCAATTCAACGAAACGACCTCGTGACCGGCGCGATACCCTGTGTCGCACCTGAAATGCGGCAGCTGCGCGACGAAAAAGCTGCTTGCTCCTCTCCTCCGACGGGTGTGTCTTCGGCGCAACGGAGCATTGCGGTGAGGTGTTCGGAAGACGCGAAAGTGCTGTCACCCGTATGCGCCCAAGACGGCGAGCGCGTCGAGCGCGCGCTTGGCGGCGACCCGGCCTTCCTGCAGCGGGACGTCGATATCACCGCCATTGAGGCAAGCTTGAGCGATCGCCGAACAGCACCGCGAGAGGTCGACGAAGCCGAGAGCCCCACTCGATGCCAGGAGTGCATGGGCGTCCTGCCCGATGGCGATCCGATCGTCGTTCCCTGCTCGAAACCGGATTCGGATCTCGACGATGAGCAGGGACAGAAGCTGCATCAAGTGGTCGCGTCCAAGCAGGACTTCGAGTTCGGCGAGCGTAGCTTCATTGCAGACCGCCCACCTCCCCTTCTCCGCCGTTGGCTCCAACGCTGCCTCGCGCATCGTCACACGGTCTCCAAACGACCCTCCGTCCACGTTGCGAGCGACACCCGAGTCGACGCGACCGTTGATGGAAGCTTAACCATTAATGCAGCCATTTGTTGGTGTAGGATAGGGTCGATGGCCGGAATGAGTGGCACACCGAAAGTTCTGATCGTCGAGGATAATTTCCTTCTGCTGGATATGTTGACGATCCAGTGCGAGCGCGCTGGTCTCGCAGTCGTCGCCGCGTCAAGCGGAGAAGACGCCTTGACGCTTCTCAGGATTCATGGCGTCGATATCGACTGGTAGCTGACCGATATCAATCTCGCGGGGATGATAGACGGATGGACGGTGGCTCTTGCCTTCCGCGAGGTTCGCCCCGACCGCCCGGTGATCTATGCATCGACGAATGCTTATTTTGACCGCAGGCCCCTTCGGGGAAGCCTTTCGGTCCGCAAGCCGTTCCAGATCCGCGAAATCGTTGCGCTTGCCCGAATGATGGCGGCTGAGCGAGGCTTGCCGCCAAGATCCGTTTCTCACCACGGATCAGCGTGAAGCGGTCACAAGTGTTCTGCCGGAGGGGCTAGCCGGAACGTCCCCCGTCCTTCCGCCTTGGCCGCATACAGCGCCATGTCGGCCTCGGCGAAGATGTCTTCCGATTTGTGGCGTGCCATCATGGCGATGCCGATCGACACTCCGATCGTGAAGGTCCCCTGCCCCCAAGCGATGGGCGGCGCCATGGCAGCGATGATACGCTCCGCCAAGACGGCGAGGTCGGGAGGATCGATGGTGGCGTCCACCACGATGCCGAACTCGTCCCCCCCGATACGAGCCACGAACTCGGTGTGACGGCACGTCTCCATAAGACGTCGCCCGACCTCCGTAAGACAAGCATCACCGGCCATATGGCCATATGTGTCGTTGACTTGTTTGAAGCCGTCGAGGTCGAGGAGCAACAAAGCTCCCATTCTGCCCATAGCTGTGAGCCGAGTGTAGAAAACGGTGCGGTTCGGCAGGCCCGTCAGCGTGTCGAACTCTGCGAGATAACGGGTCCGGTCTGCGAGGATCTTCTCCTCGGTGATGTCCTGCTTCATGCCGAAGATACGGACCGGGATTCCGCTGTCGCATTCCACCGTTGCGGTCAGGCGGATCCAGCGGCGGTTGCCTGCGACGGTCATAATTTCGGCGTCGAGGGTAAAGCCGCCGCGTTCGGCGATGGCCTGGCTACGGAGCGCGTCGAGGCGGATGCGCGACGCCGGGCTGTAGCATGCCAGGGTCGTCTCGCGGTCCACCGGCGAGCCCACCGGTAGATCGAACATCCTGTAAACGGCATCGGTCCAGGTCAGTGCCTCATCTTCGAGGCGGCATTCCCAGACTCCGATCTTGGCTACGGCGGAGGCGCGTTCGAAGATTTTCCGGCTATGGGCGAGGGACACTGCCTGTGCGTCGATGAAACGGGCTTGTTCCTCGACACGCGCCTGCAGGCTCGCGATCAGCGCTGCATCGCCATTTTGCTCGATCGTGAACTCTCCGAGACCAGCGGGATCCCCGTCGAGACGGATCAGCACGGTTGAGCAGGGCGATAGGGCGGTGCGGACCTCATGCATCGGTATTCTCAGGCCGAGAAGTGTATGAGACTGTACACAGACAGTACCGGACGAGCGATTAACCGTTCCTCTTCCGTCCGCAAGGCGCGAAGATGCCGCGCCCGACCGGATACCAAGCTCCCGCGACCGATGCGTGCGCCAAGCTATTGCAGATGCTTGGCGTAGGTGTCGCCAGCGGCACGTTTCAGCTCGGCGCCGGCGTCCTGTCCGATTCCGGCCGCATCGGATACCGCGCCAGAGCGGTGGACCGCCCAATGAGCACTGCCGTCGGGCAGGAACAACAGGCCGTTCAGGGTCAGCACCCCGCCGTCGATCCGTGCCAGGGCCGCGATGGGCGTGCGGCACGACCCGTCAAGCTCCGCAAGGAGGCCACGCTCAGCATCGAGTTCAGCCGTGGCCGTCGGGGACCGGAGGGGGGCAAGCAGAGCTCGAACATCGGAATCCACCTCCCGGCATTCGATGCCGAGGGCGCCCTGGGCCACGGCGGGGAGCATCTCCTCCACGGACAGGACGCTTCGTGCCATGTCGGCCATGCCGAGGCGTTCGAGACCGCAGAGGGCCAGAAGCGTCGCCTCGCATGTGCCCTCCTGGAGCTTGCGCATTCTTGTGTTGGCGTTGCCGCGCATGGGGACGATGCGCAGGTCCGGCCGGCGCATGAGAACCTGGGCGGCCCGGCGCAGGGAAGAAGTGCCCACGCGCGCTCCTGGTGCGAGGCCGGCAAAGCCCTCCGCTTGCGCCGAGAGGAATGCATCGCGTGGATCGTCCCGTTCCAGGATGCAAGCGATGACCAGCCCCTCGGGTAGCCAGGTTTCGACATCCTTCATGGAATGCACGGCCACGTCGACCACGTCGGCGAAGAGGGCCTGTTCAAGCTCCTTCGTGAAGAGTCCCTTGCCGCCGATTTCGGACAGGGGGCGGTCGAGGATGCGGTCGGCGACCGTGTTCACCACCACCAGCTCCGTTTCCAGCCCCGGATTTGCGGCCACGATCTTGTCGCGGACCATTCCCGTCTGCGCGAGAGCCATGGGGCTGCCGCGGGTGCCGATGCGGAGGGGGCGCTGAATCATGGGCGATGGACGCCTGTGCAAGGACGCTTCGGATAAGACCGCCTCTGTCGAGGACGGTATCCTTCAGTAAGCAGTCGGCGATCGGCTGTCACGGTGGCGGAGGCTTTGCGCGAGCCGCGCGCCAGGGAGTGAAAGAAATCTATTAACCCACCCCGATCATCGGATCCTGATGATAGGAAGCCGATCGTATTTCGACCTCCAACGAAATGAGAGATGGCTTCGAGCAAGCTCGAACGTTCGCGCGATACGCATTTTCCTTAGGATGATGCGGGACTGCTGCCGGACAGCAGCTTGCTCCTCCTGCCCGTTCCCCTTGGGGCATGATGCCGCCGGTCATGACGGGTCTGGACGTCAGAACGCCTGCAAGGTCAGTTCCGTATGCTCGACGCTCGGCGGTCCCTCGAAGAAAGGGGATACCATGGCGCGGTAATCCTTCCAGGCCTGCGAGCCCGTGAAGAGTTCTGTATGGTCCGCGAGGGTCTCCCACTCGATCAGCAGTCGATAGCGTTGCGGCTTCTCAACGGAACGACGAACAGCGAAGCTCCTGCATCCCTTGGCGACCTTGAAGATTTCGGATGCCTTGGCGATGTTCGCCTCGAAATCAGCTTCCATGCCGGCTTTGATTTCGATCTGTGCGATTTCGAGGATCATGGCGTGGCCCTAAACTCGGTTTCTGTATCGGTGAAATCTCAACGCAGTTTGCGGCCGAGTTTCTTGGCAAGGATCCGCTGTGGGCTGAGTTCCGGATCCGCTTGGCTCGTGACGGGCAGGTAGGCCGTCTGTTCCAGCATGTAGCGGCCGCCCATGGCGCCGTGCATGACGAGGTCCGAGAACGTCACCCAGGTCTGGCCCGGTGCAAATTGCACATCAGCCTGGGGACCTTTCTGCTGGTACTCCATGTCCTGCTTGAGCGCGTCATGGAGATGAAGCATCAGGTGGTCGTATTCGGAGCGGCGCGCCTTGGTGATACGCAGCGTGGCCAACAGCCGCGCGGATAGCGGCGAGTAGCCCGGCAAGCGCGGCAAGAATTTTTCAGCCATCGAGCCGAAATCTTCGCCTACCCGCCACAGGCGCGGTTGGCCGTTGGGGTTGATGTTGCGGAAAATACGCAGGATGCGCTTCTCGCCGATCGGATTCGACGGAAAGGCATCCACATGCAGACGGGTGTCGTCGCGGCGCCAACTGAGCTTGCGTTGATCCACCTCGAACGGACGGTAGGAGGTGCCAGCCAGCGTGACTTTGCCGGTATAGGCCGGCAGATGGCGGTCGATGAGCCCCTGGGCGAAGGCCTTGTAGCGGATGAGAAGCTGACGCAGCGCTTCCTGTTCCTCCGGCGTCCCGGCGGCACCTCTCAGGGCGGCCTCCTTGCCGCGGATGTTCACATTCTTGGCCTTGCCGTCAGCGAAGGGTCGTTCGACGAAGCGCTTCTCGAAATCGCTGAACGGGAAGTCCTCGTCGTGGAAGACCAGGACCGACCCGTTCTCCAAGGCTTCGACGAGGGAGGGAGCGCCGGGCGCTGACCCGTCGCGGGCGACGGAAAGGATCGGGCTGATCATTGGGGAAGCGTCCTCGAAAGCCGCGTGTGTCGCGCGGTTTAGCCGAAGCCCGGGCTTTCCGCCAAGGGTTGGCCGTCAAAGGTAAGACGGAAGGGCCAGTCACTACGGAATGAGTACGAGTCGGTCCCTTCACGGGCGATGACGCGCGCTGGAACAACGACGCTACCGAGAGTGACGTGCGGCGGATTAGTAGTGGATGAAGTCTTCACCCGGTTGTCATCGGCCCTGTACCGGCTCAACCATGCTCAATCGACCGATGGCGTCCGTCGCAACCTTGGCGCATGCCCGATCGTTCTCTCGGTGGCGGGCAGGTCCTAAGGTCCGCCCGCGACGGCAACGAGGAAGCCGACGATGGCGACGTTGAAGGAATTCGAGGAGGCCCTGCGAGAGCAGGGTATGAACATGGCGCTGGCCCTGCTGCAGCGCCTGCGCGAGCGCGATCGAGCGACCCGGACGATCAAGCCGGCGAGACGCCTCACGGGGCAGAAGATGACACCGGAACTGGCTCGGGCCATCCTCGACCTTCACGCTTCCACGGGAATGACCCAGCAGGAGATCGCCTTCAAGGTCGGCGTGAACCAGGGACGGGTCAACGAGGTCATCAAGCGCGGCAAGTGGCTGAACGAGGATCCGCAGGCTCCCGAAGCCGTAGCCCGCGACAAGGCAAAGGCTAGGATGCGCGGCGAGCCGAAAACGCAGCGAACCGCGCCGAAGCCTACGGTCCGTAAGGACCGGCCGATAGCCGCTCGTCCTAGGCAGAGCCCACAGGGACAACTCGCCTTCGGAGACCTGTGAAGCCCCTGTGAAACTTGGCTGATCGGCTTCGAGTTACCCTGGTCGGACGGCGCTTTTGCGTCGTCGAACGCGGGGGCATTGGATTGTGGCGAGGGTCTTCAATTTCATCTGCGGCATGTGTGCCGCGATCGGCGTCGCTTCGCCGGCTATCGCGCAACGGGCATCCACACTCGATATGACGTGCCCAGAGGCCCGATCCGTCGTGTCGCGCAACCGCGGCATCGTTCTTGGGACGGGTGGAGCGACCTATGACCGTTTCGTGCGTGACCGGGGTGCTTGCGAAGTGACCGAGATCACAATCCCCGCCTATGCGCCCACGCGCGACACGCCGGATTGCTTCATTGGCTATCGATGCAGGGAGCCCGGCCGAGGAGACCGGTTCGACGGGTTCTGACACGCAAGAGCGCCCCGACCAGGGGATCGGGGCGCTCTCCATCAGAAGACGATCGATTAGGCCGCTTCTTGCACCTGACCCTCGATCACGGGTGCCTTGGCGGCAGCCGACGTGGCGATCTGGATCTGGCGAGGCTTCTTGGCCTCCGGAATCTCGCGGACGAGATCGATATGGAGCAACCCGTTCTCCAGGGCCGCGCCCGTCACCTGCACGTAATCGGCAAGCTGAAACCGACGCTCGAAGCCACGGGCGGCGATGCCCTGATGCAGAACCTCGACCTTTCGGCTGGCATCCGGCTTGCGCTCACCCTTGAGCGAGAGAGCGTTTTCCTTCACCTCGATGGTAAGGTCTGCTTCGGTGAAGCCTGCTACCGCGACCGTGATGCGGTAAGCGTTCTCGCCTGTGCGCTCGATGTTGTAGGGTGGGTAGGTCGGGACCGCGTCGGCGCTCACGAACTGATCGAGGGCCGAGAACAAACGGTCGAAGCCGACAGTAGAACGATAGAGGGGAGCAAGATCGAACTGGCGCATGACATATTCTCCGTAGGAAGCAACATGTAACGTTATCGTCCGCCCAAAGGGCCGGACTATTGCGCCGCCGTATCGGCCGGCGCTCCTCCAATATCGGAGGCGTGGCGATAGGCTTCAAGAGTTTGGATAACCCCGTTGCATGGAAATTTTGATGCTGCTCCTCTTGTTCGGACCCCGCCCATGCTGAGCCTTGCTTCCACCCCCGGAAATCCAGTTCCCCCGGGGGGAACACTGGTCTCTGTTCAGACGGATGACGGAGTACGGCTGAGGGCGGTTCACTGGCGCCCCACAACGCGCCTCGCCAAAGGGACGGTGTGCCTGCTTCAGGGCCGGGCCGAGTTCATCGAAAAGTACTACGAAACCATCACGGATCTGCGCCGGCGCGGCTTCGCGGTCGTAGCCTTCGATTGGCGTGGTCAGGGTGAATCGCAGCGGCAAGTCACCGATGCGCATTGTGGCCACGTCGCACGGTTCGACGATTATCGCCACGATCTCAAAGCGATAGAGGAAGCGATCCTACGGCCGTTGATGCCGCATCCGCATATGGGCCTCGCCCATTCAATGGGGGGCGCCGTGGCTTTGACCGGTGCGATGGACGGATGGCTCCCCTTCGCCCGACTAGTCACCGTGGCACCGATGTTGTCGATCCGGATGATCCGTTTCCCGGCGGCGTCCTTCTTTCTCGCCCGTCTGCTGCATGCGCTGGGGCTCGGGCGCAGTTATATCCCGTTCGGCAAACCGACCTCGATGGCGACGAAACCGTTTGCGGGAAACCGACTCTCGGGTGATCCCGCCCGCTATGAACGCAATGCCCAGGCGGCCCGGGCGGTGGGCACTGGCGCCGTGGGCGACCCGAGCGTGGCCTGGATCGTCGGTGCGTTCAGGGCGATGGAGAAACTCGCCGATCCGCGAAAGGCCGCCTCGATCCGCATCCCGATCCTCGTGATCGGCGCTGGCGCCGACCCTGTTTGCGATACCGCCATCACGGAACGGTTCGTTGGCCGCCTTTCCTCCGGGTTTCTCCTCGTCCTGCCCGATGCCCGGCATGAGATCCTCTCGGAGCGTGACGCGATCCGGGATGATTTCTGGGCGGCTTTCGATGCCTTCGTACCGGGGACGGTGGTCACGCCGTCGCGAGTGGAGCACGCCGATACGGGGCGGTCAGCCGCTGCCGCGATGCTGCCCTAGAACCCGCGCGGTTCAGGACTTCACGGGTTGAGGTGGCGCAGGGCCGCGGCGTGTAGCCGGACGTCCCCGGCGGCGACGATGCGGCCGCCCTTCGCGGCCGAACTTCCATCCCAGGCGGTGATGACGCCGCCGGCACCCTCGATGATCGGGATCAGCGCGACGATGTCGTGCGGCTTCAAGCCGGCCTCCACCACGAGGTCGATCTGCCCCGCCGCGAGCATGCAATAGGCGTAGCAATCGGTGCCGTAGCGCGACATCCGCACCGCGCCCTCGATGCTTTGGAAGCGATCCTGCTCGTCGCCCGGCGCGAACAGGCGCGGGTCCGTGGTGGCGAGCAGCGCATCGGCGAGGCGCTCGCAGCGGCGGGTCATGAGCTTGCGCGGGCCGCGAATGCCGTGGAACGTGGCACTGGCTCCATCGCCCACGAATCGCTCGCCGAGATAGGGCTGGTTCATCAGCCCGCGCACCGGCACGCCGTCATGGAGCAGGCCGATTAGCGTTCCCCAGGTGGGGAGCCCCGTGATGAAGGCGCGAGTGCCGTCGATCGGGTCGAGGACCCAGACGCATTCGGCATCCGCATGGTCGGAGCCGAACTCCTCGCCGACGATGCCGTGGGTGGGGAAGGTGCTCCTGATCCGGCCGCGCAGGATGGTCTCCGCCGCCCGATCGGCTTCGGTGACCGGATCGAAGGCGCCGGTGCCCCTGCCCTTGTCGTCCATGCCGAACGAAGCGCGGAAGAAGGGCAGGATGGCCTGACCCGACTCGGTGGCGAGATCTTCCATGAACCGTGCGAGATCGACGACGCTCATCGACGGGCCTCCTGTCCGAACCGTGTCCGCCACGGAAGCGACGATGGGCCGGCCGCGTCAAGCCCGATAGGCCCCGAACGACCGCCATGACCCCGGTGGTTCGACCGCCATCGCCCGGCCTTTCGACCGCAACGGAGTGCCTCTTCCGTCAGGTCGCCAGGGCGGCCGTGACGGGGGCCGATGGCGGTGGCTCGGGCGCGGACGAGCCCGCCTTGTCGGCCCCCACAATCGTGCCGGCCTGGGCGAGGACGGCCTGCAATGTGGAATCGAGGGACGAGACGTGCACGTCGCCGCCGATCGCCGCGCGCTGACCTTCGTCGTTGAGGATCTCGTGATCCGCCTGCCACAGGCCGACGACGATGGGCAGGTCCGGCATGCGCCGCTTCAGCCGCCCGACGAGGCGGCGCAGATGCGTCGGCTCCCCGCTGATGGCGAGCGACACGATGCAGATCATCCGGGCCGGGCCGGGATCGAAACTGTCGATCTGGGCTCGCGCCACATCGGAGAAGGGCACGATTCGCGTGCCGATGCCGCGCTTGCTCAGGAGTTGGGCCAGGATCGAGCAGGCCGATTCGTCGACGAAGCTGCGCCCCGTCACGCATAGGACCGCACCGTCCTGCTTCCAGGCCTCGGGGATGTCGTCGGGAATGGCGAAGTCGTCGTCGGGCACCTCGGTCTCCCGTCGGTCGAGCCCGGCGATGAGGACCGCGACCGTGTCCCGGATATCGTTCTTCTGCTCCGGGGTGAGCACGCCGCGGGCCGCGTCGCGGGCAGCGAGCTCGAGGCCTTTCAGCACCACGTCGTCGTAGTAGGAGGAGAGTGAGCACTCCTTCAGGATGAGCTCGGCATGCTCCTCGGCCTCTTCCGGGTCGTCGGCGAGGATGCGTTGGTAGAAATTCTCCACCGGGGTCAGGGCAGGCCGGTCGCCGAACAGCACGTCGAGGAATTCGAGCTTGTCCACATGGCGGCCGAGAACGACGAGGCAGACGGTGAGCGGCGTCGACAGCAGCAGGCCGACGGGTCCCCACAGCCATGTCCAGAACAGGGCCGAGACGAGCACCGCGAAGGGCGACATGCCGGTGGACTGGCCATAAAGCATCGGCTCGATGACATGACCCGTCAGCGGTTCGAGGATGAGGAACAGCGCCAGGGTGGCGATGACCATCGACCAGCCGGGATCGACCGCCGCCGCCAGCGCCAGGGGGAACAGGGCCGCCAGGGCCGCGCCGATATAGGGGACGAACCGCATCAACGCCGAGAAGATGCCCCAGAGGGCCGGGTTGGGCACGCCGATGATATAGAGACAGATCCCGATCACCACGCCGAAGGCGGCGTTGAGCGCGAGCTGCACCAGGAAGTAGCGGCTGAGACGCCGCGCGGCATCGTCCATCGCCACGGTGGTCCGGTGGAGATCGCTCGACCCGACGAGACGGATCATGCGGTCGCGCAGGTCTTCGCGCTGCATCAGCAGGAACAGCAGCACGATGAAGACGATGCCGATGGTGGCCAGCGGATGCAGGATCGGCGACAGAATAGTGTTGGCCAGCGCCAGCGGGTCCGGTGCCCGCTCCTTCATCTCGACGAGGACCGGTTTCTCGGGCGGCGGAGCGTTGGGCTTCCCGGCCTCGGGCTTCGGAGTCTCGGGCTTCGCGCTCTCCTCGCCGCCCTGATGCATGGTCCGGCCGATATTGGCGACGTAATCGGCCATCCGCCCGGCCGGGCTGTCACGCAGGCCCTCGACCTTCTGCTCGATGGTCGCGCGGTAGCGGGGCACATCCTTGGCCAGATCCGCCAGCTGGACGCCGATGAGGGTGGCCAAAGCCGCCGCCACCCCGAGGGCCATGACGACGGAGGTCGCCACCGACAGGAATCGTCCGAAGCGTAGGCGCCGCAACAGGTAGACGATGGGGCCCAGCACGAAGGAGAGCAGGACCGCGATGGCGATGGGAATGAGGACGTCGCGGCCGATATAGAGGCCGGAGACGATCAGCGCGGTGACGATGAGGGGCGAAACCAGCGAGGGCGGGAGCGATTCGGCCGCCGCGATGCGCGTCGCCCGGGGCGGCAGCATCGGATCCCGCAGTGGCGTCGCACGGGAGATGCCGGTTTTGCCACTCGTGGAACTCTTGGTATCCGCGGACCCCGCCTTCGGCGCCTGCGGCGATGCGGCTTCAGCCGGGGTGGGTGTCGCCATGTCGGTTCCGTCTCAACGCTACGCACACGATGTCGCGGCAATCTCGCCAGCGTAATCGCCATGAGGAACGGAGTATCGGCGGGAAACGATCCCTGCTTCCTGGAAGCTTTGCATTCATTCCGGCATCAGGCGGCGTTGAACGCGGCCAGTGCGAAGCCCGCTTCTCCGAGGGCGAGCCTGACCGCGCGCGCCGTCTCGACCGCTCGTGGCGTATCGCCGTGGACGCAGATCGTGTCGATGGACACCGCGATCCGGCGGCCGGACAGGGTGATCACCGCGCCCTCCTCCACCATGCGGCGGACCCGCGCCGCCGCCTCGGCCGCATCGTGGATCACGGCCCCAGCAAGTGAGCGCGCGCAGAGTTGCCCATCGTCGGCATAGGCCCGGTCGGCATAGATCTCCCGCACCACGGCGAGACCGGCATCGAGAGCCGCGCGCTCGGCCGCGAGGCCCGGCATCACCACCAGAGGCAGAGTCCGGTCGACGGCGAGGACCGCCCGCGCCAGAGCCTTCGCCACATCCGAGTCGGAGTTCGACAGGTTGGCGAGGGCTCCGTGCGCCTTCACATGGGTGACGCGATGATGGCCGAGGGCCGCACAGGCCTGGAGCGCGCCGATCTGGTAGGCCACCCCGGCTTCGATCTCCCCCGCGCTCTCGGCGATGACCCGACGGCCGAAGCCGCGCAGATCCTGAAATCCCGGATGGGCGCCGATAGACACGCCGCGCGCCTTGGCCGCCGAGGCGGTGGCGACCATGATCGCGGGATCGCCGCCATGGAAGCCGCAGGCGACGTTGGCCGAGGTGACGAGATCGAGGAGCGCCGCGTCGTCGCCGAGCGTGTAGGGGCCGTAGCCCTCGCCGAGATCGGCGTTGAGGTCGATGCGGCGGCTCATGCGGCCCGTGCCGGCCGCGCCCGCAACATCACCCCGAACCCTTCGTCCTCGTCGCCTATGAAACGGACGCCCTCCCCTTCGAGGGCGTTGCGGATGGCGTCGAGCGTCCGGTTGCGCGGGGCGACTTGGTCGCTCTCGATCATGTTGAGAGTGACGATGGAGAGGGAGGCCCGCGCCGCGAGCGTCCCTTGCGTCCATTTCAGCAGCCCGCGTCCGGCGCGGATCTGAGCGGATGTGATCATGCGAAGGAGATGGACCGAACTGTAAGATTTTTCAAGTTTCGGCTTGACTGGACCGGAGCGCAACTCTAATCACCCCGCCATCGGCCTACCGGGCCGGTGATCGAGGGTTATCGCACCATTTCCGACGTCCGCGGTCGCGAGCCGTGGGGGCCTCGAGGCCCAGTCGTCCTCGATCGTTCATGACCGGCAGACCAGATTGCCTCACCGGCGCGGGCCGGCGGGGGCTCGGTTATCACCTCTCATGTGAAACCGCCCGAGCCCCATTCGACATGTCCGCGTCCCTCGCCATTCGGTCCCTGCCACGGACGGAGCAACGCATGAAGAAAGTCGACCTAAGCGTCGCCGCGTTCGCCTGTCACGGGGGCGAAAGCCGGCGACCGACCCGTCTTTGATCCGGCGCTCCGCGCGGGCCGCTGACGAACGGTTATCTTTGGGATGAAGGGCTTTCGAGCCCTGGGGTTCGACCCCCCGACGGCCTCGCGGCCGATCCGTTCGCCTCGACCATGTCCGCGCGGCCATAGGCCGGGTTCACCGACAATCCCTCATCGTCGACGTTTCCGTCGCCTTCGCGCGGTGCGGGCCTCCTGGCTCGCGTCCGAGCGTCCGCGCCGGAACCCGAGCGGTCCGTGCGGGCCGACAGGGGACGGTTATCGGTAGAGCGCCGCGGGGCTCGCCTCGCTGAGGTTGCGGATTCGAATTCCGCCGGGGCCGTCGCGGTCCCGAAGCTCATGACGCCGTCCCTCGAACACATGCCCGCATGGCCGACCCGGATCGGCGAGCGGATCACCCCATCGGCCGCGCGGGCCGACGCGGCAGGATTATCGACGTCTTGTGTCGCGGGTTCGACTCCCGCCGGGCAGCGATGCCCGTAGCTCAGACGGTAGAGCAAAGACCCCTCCTGCCACTGACCCATGCCCGCGCGGCCCCAACGAACCACCGGGCACGAGGCCCCGTGGAGGAAGGAGCGAGCGATGATGTCCTATGCCAAGCTGTTCTCGCTCCGGCGCAATCCGCAGTCGGAGCCCATTCCCCGTACCGTGCCGAACTCGGCCGGCGGACACGCCTTCCCGGTGAGCGACTGGACGCGGCTCGACCGTTTCCTGGTGCTCGGCTCCGAGGGCGGCTCGTACTATGCCGGCCCCGTCGCCCTGACGCGCGACAATGCCCGGGCCGTGCTGCGGTGCCTCGCGGAAGACGGCCCGCGCGTGGTCGCCGCCATCGTGGCGGTGAGCGAGGCCGGACGGGCTCCGAAGCAGGATCCGGCGATCTTCGCCCTGGCGCTCGCCGCCTCGGCGGAGGGCGAGCATGCCCTCGCCACCCGCCGGGCCGCCCTGGCCGCCCTTCCTCGGGTCTGCCGCACGGGTACGCACCTGTTCCAGTTCGCGTCCGCCGTCGAGGCGATGCGCGGCTGGGGCCGTGGCCTGCGCCGCGCGGTGGCCGATTGGTACGTCGCCCGCCCCGTGGAGGCCCTTGCCTACCAGGCGGTGAAGTATCGTTCGCGCAACGGCTGGTCGCACCGCGATCTGCTGCGGCTGGCTCATCCGGAGACGGGTGAGCCGGATCGCGCCGCCCTGTTCGACTGGATCTGCCGCGGCACCCTGGCCGAGGCGGCACCGGCGCTCGTCCACGCCTTCGCCTCGGTGCAGGCGCCGGGCGTCAACGGGGCTTCGGCCGCGGCGATGATCCGCACGCACGGCCTGCCGTGGGAGGCGTTGCCGACCGAGCTGATGACGAGCCGTGCGGTGAACGAGGCGCTGATCGAGCGCATGCCGGTGGGAGCCCTCGTGCGTCAGCTCGGGCGGCTCACGGCTTCGGGCGTGCTCGCCCCCTTCTCGGAGGGGACCGAGCATGTCCGGGCGGTACTGTCGGACCGGACGCGCATCCTCGATGCGCGCCTCCATCCGATGGCGCTGCTCATGGCGCTCAAGACCTACGCGTCGGGGCGCGGTGAGCGCGGCCGGCTCTCCTGGGAGCCGGTGGCCGCCATCGTCGAGGCGCTGAACGCCGCGTTCTACACGGCGTTCGCGTCGGTGACGCCCACCGGCAAGCGTATCGTCCTGGCCCTCGATGTGTCGGGGTCCATGGCGACGGGAGGCGTGGCCGGGTCTTCGCTCACCCCGCGTGAGGCGGCCGCCGCGATGGCGCTCGTCACCGCGGCGACCGAGGAGCACTGGCAGGTCGTCGGCTTCACGGCCGGTGCCGGCCGGCGCCGGAACGAGGGCACGGCGCTGACCGCGCTGCCGATCGGGCCGTCGATGCGGCTCGACGCGGCGGTGGCGGCCACGGCCGACTTGCCCTTCGGTGGGACGGATTGCTCGCTGCCCATGCGCTGGGCCCTCGAGCGGAACGTCAAGGCCGACGCCTTCGTGGTCTACACCGACTCGGAGACGTGGGCGGGGCCGGTCCACCCGGTGGAGGCCCTGCGCGCGTACCGGCGGAAGACCGGGATCGACGCCAAGCTCGTGGTCGTGGGGCTCGTCTCCAACGGCTTCAGCATCGCCGACCCGGAGGATGCCGGCATGCTCGACGTGGTCGGCTTCGACGCCGCCGCGCCGGCGCTGATCGCGGACTTCCTCCGCGCCTGACAGGGGAGACGGACGGCACGCCGCCCGTCTCCCGCATGCCTGGATGAGGGCCCCTCTCGGCAAACCTCACACGATGACCGGCATCTCCGCCATCTCGCCGATGCCGAAGATGCGCTTGTAGCGGGCGACCTCGTCGGCGGGGCCGATGGCCTTGGACGGGTTGTCGGAGATCTTCACGGTCGGCCGGCCGTTGGCGGCGATGACCTTGCAGACGATGGAGATCGGATCGAGCCCGTGATCGGGCACCAGCCCGCGGAAATCGTTGGTGAGCAGGGTGCCCCAGCCGTAGCCGATGCGCATCCGCCCGTGGAAATGCGCGTGGATCGCCTCGATCGTCTCGATATCCAGCCCATCCGAGAAGATCGCGAGCTTGGAGGCCGGATCGCAGCCGCGCGACGCCCACCAGGCGATGGCCTCCTCGCCGCCCTCGATCGGGTCCTTCGAATCGATGCGGATCCCGGTCCAGGCCGTCATCCATTCGGGCGCATGGGCCAGGAAACCGGTGGTGCCGTAGGTGTCCGGCAGCATCACCAGGAGGTTGCCGGCGTAATCCTGCTGCCAGTCGCGCAGCACGTCGTAGGGCGCTTGGGCCAGGGCCTCGTCGTCCTCGGCGAGGGCCGAGTAGACCATCGGCAGTTCATGGGCGTTGGTGCCCACCGCCTCGACCTCGCGGCGCATGGCGATGAGGCAGTTCGACGTGCCGAGGAAGGCCTCGCCCAGGCCCTCGCGCATCGCCTCGACGCACCAATCCTGCCACAGGAATCCGTGGCGGCGGCGGGTGCCGAAATCGGCGATGGAGAGGCCCGGCAGGCGCTTCAGCCGCTCGATCTTCTCCCAGACCCTCGTCATCGCCCGCGCGTAGAGGATCTGCAGCTCGAACTTGCCGAGCCCGCGCAGAACCCCGCGCGAGCGCAGCTCGTTGAGGATGGCGAGCGCCGGCACTTCCCACATCGTGGTTTCGATCCAGGGACCGTGGAAGGTGAGAACGTATTGTCCGTCGCGCGCCTCGAGTTCGTAGTCCGGCAGGCGGAAGCCTTCGAGCCAATCCATATAGTCGGCTGAGAACATCTGGCGGTTGCCGTAGAAGGTGTTGCCGCGCAGCCAGGTCGATTCCCCCCGGCTCAGGCGAACGGTGCGGGCGTGATCGAGCTGCTCGCGCAATTCCCCCACATCGACGAAATCGGCGATGCGGACGGAGCGGCTGCGGTTCTGGATGCCGAAGGTCACGTCGGCGTCGCGATGGCGGCGAAAGATCGTCTGCGCCATCAGGAGCTTGTAGAAATCGGTATCGAGCAGCGACCGGATGATCGGGTCGATCTTGAAATTGTGGTTGTAAACCCGCGTCGCGAGATCGAGCATGGTCGGGAGGGATCCAGCGCGGGACCCGGGCGCCCGCTCGCCGGCGAAGAGCGCACGGGCCTCGGGCGCGAGTCAATCGGACGGGCGGTGAATGGCGGGGGTCGATCTCATGTCGAAGCGGTATGGCATGACGTTCACTGGCCCATCTCCGTCTTTCCGGGGCCGCGCAGCGGAGCCCGGAATCCAGAGCCGCGCCCTGGGGTGACATGGCAAAGCCTCGGGTTCCGGATGGTATGCCTGGGGCCTAGCCCTTCGGGTCCGGGCTCGCCTTCGGCGGCCCGGCATGACGGCGTGAGAGAAACGCCGCAGGCCAATCGTTAACTGATCCTACGGTTGGCTCGAGCTTAGATCGGTTCCCCTGCCCGGCTTGGCCAAGTCTAGCCTGGGACTCACGCCGACCGCTTTTTCGTGTCCCCGGAGGGCGAGGTAAGCTGCAGGCTCCCTCTTCTTACGAGCAGGGAGATTGCAGATGGCGTCACATCGTCATTCCGGATCGCTGCCGACAAGCCCTGACCCGAGGGCGCGCCAGCGGCGCGCGATTCAGATCCACTGGCGGTGCAAAGTCGTGCACCGATTGTGTTTCTGGATCCCGGGCTCCGCTGCGCGGCCCCGGGATGACGGGGGCGATAAATGGGTTTTCGTCGAGCAAATCGATGTCTGCCACCGACCTGCCTTCCATGAGAAGGCGCCGGTGGCGACTGCTCGATGCCTCCTCACGCAGAAGGGCGGCCACCCAGCTTCGGATGACCGCCCCACTGTCCGTCCCGTCAAAAAAATCAGGCGAGATCGACCTTCTTGGTTTCGGTCTTGGGCGATTCGCCGGTGAGGGCGGCCTTCACGTAGCCGTAGATGTGCAGGGCCGTGGCGTTGGGGCTGTCCCAATACTCGCCCTTCTCCGGGTGGATGCGGATGAGCGCGACTTCCGGGTCGTCCTTGCCGTTAGGGAACCAGGTCTTCATGCTCTCGCTCCACTTCTCGTCGACGAGGGCCTGATCGGTGACGATCTCGGCCTTGCCGGCGATGGAGACGTAGGTCTGGCTCGACGGGTCAGAATAGGCGAGATTGACCTGGTTGTCCTTGCTGATCTCAGCGGTCTTCGGCGAGTGCAGCTTGGTGAAGAACCAGATGTCGCCGTTCTCGTCGGTATCCTGGCTCCACATCGGGCGGCTGTAGAGCTTCCCGTCCTGATCCGCCGTGGTCATCATCGCGACCTTGATGTCCTTGACGAGTTCGAACAGCTTCTTCGCGCCCTCGTGGTCGCGGTGGTTGCCTTGATGCATGAAACGGGTCTCCTGAAGATCTGTCGTCCGTCTCAGGGCACGGATGTCCCGGTCGCGGGCCGGCCCTGAAGGCTGCACTCACAACGGGCCAGGGCTCGCTTGGTTCAGCACCGTTCGGAGAAGAGGAAGAATGTCTTTGCCCGTCCCGATCCAGGGAATCCCAGGCCTGTTCCTCCTCAACCTGCTCCTGGGTGCGGCCTGCGCCCTTCCCCTCCTCACCGCGCCCGTCGCGGCGCAAGTCCGCTTCGGTCCCGGCGTGCGGATCGGCGGCCACGATTTCTCGAACCGGCGCTACGGCAGCGTCCATATCCAGCGGGTGAAGCGTCTCCCCGGCCCGCCCGGATGCCGCCATCTCCGCAATGGGATGTATCGGCGCGGCGACGGGTCGGTGGTCAGGGGCCCGATGGAGCGGTGCAACCTCATGGCCATCCCGCCCGAGCGCCGGCGCTGAAGCCGCCCGCTCCGTGCATATCGGAGGGTAGAGACCGCAACGGGTCTGGCGTTCTGATTGCCGTCGGTTACATGCAAGGTAACGTTCGGGCCGCCCGCCCATTAGTCTTGCCTGGAGAAACATCTTGGCCATCACTCGCGACGACGTGCTCAAGGCGCTGTCCGCCGTCACCGTCGATGCCGGCGGGACCACGCTGCCCGCATCGGGCCGCCTGTCCCAGGTCGTGGTCGACCCCACCAACCGGGTCATGTTCTCGATCCTGATCGACCCCAGCGAGGCTGAGCGTTTCGAGCCAATCCGGCGCAAGGCCGAGGGCACCGTCCTGGCCATGGCGGGCGTCTCCGGCGTCTTCGCGAGCCTGACCTCGGAGCGCGGCCCGAACCAGCCCGCCCCTCCGACCCAGGCCGCGGCACCGCAACCGCCTCAGCCGGGACGACCCGCCCCTCCCCGCACCGGCCCTGCGCTGCCGGGCGTGCGCCACATCGTGGCGGTCGCCTCCGGCAAGGGCGGCGTCGGTAAGTCCACCACCGCCTGCAACCTCGCCCTCGCTCTTTCAGCGCAGGGGCTGAAGGTCGGGCTGCTCGATGCCGATATCTACGGCCCCTCGGTGCCCAAGCTGTTCGGCCTGTCCGGCAAGCCGAAAGTGATCGAGGAGCGTCTGCTCGCGCCCATGGACGGCTACGGCATCAAGGTGATGTCCATCGGCTTCCTCATCGAGCCCGAGACGGCGATGATCTGGCGCGGCCCGATGGTGCAGTCGGCCATCACCCAGATGCTGCGCGAGGTCGCCTGGGGCGAGCTCGACATCCTCGTGGTCGACATGCCGCCGGGCACCGGCGACGCCCAGCTCACCATGGCCCAGGCGACGCCGCTCTCCGGGGCCGTCATCGTCTCGACGCCGCAGGATCTCGCGCTGATCGACGCGCGGCGCGGGGTGACGATGTTCCGCAAGGTCTCGGTGCCGATCCTCGGCGTCATCGAGAACATGGCGACCTTCATCTGCCCGAATTGCGGCCATGCCTCGCACATCTTCGGCCATGGCGGCGCCCGCGACGAGGCCGCGCGGCTCGACGTGCCGTTCCTCGGCGAGGTCCCGCTCGACATGACCATCCGGGAGACCTCCGATTCCGGCCGTCCCGTGGTGGCGGTGGACCCGGACGGGCCGCACGCGAAGGTCTATCGCGGCATCGCCGCGCAGCTCTGGGCCAACCTCACCGGCGGGCCGGCCCCCCGCGCCGCGCCGCGCATCGTCATCGAGTAGCCCGGCGTGGAGCCCGTGCTCGGCGTGATCCTGGCCGGCGGTCTGTCCCGCCGGATGGGCGGCGGCGACAAGCCGCTGAGAATTCTGGCGGGCCGCAGCCTGCTCGACCGGGTGGTTGAGCGGTTCGCGCCGCAATGCGGTCTCGGCATCGTCCTCAACGCCAATGGCGACCCGGCCCGGTTCCCGGAATTCCCCGGCCCGATCGTGCCGGACGGGGTGCCAGACCATCCGGGGCCGCTCGCGGGAATCCTCGCCGCCCTCGACTACGCGGCCGCGCGCCACCCCTCTGCTACCCATGTCGCCAGCGTCACGGGCGACGCGCCGTTCCTGCCCCTCGACCTGGTGGACCGCCTCCGGACCGGACTGTCCGGCTCCCCCATCGCCATGGCCTCATCGGCCGGGCGGGAGCATTTCACCGTGGCGCTCTGGGCCGTGTCCCTGCGCGAGGACCTTCGGACGGCCCTGGTGGAACGCGGCGAGCGGCGCGTCGGCGCGTTCCTCCGCCACCACGGGGCCGTGGCGGTGGACTGGCCGGCGGAACCGCTCGACCCATTCCTGAACATCAACACGCCGGAGGATCTGGCGCTGGCGGAAACGCTGCTTCGTCAGGCCGATCGGTGATCGCTACGCAGGAGATGCGGGAAACCCGACCTGCGTCGGCTCGTAGCCCAGTATTCCGCCATGCGCGCAGACGGCTTGCGTGATGGCGATGCGCCCGGTCTCGTCGAGGCGAGCGACGCCTGTTTCTAGGTGACGGCGCCAGGAGGGACCTCGGCTCCACGCCTCGACCCAGGAGGCTGCCAGAGCAACGGGCTGGTTCCTGGCCAGGGCCGCGATCAGGAAGCCTGCCTGAGTTAGGTCCTTCGCCTGTTTCTCACGCTCGGTCCGCTCGTTCGCCACGATGAGTTTGTGAACGGCGTAGCGCTCTGGAGCTGGCACCGTGACGGAGATCCCGCCGGCATGGAGCAGCGTCGAGCGAACAGGGTCTCTGATGAGGAAATCGAGACAGCGAAGCGGCTGGGCGCTGACACCGCCGAGGGCCGGCACCGGGACGAGCGCGCCGGTCAGATCGTCCGAGCCGCGGTTCGAGACGAGAAACTCCACCCGAAACCCATCGGCGTTCGCGAAAGCGCTCGTGCGGTCCGGCAGCGACAGGTTCGGCACCGGACGGAAGCTCGCATCTACGGCCTGAAGTTCCTCGTGAACGGGAGGCATGCTCTCTCCGATCGCGACCGAGATGCCGTAATCCTGTGCGAGATCGATGTCGCCGGTCCTGAGCGCTCTCATCGGGCGCTCTCCGACGAGGCCCGGATAGGTTTGGAACGCCACCGTGCCGACCAGGACCCCACGCAGCCGAAAGAAGCCTGCCTGCGCCAGACGTTCGACGACCCGGCCCGTCAGGGCGTCCGCGGTCGGAAACCCGGCGCTCCGCAACATGCGAACCGCGTCGATACGGGTGCGGTAATCGACCCGCTGGCGGTCATGGGCCTCGACCCGCCGCGTGGTCTCGGAATCCGCCACCGTGCCGACATAGCGGTTGGACTTCGTGCCGGTGGCGGCATCGTAGCCCTGATAGTACCAGTATTCGCGCGCCTTGATGGTGCGCCTGATGAACTTGCCGTTCTCGGGAAAGTCGCGGTCGAACTCCGCATCGGCGCAGCGCTGATTGAGATCGGCGAAGACCGTCTGCGCGGCGGCATCGATGGACGGCATGGCTCGTACCCGCGTTACAGGAAAATCGCCGTTTTCATGTAACGCGGGGAGCTGGGCCCCACAAACGAGAAAGGGCGTCCGCGCGGGTCACGCGCGGACGCCCTTTTCATCGACGGATCGACCGGCTCAGGCGGTGCCGACCGTGGCCTTGACGATCTTGTCCGGCGAGCGGGGCGGCTCGCCCTTGTTGAGGCTGTCCACCACGTCCATGCCTTCGGTCACCTTGCCCCAGACGGTGTATTGCTTGTCGAGGAAGCGGGCATCGCCGAAGCAGAGGAAGAACTGCGAATTGGCCGAATGCGGGAAGTTGGTGCGGGCCATGGAGCAGGTGCCGCGCACATGCGGCTCGTCGTTGAACTCGGCCTTCAGGTCCGGCAGGTCGGAACCGCCCGAGCCGGTGCCCGTCGGGTCGCCGGTCTGGGCCATGAACCCGTCGATGACGCGGTGGAACGGCACGCCGTCGTAGAATCCCTGTCCCGCCAGCGTCTTGAGACGCTCGACATGGTTGGGGGCGAGATCCGGGCGCAGCCCGATGACGACGCGGCCCTTGGTGGTTTCGAGGATGAGGGTTTCGGTATCGGCCATGGGGTCAGACTCCTTGTCCCTGGGGACCTTGGTAGATGAACCGCAGGGCGATCGGGCGCCCCGCGATGGCGGCGCCGAGCGCCGGCGTGATCGCGACCGGCGTGCAGCGCCGGATCGCGTCGAGGGTCGAGCGGGTCAGGATATCCCTGCCGCGCTGATCGGCATTCTGCATCGAGAAGGTGATGCGAGGCTCGCCGATGACGGACCCGTCGCGGCGGAGCGCGAAACGGGCGGTGATCTCGGTACGCGGGAAGCCGGCGAGGCCCTGCGGTATCTCCCAGCAGGCGGCCAGCCTCGGATAGAGATCCTTCAGCGTGTCGGCCGGATTCACGGCGATGCCACCCTCCGGCACCTGCACGGTGGAGCGCAGAGACTCGGGCAGCGCCAGGGGCAGGCCGGACGCTGCCAGGGCGGCTCCTGCAAAAGCCGCCGCGAACGGGATGGCGACCGCCGACGCGGCGACGGCGAGGCGCGTCGGGCGCCTCACTGTCGCGCCTCCGCTCATTTCGCGCCTTGGGCCATCTGCATCTTCACGATCTTGTCGGGGTTCTGGACCGCGCCGCCCGGAGCGCCCGCGGCGGCCTTCTTGATCTTGTCGACGACATCCATGCCGGAGGAGACGAGCCCGATCACGGTGTACTGGCCGTTCAGGAACGGCGCATCGCCGAGGCAGATGAAGAACTGCGAGTTCGCCGAGTTCGGATCCGACGAGCGGGCCATGCCGAGCGTGCCGCGCCGGAACGGCGATTGCGAGAATTCGGCCGGGATGTTCGGCAGGGACGAACCGCCCGTGCCGTTGCCCTTCGGGTCGCCGGTCTGGGCCATGAACCCGTCCATGACGCGATGGAACTTCAGCCCGTCATAGAAGCCCTTCTTGATGAGGGTCTTGAGCTGGGCCACGTGCTGCGGCGCGAGATCGGGACGCAGCTCGATGGTGACGCGGCCATCCTTGGTGTCGAGATAGACCGTGTTGTCGTCGGCGGCCCGTGCCACGGGCGCGAACCCGATCATGGCGGCGAGGGCCAGGGACAGGAAGGCGGTCCGCCGATGGAGGGTCCGATGAGTCATGAGGGGGCGGTCTCCGGTCCGTTGAAAGAGGTGGATGGAAGGGATCAGGCTTGCGTGAAGCGCGCGGCGAGCCGTTCCGCCACGAGGGGAGGAACGAAGGGCGAGACATCGCCGCCCATGGCCGCGATCTGGCGAACCAAGGTGGCGGTGATCGGCCGGACGCCGGTTGAGGCGGGCAGGAACACGGTCTGCACCTCCGGCGCCATGGCACCGTTCATGCCGGCGAGCTGCATCTCGTAGTCGAGATCCGTGCCGTCGCGCAGGCCGCGGATGAAGATGCTGGCGCCCGAGCGCCGTGCGGCCGACACCGCCAGATCGTCGAAAGTCACGATGTCGAGGCTGGCGCCTTCGGCCTCCGCCAGGGGGGCGCAGGTCGCCTGCAGCAGATCCGCGCGTTCCTCGGGCGAGAACATGGGGGCCTTGCCCGGATGCACGCCGATGGCGATCACCAGGTGCTGCACGAGCCGGCATGCCTGACGGATGACGTCGAGGTGTCCGTTCGTGACCGGATCGAAAGAGCCAGCGTAGAGCGCGGTGCGGATCATCACCGGTGGGCGTAGAGCATTTCGCCTCGAAACGGAACCGCCCGCGACCAGCCCGGCCCGAAAGCGAATCCTCCCCGTAATGGACCGGCGCACGAAAAAGGGCGGATGCCCCGATGGAGCGCCCGCCCGAAGTTTCGGTCTTCGAAGTCTGGTCGACGACGTCCGGCTTATGGATTCGCCAAGCGAAGTGCCGGAACGTCAGAGCCTTTTCGCAACTCCACGCTGCGCCGAACGTCTCGTTCGGTCCGGCGCGGATCGTGGAGCGATATCTCTCTGAGGCTGAACTTATCGATGCATCGCGGCGCCGGATATGACTTGGCTGCAACACCGAAGATCAGTGACCGAAACGAGAATGCCGGCCAAGTCTTGCGACTCGACCGGCATTCCCCGCGACAATGTTCAGACTGGTCTCGAACGATTCCAGACCGGCCTGAACAGGGCCGTCTTCAGGTGGCGTCGCCTGCGGGATCGATTGCCGTCACCTCTCCGGCATCGTCCTCACCTTCGCCTTCACCTTCGATATGCTCGACGGAGACCACGCGCTCGGTCTTCTCGGTGTTGAACACCGTGACACCCTGCGAGGCGCGGCCGACGATGCGGATATCGTCCACCGGCACACGGATGAGTTGTCCGGCATTGGTCACCAGCATGATCTGGTCGGAGGGCTGGACCGGGAAGGAGGCGACGAGGTTGCCGTTGCGCGGGTTGACCCGCATGGCGGTGATGCCTTTGCCGCCGCGACCCGAGATTCGATACTCGAAGGACGAGCTGCGCTTGCCGAAGCCGCGCTCGGAGAGGGTGAGCACGAATTGCTGAGCGGCGCCCATTTCGGCGTAGCGCTCCTGGGAGAGAAGCGGTGCATCGGTGGCGATGTCCTCGGAATCGGCATCGCCGCCCTCGGTGTCGCCGATCACGGCCCGCTGCATCTTCAGGAAGGCGCCCCGCTCCTCGGGCGTCGCATCGAAGCTGTTGAGGATCGTCATCGAGATGACGCGGTCGTCCTGCGCCAGGCTGATGCCGCGCACGCCGGTGGAATCGCGGCCCTTGAAGACGCGGACATCCTCCACCGGGAAGCGGATGCACTGGCCGGCTTGCGTGGTGAGCAGGACGTTCTGGTCGGCGCGGCAGATCTCCACGTGGACGATGTGGTCGCCCTCATCGAGCTTCATGGCGATCTTGCCGGCGCGGTTCACCTGCACGAAGTCCGAGAGCTTGTTGCGCCTCACGCCGCCGCTGGCGGTGGCGAACATGACGTCGAGCGTCTCCCAGGAGGCTTCGTCCTCGGGCAGCGGCATGATCGTGGTGATGCGCTCCGTGCCCGCATCCATGGCGAGGATGTTAACCAGCGCCTTGCCGCGCGCGTTGGGGGCGGCCATCGGCAGGCGCCAGACCTTCTCCTTGTAGACCTGCCCCTGGTTCGAGAAGAACAGGACCGGCGTATGGGTGCTGGCGACGAACAGGCGGGTGACGAAATCCTCGTCTCGGGTGGACATGCCCGAGCGGCCCTTGCCGCCCCTGCGCTGGGCCCGGTAGGTCGAGAGCGGCACGCGCTTGACGTAGCCGGCATGGGACACGGTGACGACCATGTCCTCGCGCTGGATCAGGTCCTCGTCCTCGACGTTCGAATCCCAGTCGAGGATCATGGTCTTGCGCGGCGTGGCGTAGGCCTCGCGCACTTCGCGCAGCTCGTCCTTGACGATGGTCATGATGCGCAGGCGCGAGCGCAGGATGTCGAGGTAGTCGGCGATCTCGTCGGCGAGCTTCTGGAGCTCGTCGCCGATCTCGTCGCGGCCGAGAGCGGTGAGGCGCTGCAGGCGCAGGTCGAGGATGGCGCGGGCCTGGATCTCCGACAGGCGGTAATTGCCGTTCTCGTCCACGCGGTGGCGCGGGTCGTCCACCAGGGCGATGAGCGGCGCGATGTCGAGGGCCGGCCAATGGCGGCCCATCAGCGCCTCGCGGGCGGTGTTCGGATCGGGCGAGGTGCGGATGAGGCGGATGACCTCGTCGATATTGGCCACCGCGATGGCGAGGCCGCACAGGACGTGGGCGCGCTCGCGGGCTTTGCCGAGCAGGAACTTGGTCCTACGGGAGACGACTTCTTCGCGGAAGTCGACGAAGGCCGTGAGCAGGTCCTTCAGGTTCATCAGTTCGGGGCGGCCGCCGTTCAGCGCCACCATGTTGCAGCCGAACGAGGATTGCAGCGGTGTGAAGCGGTAGAGCTGGTTCAGCACCACGTCGGCCATCGAATCGCGCTTGATCTCGATGACGATGCGCATGCCGTCGCGGTCGGATTCGTCGCGCAGGTCGGAGATGCCCTCGACCCGCTTCTCCTTCACCAGCTCGGCGATCTTCTCCATGAGAGTCGCCTTGTTCACCTGATACGGGATCTCGGTGAAGATCAGCGCCTCGCGCTCCTTGCGAAGCTCTTCCACATGGGACTTCGCCCGCATGATGACCGAGCCGCGGCCCGTGGCGTAGGCCTGCCGCACGCCGGCGCGGCCGAGGATCGAGCCGCCGGTGGGGAAGTCGGGGCCGGGGACGTATTCGGTCAGCTGCTCGATCGTCAGGCCCGGCTCGTCGATGAGGGCGATGCAGGCGTCGATGAGCTCGCCGAGATTGTGCGGCGGGATGTTGGTGGCCATGCCCACCGCGATGCCGCCCGCTCCGTTGACGAGGAGGTTGGGGAAGCGCGCGGGCAGAACCTTCGGCTCCTCGCGCGACTCGTCGTAGTTCGGCTGGAAGTCGACGGTGTTCTTGTCGATATCGGCGAGCAACGCGTTGGCGGGCTTGGCCAGACGCGACTCGGTGTAGCGCATGGCCGCCGGCGGATCGCCGTCCACGGAGCCGAAATTGCCCTGGCCGTCGATGAGCATGAGCCGCATCGAGAAGTCCTGGGCCATGCGGACCAAGGCGTCGTAGATCGATTGGTCGCCATGCGGATGGTAGAGACCGATCACGTCGCCGACGATGCGGGCCGACTTGACGTATTTCCGCTCGGGCAGGTGCCCGCTCTCATAGGCCGAGTAGAGGATGCGCCGGTGCACCGGCTTCAGGCCGTCCCGCGCATCGGGCAAAGCCCGGCTCACGATCACGCTCATGGCGTAATCGAGATAGGAGCGGCGCATCTCGTCGGTGATGGAAACGGGCTTGATGTCCGAGGCGGGCGGCGTCGCGCCGGCGCCGGTATCGTCTTTCTCTGCCAAGGTCTTCGATCTCTGCCTGTGACGGTCCCGGCGGGCCGGGTCCGCGTGGAGCGACGGGCGCTACGGAAAGTGGGGGGCGGGGCGTTCCGCGTGGCCTCGAAAAGGCCGGCCGCGTCACGTCCTGGCTCGGACGTCCTTCATACGCCATCCGGTGCCGCTGCGCCACCGCCGGACATGTCGCGACGACATCGACAAACCCCATGCGTCGCAAGCGCTTGCCACGCCGATTTCAGCGCATGAGCGCCGGTTGTTTCCCGGCCTCTTCCCCGAATGGGTTGAGGCGCGGCCGAACCCGATCCGGGGCCCAGGTCGGAGTGTCGCGAGACGGCCTGCAATGGTGGGGTCGGAGCCTCGTGCTCCTCACCCCGCCGCAGCGCCCGCGAAATCGGACATCTCGTAGAGCGGCCGGATCTCGATCTCGCTCGGGCCGGGCATCGGGTTGGGACAGCGCTTCACCCAGTCGAGCGCTTCCTCCATGTCCTTCACCTGCCAGAGCCAGAAGCCGGCGACCAGTTCCCCGGTCGCGGCGAAGGGGCCGTCGCTGACGGTGCGGGAGGCACCATCGAAGGCGACCCGCTTGCCCTTGGCGGAGGGGTGCAGGCCCTCGCCGGCGAGGAGGATGCCCGCCTTGGCGAGTTCCATGTTGAACTCGCCCATGGCGGTGAGCAGGTCGAGGGAGGGCATGATCCCCGCCTCGCTGTCTGTGGTCGCCTTGACCAGAACCATGACGCGCATCGATTCGCCTCCCCTGCTCGATCGTGCCCATGGAAGCACGAAGGCACGGTTCGTGTGAACTCACAGACCGCTGGGCCGGTTACCCGACGCCATCGATCCCGCCGCATCCATCGACAGGGGCAAAGTCATGCTCGTTCGCCCGAAAGCCGTCGCTTTCGATATCATCGGCACCGTGTTCAGCATGGAGCCGATGCGGCCCGCCCTGGTGGCGATGGGCTTGCCGCCCCTCGCCCTGGACTTCCTCTACACCGCCGGCCTGCGGGACATGTTCGCCCTGGCGGCGACAGGCACCTTTGCGCCGTTCCAGTCCGTGCTGTCGGGGTGCCTGGACGAGGTGCTCGCCATGCATGGCCTCTCCGCCTCGCCGGAGGACAAGACGGCTTTGCTCGGCATGATGAAGGCCCTTCCGCCGCACGAGGACGCCAAGGCGGCATTCGAGGTTCTGGCCGATGCCGGCATCCGGGTCTTCGCACTGAGCAACGGCGCAGCCGCGACCACGAGGGGATTGCTCGCTGCGGCCGGCATGGAGGGGCTCGTCGAGCGGGTTTTCTCCATCGAAGAGGTGAAGCTCTCGAAGCCGCGCCCCGAGGTCTACCGCCATGCCGCGCGGGCCGCCGCCCTCGCCCCGAGCGAGATGGCGATGATCGCGACCCACCCTTGGGACCTCCACGGCGCCAGGATCGCCGGCCTCATGACTGGCTATGTCGCTCGTGGCGTGCCGTACTCACCGGACCTCGAGGCACCGGATCTGACCGGGGAAACCCTGCTGGAGGTCGCATCGGCGATGGTGCGGCTCGGGCCGTCGCAACCCGACGCCTGATGCCTGTTCGCTATCGGGGCGCCCGTCCGTCCGCTCCAGTGAGCGTCTTTTGAATTTATCGAGCTGCTCGACGTCTGTTCCCCGGTTCACGAGCGGTCGATATGAGGCGCGACAGCACTCCCTCTCCTGGAAGGAGAGGGCTGGGGTGAGGTGTGGTCCATCTCCGGAAAGGTCACACACCTCACCCTGTCCCTCTCCTTCCAAGAGAGGGGACCCGCGCTGCCCGCGAGATATGTGACTATCTTCGCCGTGAGCGGGCCGGGTGGAGGCCGATACGCCTAGCTTCCCGTCCGTCGGATGCCGTTGACGGGAACGGCAGATCCCTAGAACGGGATATCGTCGTCGAGGTCGTAATTGGGCTTCGAGGTGCTCGCCGCCGGCCGACGCTCGCCGCCCGAGGAACGGCCGCCGCCGTATTCCCCGCCGCGATCGCCACCCCGGTCTCCCCCGCGATCCCCGCCACGGCCGCCGCCGTAATCGCCGCCACGGCTGATCTGGCCGCCGCCCTCGTCGTCGGCGCCCATTTCTCCGCCGCCGCTACGACCGTCGAGGAGCGTGAGTTCACCGCGGAAGCGCTGGAGCACCACCTCGGTGGTGTATTTCTCGACGCCGGACTGGTCCGCCCATTTCCGGGTCTGGAGCTGGCCCTCGATATAGACCTTCGAGCCCTTGCGCAGGTACTGCTCGGCCACGCGGGCGAGGTTCTCGTTGTAGATCACCACCGAGTGCCACTCGGTCTTCTCCTTGCGCTCGCCCGAGGCCTTGTCCTTCCAGGATTCGGACGTGGCGATGCGCAGGTTGACCACGGGATCGCCGGAGGCGAGGCGCCGGGTCTCGGGGTCGCGCCCGAGATTGCCCACCAAAATCACCTTGTTGACGCTGCCGGCCATGCCGCTCTCCTCTCGATCGATCTCACTGACGGAAGGGCCTCACGCGCCGTCCGTCCCGTTCGCCCTTCATGAACGTCGGACAGGCGGCCCGCAATCGGGAGGGCGAATTTGTCCCCACCGATCACAGGTCGATGTTCTATCTTTGTTCGTTTTGGCGCGCAAGGATCGCGCACCTGCTGGTCACGCGATCCGCACCAGCATCTTGCCAAAATTCCGGCCTTTCAGCAGTCCGATGAAGGCCTCCGGCGCCGCCTCCAGTCCTTCGACGATGTCTTCCCGATGCTGGATGCGCCCTTCTCTCAGCCAGGTTCCGACCTCACTCAGGAACTCCTCCTCCTGGTCGGCGAAATCCCACACGATGAAGCCGCGCAGGGTCAGGCGCTTGGTCAGGATGGCGCGCATGATGACGGGGCTGCGGTCCGGCCCCGAAGGCAATTCGGTGAGGTTGTAGCCCGAGACGAGGCCGCAGACCGGGATGCGGGCGAAGTCGTTGAGGAGCGGCAGCACGGCGTCGAACACCGCGCCGCCGACATTCTCGAAATACACGTCGATCCCGTCGGGACAAGCGGCGGCAAGCGCGCCGGGCAGGTCGTCGGTGCGGTGATCGACCGCCGCGTCGAAGCCGAGCACGTCGGTGAGGTAGGCGCATTTCTCAGGACCGCCCGCGATGCCGACGGCGCGCGCGCCCTTCAGCTTGGCGATCTGGCCGACGAGGGAGCCTACCGGCCCGGCAGCGGCGGCGACCACGACGGTCTCGCCCGCCTTCGGCTGCCCGATGGTGAGGAGGCCGGTATAGGCGGTCATGCCCGGCATCCCGAGGACGCCGAGCGCCGTGCTGACCGGCGCCGCTTCTGGATCGAGCTTGCGCAGCCCCTGTCCCTTGGTTACCGCGAAATCCTGCCAGCCCCCGAAGGCGGTCACCACGTCGCCCTCGTGGAAATCCGGATGCCGCGAAACCACCACCTCCGATACGGTGGCCCCGACCATGGGCGCGCCGATGGCGACAGGCTCGGCATAGGATTTCGCCGCGCTCATCCGTCCGCGCATGTAGGGATCGAGGGAGAGGAGGCGGTTGCGGAGCAGCACTTCCCCCTCCCCCGGCGTCGGTGTGCGGCTCTCCTCGAGCCGGAAATGCGCGGCGGTCGGCTCTCCGTGCGGACGGGAGGCGAGGACGATGCTGCGGTTCACGGCGACCATGATCTGACGCTCCGGTTGTGATGACGAATCCGCTGAACGGGCGTGCGGGAATCGAGGGACAACCCGACAAGGCCGATCTGGCTCGGGGTGTTCCCGTCGCAGGGCCGGGGCACCGCCCGCGCCGAGCGGCGTTGACGCCCATGGGCACATGCCCGTCACCCCGATCGGTATACCCGGATGGCCAGCCCGCTTCTCCTCGCCAGTATCGCTGCCATGTCCGGCCTTGCGTCGCAGGCACTCGCCGAAGATCCCCTCGCCGCCCATCGCTGGACATCACGCGTTCTGGTCATCGTCGCTCCGGACGGTGAAGACCCGCGGATCGAGGCGCAGAGACGCGAGGCGCGGGCGCGACGGGCGGATTACGCGGAGCGCGACCTCGTCGTGGTGGAGGCGATCGGGACAGGCGCCGAGGCCAAAAGCATCCGCAACCGCTTCGGGATCGGGGACCGGGACTTCCGTGTCGTGCTGGTGGGCAAGGACGGCGATGCGAAGCTCGTCGAAGCCGCCCCGATCCCGGCTCCCCGCCTGTTTTCCACTATCGATGCCATGCCGATGCGCAAGGACGAGCGAGGCCGGCGATAGCGTATGGGTTGGCCGAGGGGGCAACGAAAAAGGGACCGCCGAGGCGGTCCCTTTCCCATTGAAGTCTTCTCGAACGAGACCGGCTCAGTAGCAGCGCTCGACCAGGACCCGGCGAGGTCCGTACGGAGTCCAGCGGGTACGCGGGACGGTGTAGCATTCGCCACCGTAACCGCCGTATCCGCCATAAGCGGCCGGGGCGTAACCATACCCGTAGGCCGGGTATCCGCCATAGCCACCGTAGCCGCCATAGAGTCCGCCAGCGGCGAGGCCGAGGCCCACACCGAGGCCGAGACCGCCGAGGCCGTAGCCGTAGCCACGGCCGTAACCACCGCGCCAGCCGTAGCCGCGATGCCCACCCCAGCCGCCGCGATAGCCGAAGCCCGCGCTCCGGAAGCCGCCGCGATAGCCGCCGAAGCCGCCGTGACCGAAGCCCCCGCGGCCGAAGCCGCCATGGGCGAATCCACCGCGGCCGAAGCCGCCATGGCCAAACCCGCCACCATGGCCGAATCCGCCGCCATGGCCGCCCCAGCCGCGGGCTTCCGCCGTCGCCGGGATCATCGCCAGAGCGCCGACCATCGCGGTCGCTGCCAGAACAATGCGTTTCATCGTCTTGTCTCCAAAGACAGGTTCTTGTCCCCAGTGGTTGCAGAACGCCCCGGCTCCGCAAAGGGTTCATGGCGCATTTTGTCCCGCACCGGCCGTGCCGATCACAGCTCGGTGAGACGGGCGACCGTCACGCCTTGAAAACGCCTCCGGTTTCGGGCGAGGACACCCCGCGCCACGCCGTCCGCATGGGACGGCGGACGGTTCGTTCGCCCCGGGATTCACCGATGACGTCAACGCGACCCAACCTTGCCCGTGCTGTTGCCCGAGCCTTTGCCGGGGCCATGCTCCTCGCGGGCGTGGCCGGACTCGCTCCCCTACCTGCGCGGGCCGCGCCCGCCACAGCCTCTCCGTGTAAGGCGGTGCAGTCGGAGGGCGAGACCTTCACGATCTGTACGGTGGATCTGCGCCGCGAGCGGGTCCGGGTGTTCTGGCTCGGCGCCGACGGCCTGCCCTATTCGTCGCTGTCGACGCTGGGCGAGAAGATCGGGCCGAAGCTCAGCTTCGCCATGAATGGCGGCATGTACGACAAGGGCCAGGCGCCGGTCGGCCTCTATGTGGAGGAGGGCCGCGAGATGAAGGGCGTCTCCACCGCCAACGGGCCGGGCAACTTTCACCTCAAGCCCAATGGCATCTTCTACGTGAAGGGCGAGCGCGCGGGCGTCGCCGACACGGCGCGCTACCTGCGCCAGAAGATCAAGCCGGATTTCGCCACTCAATCGGGGCCGATGCTGGTGATCGACGGCAAGATCCATCCGAAGATCTCCACCGACGGGCCGAGCCAGAAGATCCGCAACGGCGTCGGCGTCCGCGACGACGGCCGCACCGCCATCTTCGCCATTTCCGAGCGCCCCGTGACCTTCGGTTCCTTCGCCCGCCTGTTCAAGGACACGCTCGGCTGCGCCAACGCGCTGTTCCTCGACGGCAGCGTGTCCAGCCTCTACGCGCCGGGCATCAACCGGTCGGACATCAGCCGGCCGCTGGGGCCGCTGGTGGGGGCGGTGGCGAAATAGGGTGGCCGAATCAGGCCAGCCGCGTCCGCTTGCCGAAGGCGACCCTGAGCCGCGCCTTGGCGAGTTCGGCGATCTCCGTCATCGATTCGATCCGCACCATCGGCATCTCCGCGCCGATGAGGCTCGTCGGCTCGAAGCTGAAGAGCAGGTGGCGCACGCCGATCTCCAAGGCCGTCACCCCGTCGGACTGGGTGAGGTCTTCGCCGAAAATCTCGATGAGCGGCCCGTCGGGGTCGCCCTTCTCGATCTGGATGATGAAGTAGCCGGCCGGCTCCTCCTCGTCATCCGCGCCGGAGATCAGGCTGATGCCGTTCTCCTCGTCGTAGCGGACGCGCTGCACCGTGATCGTCGTGATGTCGTCGTCCATGGTCTTTGCCTGAAATCGGGTCAGCGTTGCCCGAACTGGGTGTCGCGGAACAGGGTCTTGAACTGACGCGGCTGGCAGCGCCAGTACTGCTTGGGCGCACTCACCTGGGCGCCGAGCTCGGCCGCCGCATGCCACGGCCAGCGCGGATCGTACAGCATGGCGCGGGCGAGCGAGACCGCATCGGCCTTGCCCTCGGCCAGGATCGATTCCGCATGGGCCGCCTCGGTGATGAGGCCGACCGCGATCGTGGTGAGCCCGGTCTCGGCCTTCACCCGCTCGGCGAAGGGAACCTGATAGCCGGGCGAGAGCGGGATCTCCTGGCGCGTCGAGAGGCCGCCGGTGGAGACGTGGATCGCCGCCGAACCGCGCCGCTTCAGCGCATGGGCCAGTTCCACGGTCTCGTCGAGAGACCAGCCGCCCTCGACCCAATCGGTGGCCGAGACCCGCATCCAGACCGGCTTACCGGCCGGCACGACCTCGCGCACCGCCTCGAAACATTCCAGCGGAAAGCGCATGCGGTTCGCGAGGCTGCCGCCATAGGCATCCGTACGGCTGTTGGAGAGCGGCGAGAGGAACTGGTGCAGCAGGTAGCCATGGGCGCCGTGGAGTTCGAACCCGTCGATCCCGATGCGCAGGGCGCGCTTCGCCGTCTCCACGAACCCGTCGCGGATGCGCTTCAGGCCCTCCGCGTCGAGGGCGTGGGGCGGCACCTCACCCTCACCATGGGCGATGGCTGACGGCGCCTCCGTGCGCCAGCCGTCCGGCATCTCCGGCTCGATCTGCGAGCCGCCGTCCCAGGGGGCGCGGCTCGAGGCCTTGCGACCGGCATGGTTGATCTGGATCGCGATGGGGATCGGCGCACGGAGCCGCACCGCATCGAGCACCCGGCCCAGCGCCAGCTCGGTCTCGTCCGAGTAGAGGCCGAGATCGGTGGGCGAGATGCGCGCCTCCGGCGAGATCGCGGTGGCTTCCAGCGTCAGTAGGCCCGCGCCCGACATGGCGAGCTGCCCCAGATGCATCAGGTGCCAATCGCCCGCTTGGCCCGCATGGGCCGAATACTGGCACATGGGGGCGACGATGATGCGGTTGGGCAGCGTCAGGCCATCGAGAGACAGAGGCTCGAACAGGCGTGCGGTCATGTGCGGGCTCCGGTTTTGGCTGAAAGCCTAGATGGAGCACCTGTCTCCCCCGCGCCAGGGATGGACGGGCCACATCTGCGTTTCCCGAACGCCCAAAGCGTCTCCGTCTGCGATACTCCCACATCTCGCGGGCCGCTCGGGTCCCCTCTCCTTCCAGGCAGGGTGATCGCATATGACACCACACCGTCATTCCGCGTCGCCACAGGCGAGCCCGGACCCGGAGGGCCGCGCCAGAGGCGTGCAATCCAGAGCCGCTGACAGTGTAAAGTCCTGCACTACTTGTGTTTCTGGATCCCGGGCTCCGCTACGCGGACCCGGGATGACGGGGGGGTGCCAGCGGGTTTCTGACAAGCAAATTGGCATATGCGATCGCCCTGCCTTCTAGGAGAGTGAGCCCGTCGCGCCTCACGTCACCATCTCTTTGAGAGAGGAACAGCCATCGAGCAGATGGGTGAATCCAAAAGCTGTCAGCGCAGGGCGTGCAGCTTCAGCGGCTCCCCTCGTCGCTGGGAGCCTGACGCTGCGCTTCTTCTTCGACTGGCGCCGGAACGGGTTCCGCTGAAGCTTCATCAGTCCAGCCAAGGGAACGCTCAGCTCCCGATCCCCCTCCCCTTCAAGCTCTCGCCGATCTCGTCCAGAACGGCGGCGTCGTCGATGGTGGGTGGGGTGGTCCAGGCTTCGCCGTCGGCGATTTTCTTCATGGTGCCACGCAGGATCTTGCCCGAGCGGGTCTTGGGTAGCCGTGCCACGGTGAGGGCCAGCTTGAACGCCGCTACGGGGCCGATGCGCTCGCGGATGGAAGCGACGAGTTCGCGCTCGATCTCGGCGGTGTCGCGGGAGACGCCGGATTTCAGCACGACGAAGCCGCAGGGCTGTTCGCCTTTCAGCGCGTCGCGGATGCCGATGACGGCGCATTCGGCGACATCGGGATGGGCGGCCAGAACCGCCTCCATCCCGCCGGTGGAGAGCCGGTGCCCGGCGACGTTGATGATGTCGTCGGTGCGCCCGAGCACGGTGACGTAACCGTCCGCGTCGACGATCCCGGCATCCGAGGTGTCGTACCAGCCGGGATAGGTGGTGAGGTAGCTCTGGCGGAAGCGATCGTCCGAGCCCCACAGGGTCGGCAGGCAGCCGGGCGGCAGGGGAAGCCGCAGGGCGATCGTGCCCATCGTGTCGGGCGGCAGCGGCTTGCCGGCTTCGTCGAGGACGGCGAGATCGTAGCCCGGCATCGGCACGCAGGCGCTGCCATGCTTCACCGGCAGCATGCCGATCCCCACCGGATTGCCGGCGATGGCCCAGCCGGTCTCGGTCTGCCACCAATGGTCGATCACCGGCCGGTCGAGGGCCCGCTCGGCCCAGGCGACCGAATCCGGGTCGGCCCGCTCGCCGGCGAGGAACAGGGAGCGGAAGCCGGACAGGTCGTAGGAGGCGACGAGTTCGGCGCGCGGGTCGTCCTTCTTGATCGCTCGTAGGGCCGTCGGTGCCGTGAACAGGCAGGCGACGCCGTATTCCGCCGCGACCCGCCAGAGCGCCCCCGCATCGGGTGTCCCCACCGGCTTGCCTTCGTAGAGGACGGTGGTGCAGCCATGCAGCAGCGGCGCGTAGACGATGTAGGAATGGCCCACCACCCAGCCGATATCGGAGGCGCAGAAATACACCTCGCCGGGCTTCACATCGTAGAGGTTGGGCATCGACCAGGAGAGCGCCACGCAATACCCGCCGGTATCCCGCACCACGCCTTTGGGTTTGCCCGTCGTGCCCGAGGTATAGAGGATGTAGAGCGGGTCGGTCGCCGCGACGGGGACGCAATCGGCGCTGATCCCGGCCGCCTTCGCGCGGGAGACCGTCTCGGCCCAGTCGCGGTCGCGTCCCTCCACCAATCCCGCCTCCGCCTGAGGACGCTGCAGGATGAGACAGGCCGCGGGCTTGTGCGGCGAGGCCGCGATGGCCGCGTCCAGCAGCGGCTTGTAGGGCACGACCCGGCTCGGTTCGATCCCGCAGGAGGCGGCCAGCACCACCTTCGGGGCGGCGTCGGCGATGCGGATCGCGAGTTCGTTGGCGGCGAAACCGCCGAACACCACGGAATGGACCGCGCCGAGACGTGCGCAGGCCAGCATCCCGAACACGGCTTCGGGAATCATCGGCATGTAGATGACGACCCGGTCGCCCTTCTCCACGCCGAGCAGCGAGAGGATGCCGGCGAGGGTCGCCACTTCGTCGCGCAGGGCCGCGTAGCTGATCGTCCGCTTCGTTCCGGTGACGGGGGAATCGTACAGGATCGCCGCCTGCTCGCCCCGTCCCTTGGCCACATGGCGGTCGACGGCGTTGTGGCAGGCATTCAGCGTCGCGTCGGGAAACCAGCGTCCATAGGCACCGGCCTCCGGGTCGAAGGCGCGGGAGGGGGCGGTCTCCCAGTCGAGCGCATCGGCGGCCTTCAGCCAGAAACCTTCGGGATCGGCGAGGGAGGCGGCATGGACCGGGCCGTACGCGTCTGGTGCTTCAGCCGATTCGGGAGGTGTCGCGGCAGCGTCCATGGCGGTTCGTCCCTGGATGGCCGGTCGAAGGATGCCGGCTTGATCGGGGATTGTAGCTCAAGCCGCGCCCAAGGCGACACGGCCGACACCACCACAAACCAAAGCCGCCGCGCTGTGGAGCGCGGCGGCGTCGTTCTGGAAATTACGAAATGGCTTGGAACGGGCGTTAATGCACCGAGTCGGTCGCGGCACGAAGCCGGTTGATCTCGTCCTTGAGGTGAAGTTTGCGTCGCTTCAATTCTGCGATCCGTAGATCGTTCTCAGACGGGCTTTGAATCGCGGAATGAAGTTCCCGCTCGAGGGCTTCGTGCTTGAGGGCGAGTTGGCTCAAATGCGTCTGCAGCGACATGAGTCGTTTCTCCTGTCTCGTTCCGACTCAGGTAGATTGGCATAGTATGAGCCGGCTGTCGAAACCGGATTCGGGTGTTGGGCAACATTAGTTAATCGTGCCCGGCGAAGCCCGCTGCGATGGAAGAAGCATCTTCCAGAGCGAATTGCGGCCACCGCCTTGCCGCAGGGGCGTGTGTGCCGCATGGTTTCAACAAGGGGCGTGTCGGGGCTGCAGGTGCGATGGCGGGTGAGTTCGAGGATGACGGGACGGCGGAGTTCGTCGAAGAGCTGGCGCGGCTCCGCCAGGAGCACCGCGACCTCGACGGGGCCATCGACGCCTTGGAACTGAGCGTCGCCGGCGACCAGTTGCAGATCCAACGCCTGAAGCGGCGTAAACTCGGCCTGCGGGACCGGATCTCCTATCTGGAAGACCAGATCACGCCCGACATCATCGCCTAGAGCTGCGCCCGACCACGTCGGGTCGGGCACATCTTCAGGCCTTCTGTTCTGCCGCGCTCTTTTTCGCCGAGCCTGCATCCACGTCGGCGGAGAGCGCTCTGGAACCGGTTTGCCTTGAGCACAGGATTGGCTCGGGCACCGTCTTGCGGGCGGTCGCCCGCCCGCGTATGCGGCACGGTCCGGGTGCAGGATCGCTTCCCGGGATCGCGCCGCCACGAAGACATGGCCTGAACCCGGCCAAGCACGACCAGGCGGCCGCGATCGTCTCGGGAAGGAAGTGACGACGATGGCGGGAGCGCCCCCGGTCGCGATCATCATGGGAAGCCAGTCCGACTGGGCGACCATGCAGCACGCCGCCGATACCCTCGATGCCCTTCGCGTGCCGCACGAGGCGTTCATCGTCTCCGCCCATCGCACGCCGGACCGCCTCGTCACCTTCGCCAAGGGGGCGAAGCAGGCGGGCTACAAGGTCGTGATCGCCGGCGCTGGCGGGGCCGCGCATCTCCCCGGCATGACCGCCGCCATGACCTCACTGCCGGTCTTCGGCGTGCCGGTGGAATCGAAGGCCCTGTCTGGCCAGGACAGCCTGCTATCGATCGTGCAGATGCCGGCCGGCATTCCCGTGGGCACCCTCGCCATCGGCCGGGCCGGTGCCGTCAACGCGGCCCTCCTCGCTGTCGCCGTCCTGGCCCTGACCGACACCGCCCTCGCCGAGCGCCTCGATGCGTGGCGAGCCGCGCAGACCGCATCCGTGGCCGAGAGGCCGGAGACACAGATTCCGTGACCGACATGTCCCTCACGCCCGGTTCCACCCTCGGCATCATCGGCGGCGGCCAGCTCGGCCGCATGATCGCGCTGGCCGCGGCCAATTACGGCCTGAAGGTCCATGTCTACGCCCCCGATGCGGCGAGCCCGGCCTTCGATGTCGCTGCCGAGACGACCTGCGCGGCCTATGACGATTCAGACGCCCTCGCCCGCTTCGCGGCGAGCGTCGACGTCGTGACCTACGAATTCGAGAACATCCCGCGGGAGACCGCCGACCTGCTGGCGCGCCACGCGCCCCTCCGCCCCAGCGCCGACGCCCTCTCCACGACTCAGGACAGGTTGTCCGAGAAGAGCTTCATCAACGGCCTCGGCATCGCCACCGCGCCGTTCCGGCAGATCGACACGCCGGACGACCTCGCCCGCGCGCTGGAGGCGATAGGCCTTCCCGCCGTGCTGAAGACCTGCCGCTTCGGCTATGACGGCAAAGGCCAGCGCATCATCCGCACCGCCGAAGAGGGCGACCGGAACGCGATTTTCGCCGAGTTCGGCGGCGCGCCGCTCATCCTCGAAGGGTTCGTGCCCTTCGAGCGCGAGGTCTCGGTGGTGGCGGCCCGTTCCCCCGATGGAAGCTTCGCCGCCTTCGACCTGTGCGAGAACGAGCACCGCGACCACATCCTGGCGCTCACACGCGTGCCCGCACCGAACCTGTCGGAGGAGACCGCCCGGAAAGCGGTGGAGATCGCCCGCAGGATTGCCGAGGCCCTGGACTATGTGGGAATCCTCGCCGTTGAGATGTTCCTGGTGCGTGATGAGGCCGGCGAGCATTTGATCGTCAACGAGATCGCGCCGCGGGTGCACAATTCCGGGCATTGGACCATCGAGGGCGCGGTGACGTCGCAATTCGCCCAGCATGTGCGCGCCGTCTGCGGCTGGCCCCTGGGCGATGCCTCGCGCGTCGCCAGGGCCTCCGTCGAGATGCAGAACCTGATCGGCGACGATATCGACGCCTGGCAGGCGCTCCTCGCCGAACCCGGCGCGCATCTGCACCTCTACGGCAAGGGTGACGCCCGGCCGGGCCGCAAGATGGGCCATGTCACGCGGGTGATCCCGGTTGTGTAGACGCCGCGGGTGAGGCGCAAAATTGCGCCTTTTCTGCAACACCGGCCCTCTGCCTCGATCCCGCTCATCGCGTTCTCGACCCTGCCCCGGCGCGAGCCATACCTTCGCCACATCGCGACGCTTGAGCGGGTGCACCGGCGCTCTTTTAAGCGCGTGTTCACCGCGATGCGGGATCGTGCCGGAATTCGCCGGCCCCCGCGTTGCGCAGCCCCTCACGGAGCGCGCCGGCGGCGGGATGGGCGACAGCAGCGGACGGGAGCGTGCCTTGGGGGCATGGCGATCCCGAGGGGAGAGGGGCAATGACGTTTGTAGTGCCGCGCGCGAAGGCGGGTCTGATCGGGGCCGTGGCGATGGCGGCGGCTTTGGCCGGGTGCGAGACCTATGGCGGTGGCGGGGCAGCGGCGACGCGCCAGTTCGCCGTGGTCGAAACCGATTCCACCGGTGCCACCAACGTCAACATCGCCTCCCTCACCGAGGTTATCCAGCGCAATCCCAACGATGCCGGCGCCTATGTCACCCGCGGCGCGGCCTATGCCCGTTCGGGCCAGTTCAACGACGCCATCGGTGACTTCTCGAAAGCCGTCCAGATCGATCCGAATTCGGCCTCGGCCTACAACAACCGTGCCCTAGCCTACCGCCAGACCGGCCGCAACGACGCGGCATTGGCCGATTTCTCGAAGGCGATCTCCGCGGATCCGAGCTACGGGCCGGCCTATATCGGCCGCGCCAACGTGCTGCGCGCCCAGGGCGATCTCGACGGCGCCACCTCCGACCTCAACCAGGCGATCCGCCTGACGCCGGAATCGGCCGAGGCCTACCATGCGCGCGGCCTCGTCCGTCAGCGCCAGGGCCAGAACACCCAGGCCATCGGCGATTTCGACGCCGCCATCGACCGCAATCCCTTCGTCGCCGCGCCCTACGCCGCGCGCGGCCAGAGCCTCATCGCCACGAACCAGTTCGACAAGGCGATCGAGGATTACAACGCGGCCCTCAACGTCAACAACAAGGACGCCACCTCCTGGGCCTATCGCGGTCTCGCTTACGAGAAGTCGAACCGCAAGAAGGAGGCGATGGAGAGCTACCAGCGGGCCGCTCAGCTCGAGCCCGGCAATCCCGTGGCCAAGCAGGGTCTCGGACGTGTGCAGGGCGGCGTAGGCACCCTCTTCAACTGAAGCCCGCACGATGCGCGGAGGATTCTCGAACGGCATCGCCGCCTTGGCGATGCTCACCCTGTCGTCGGGCGGAGTCGCCCTCGCCCAGACGGATACGGGCCGTCAGGCCTCGTCCGACTTGGCGACGATCGAGCGTTGCGTCGGATCCGCCAAGGACGACGGCGCGCGCCTGTCCTGTATCGGGCGTGTCTCCCAACCCTGCATCGATGCGCCGGACGGTTCGGGCTCGTCCACCATGGGCATGAACGGGTGCTACGCCCGCGAGATCGCGGCCTGGGATACGCTCCTCAACCGCACCTACAAGGATTTGGGCGCGGCGATGAGCGAGAGCGCCAACCTCTCCCTGCGCGACGCTCAGCGGGCCTGGATCGCGTTCCGCGACAAGGCCTGCGAATGGCCGTCCCTCGTTTATCCCGGCGGCTCCATCATCGGCCCGCTCAGCGGCGAATGCCTGCAGATCCAGACCGGACGGCGCGCCCTCGACCTCGACCGCATCAAGGCAGCGCTCACCGAGCGATAGGCGTCGGGTGGGGGGCCTGAAGGGACGGATGGAGTCAGCGTGTCGGGGCCGCTTTTGAACGATTTCATTGAGAAATTCGGATGTCTGGGTCACTAACCCCAGGTCCACCATCACGTCGTCCGTTCAGCCCGGCGGCAAGATCCGCCGGTACTGGATGAAGCCCGACCGGTCGGCGAGCGTATCGTACAAGGCGCGGGCCGGTGCGTTGTCTTCCATCGTCAGCCAGTGGACGCGGTCGGCTCTGGCGTGACGGGCCTCGGCCATCACCGCCTCGATCAGGGCGCGGGCGACTCCCTTGCCCCGGGAGGACGGCGCCGTGAACAGGTCCTGCAGGTAGCAGTACGGTCCACGCGTCCAGGCCGAGGCGTGGAAGACGTAATGGACGAGCCCCACCGGGACGCCCTCATCCTCGGCCACCAACGCATGGATGGGCACGAGGGGATCGTGGATCCGCGACCACGTCAGGTCGCGGGTCTCCGCCGGGATCGAGGCGCGGTAGAAGTCGAGATAGCCCGACCACAACCCCTCCCAGGCCTCGCGCTCGTCGGGCCGGACGGCGCGGATCGCGAGGCCCGGCACGGCGGTCACGCTTCGAACCGCTCGGGGCGGCGATGCTCGCCGACGATGCGGCGGACGGTGCCGGTGGACGAACGGTAGACCACCGTCTCCGTCACGATCATGCCGGTCTTGAACCGCACGCCCTGCAGGAGCGCCCCGTCGGTGACGCCGGTCGCGGCCACGATCACGTCGCCGCGCGCCATGTCGGCGAGCTCGTATTTGCGGTTCGGATCGCTGATGCCCATCCGGGCCGCGCGCTCGCGCTTGTCGTGGCTGTCGAGGATCAGACGGCCCTGCATATGCCCGCCGATGCAGCGCAGGACGCCAGCCGCGATGACGCCCTCGGGTGCCGCGCCGATGCCGAGATAGATGTCGGCGCCAGTCTCGTCCGGGCTCGTCGTGTGGATGATGCCCGCGATGTCGCCGTCCGAGATCAGGCGGATGCCGGCACCGGTCTCGCGCACGGCGGCGACCAGGCCCATATGGCGCGGCCTGTCGAGGATGATGGCGGTGATTTCGGAGGGGGCGCAGCCCTTGTGGCGGGCGAGCGCCGCGATGTTGTCGGCCGGGCTGGCATCGAGATCGACGAGGCCCTGGGGATAGCCGGGGCCGATGGCGATCTTCTGCATGTAGACGTCGGGCGCGGCGAGCAGCGACCCGTGCTCGGCGAGCGCCATCACCGCGATGGCGCCGGGCATGTCCTTGGCGCAGAGGGTCGTCCCCTCCAGCGGATCGACGGCGATGTCTACCTTCGGCCCAGCCCCGGTGCCGAGTTGCTCGCCGATATAGAGCATCGGCGCCTCGTCGCGCTCGCCTTCGCCGATGACCACCGTGCCGTTGATCGGCAGGAGGTTGAGCTCGCGCCGCATGGCGTCGACGGCGGCCTGGTCGGCCTCCTTCTCGCGTCCCTGGCCGCGAAGCCGGGCAGCGGCGATGGCGGCGCGCTCGGTCACGCGCGCCAGTTCGAGGCTCAGGGTGCGGGTGACTGGATGTCCCGTCTGCCCAATCGTTTCGTCCGCCATCCTGGTCCCGTCCCTTGTCGTGTCTGGGCCGCGATGGGCGGCCTTCTTATTCGCGTTCGATCCTGATCAATTGCGGCGCTTCGGCAAGGAGTCCATCCGCCGCGATGGCGTCGAGCGCCGCGCGTATGGTGCCTTCCGTGGCCGCGTAGGTGATCAGTACCAGGGGCACCGGCTGGCCGGAGCGGCCATGCGGGTCCTTGGTGGCGGCGCTCTCCGAGCGCCGCTGCAGGATGCTTTCGATAGAGATGTCGCGCTCGGCCATCCGCGTGGCGACACCCGCCGCGACGCCGGGCCGGTCATGCACGGTGAGGCGGATGTAGTAGCCGCCCTCGTGCCGCTGCATCGCCACCCGCTCGGACGGCGCGAGGCTCATGGCGGGGCGTCCGAAGGTCGGCCGCACGACGCCGGCCGCGATGTCGGCGATGTCCGCCACCACCGCGGAAGCGGTCGCCTCGCCGCCAGCTCCTGGGCCGATCAGCGTCAGCTCGCCCACCGCATCCGCATCGATGGTCACGGCGTTGGTGACACCCATCACCTGGGCGATGGCGGAGGATTTCGGCACCATGGTCGGGTGGACGCGCTGCTCGATACCTCCCTCGGCCACCTGTGCGACGCCGAGCAGCTTGATCCGGTAGCCGAGTTCCTCGGCCATGGTGAGATCGAGCGGTTGGATCGCCGAAATGCCTTCCACCGAGACGCCCTCGGCGTCGATCTCCACACCGAAAGCGAGGCTGACGAGAATGGCGAGCTTGTGGGCGGTGTCGAACCCCTCGACGTCGAAGGTCGGGTCGGCCTCGGCATAGCCCAAAGCCTGCGCATCCTTGAGGCAGGCTTCGAAGGTCAGGCCCTCCCGCTCCATCCGGGTGAGGATGTAGTTGCAGGTGCCGTTCATGATTCCGTAGACGCGCGACACGGCATTGCCGGTGAGCCCCTCGCGCAGGGCCTTGATGACGGGGATGCCGCCGGCGACGGAAGCCTCGTAGGCGAGGGTCACGCCCTTGGCCTCGGCGGCTTTCGACAGGGCCGCGCCGTGATGGGCCAGCAGCGCCTTGTTGGCGGTGACCACGTGCTTGCCGGCCGCGATGGCGGCCTCAACCGTCGCCTTGGCCGGGCCTTCCGAGCCGCCGATGAGCTCCACCACGCAATCGACCTCGCCCGAGGAAGCGAGGGCCACCGGATCGTCGAACCAGGTCACGCCGGAGAGATCGAGCCCGCGGTCGCGGGTCTTGTCGCGCGAAGAGACGGCGGTGACGCGCACCGCGCGGCCCGTGGCGGCGGTGATGGCTTCGGCGCGGCGAGCCACCATCCGGACGACGGAAGCGCCGACGGTGCCGAGACCGGCGACGCCGAGGCGGAGGCTCTGTGACATGGACGCGATCCGTATTTGACTTCGCTCGGCCGAGCGCGGGCAACCCGTCGTTCGAGCCTGTGCGTGACACCGCTCCTTCGAACGGCCGGCTCTTCTGCAACGAATCCCTGTGGGGTGCAAGAAAACCCGTGGTTCAGTGCGACGCGGCGTCGAGCGGGCCTATCGGAGAACGACGGAGCCGTCCTCCTCAGGGCGTGAACGCCGATCGTTCACCTTCGCCTCGAAGCGCCACGCCGTGGCGATGAGGCCGTACAGGACGGCGGCGTTGAGACAATGCCAGAGGAAATGGGTGCCCATGGGCAGGCTCGGGCAGAGCGCGGCGTCCAAGGTCCGGAAAGTGAGCGAGAGGGCGAACAGAGCGGCGATGGCGAGGAGCGAGAGGCCGGCGCGGCTCCGTGCCGGGCCGAGGGAGCATGTCTGGGGCATCAGCAAGCCGACGGCGACGCCGGCGAGGGCCAAGATGGCGGGCGCGTAGGCGATAGAGCCGTTGCTCAAGCGGTCGATGGATTGGCCCGTGAGCGCGTCGAGGGCCGGTTCCAGCCCGGCAGCGAAGCCGGCAAAGCCCAGGGTCGCCAGGATCGCCGGAACGAGGGTGAGCCCGAGGAGCCGTCGAAGGGCGAGGAAGAAATAGGCGTAGATGAAGAGGGCGATGGGGATGACGTCGGCGAGCATCGCCCAGCGGACGGCGACGGTGTGGAACAGGAACGACCCGATTCCGACGAGGGCGACGAGCCCGGCCAGCGCCGTCGCCGCCCGGTCTCGTCTCGGGCCGGAGCCGGCAAGGCGAAAGGCCAGGAACGCGGCGACGAGGAAGGCGGCGTTGGAGGCGGCGTTCAGCGGCTCGGCCAAGAAGCCCGCATCCCCGCGCTCGCAATAGGCCCGGATCGGTGCGAACCAGCCGTCGGACATCCTGTTTTCCTCCCCTCCGCATGCCTTGCCAGCCCGACGCGAAGGCCCGATGACGGGCGACCCTCTCCGACCGGATCTCAGAGCCCATGCGGATCGCCACCTGGAACGTCAATTCGATCAAGCAGCGGGTCGGCCATCTCGTCGGCTTCCTCGACGAGGCCAAGCCCGACGTGGTCTGCCTGCAGGAGCTGAAATGCCAGGACGAGGGCTTTCCCCGCGCCGAGATCGAGGCTGCGGGCTACGCCGTCGAGACGCTGGGGCAGAAGGCATATAACGGCGTGGCCCTGCTGGTGCGGGCGCCGCTCACCATGAGCGAGATCCGCCGTGGCCTGCCCGGCGACGAGACCGACGAGCAATCCCGCTACATCGAGGCGCTGATCTCGGGAGAGGATGTGGCCCCCGTCCGGGTGGCCTCGATCTACCTGCCCAACGGAAATCCGACGCCGGGACCGAAATACACCTACAAGCTCGGCTTCATGGAGCGGTTGAGGGTGCATGCGCGTGCGCACCTCGCCGACGAGCGGGCCCTGGTGCTGGCGGGTGATTACAACGTGATTCCCGAGCCCGAGGACGCGGCGGATGCGAGCGCCTGGGTGAACGACGCGCTGTTCCTGCCCGAGACTCGTTCCGCCTTCCGCGCCCTCCTCGCCGAAGGATTCACCGAGGCCCTGCGCGCCTGCGACCCTCGGCCGGGCCTCTACACGTTCTGGGATTACCAGGCCGGCTGCTGGCAGCGGAACCAGGGTATCCGCATCGACCACCTGCTGCTCTCGCCCCAGGCCGCCGACCGTCTGGTCTCGGCTTCCGTGCAGAAGCATCTCCGGGGCCTGGAAAAGCCCTCCGACCACGTGCCCGTGACGATCGAGCTTCGACCGCGCTGATCCGAGGCCCGAGCTAGTGACGTTCCGGGCGCGACCGCCCCGGGTGAAGGAATGATCTCTCATCGGATCCGTTCGGAGACGATCCTCCGTCACCGGGCGGTCATGCACATGCCGTAACGGCCCTGGAATCGATCACGCCAACCAGCGACGTGAGACCGTTCATGACGCGCGCAGCACGGGCCATCCGCCGCGAGACGAATCTGGGTCTCACTCAGGCCGTCCATCGCAACAGGGCCTTCTCGAAGGCGGGAGTGTCGGAACGCCTGTTCACGGCGGCCTTCAGCGGGTTGGTCTACCCACAGATCTGGGAAGACCCGGTGGTGGACATGGCGGCGCTTCGGCTGCGGCCGGAGGACCACGTCGTCACCATCGCCTCGGGAGGCTGCAACGCGCTCTCCTACCTCACGGCCAACCCGGCACGGATCAGCGCCGTCGACCTCAACGGCGCGCATGTGGCCCTGGGGAGGCTGAAACTCGCCGCCCTCCGGCACCTGCCCGACCATGCCGCGTTCTTCGGCTTCTTCGGCCGCCCCGCCCGGCCCGAGAACGTGGCCGCCTATGACGAGATCATCCGGCCGCATCTCGATGCCACGTCCCGGGCCTATTGGGAGACGCGGCGCCTCGATGGCGGGCGTCGTATCTCGGCCTTCGAGCGAGGCTTCTACCGCTACGGCCTGCTCGGGCGTTTCATCGGCGCGGGCCATTGGCTGGCCCGCCGCTACGGCTGCGATCTCAGTGCCGTTCTGAAGGCGCGGGACCTCGCCGAACAGCGGACGATCTTCGAGAAGGAACTGGCCCCGCTCTTCGAGAAGGCCTTCATCCGCTGGCTCATCCGCCAGCCGGCCTCGCTTTACGGCCTCGGCATCCCGCCCGCGCAATACGTGGCTCTGGCGGGCGACGGCCCCGGTGGAATGGCGGCCGTCTTGCGCCATCGCCTGGAGCGGCTCGCCTGCGGCTTCCCGATCCGATCCAACTATTTCGCCTGGCAAGCCTTCGGCCGCGCCTACGACACCGCGCCCGACGCATCGCTGCCGCCCTATCTCCAGGCCGTGAACCACGCGGCTCTACGCGAGCGCGCTGGCCGCCTCAGCTTCCGCCAGCAATCGATGACCGAATTCCTGCGGGAGAGCCCGGCCGCCAGCGTCGATGCCGTCATCCTTCTCGACGCACAGGACTGGATGACGGATGCCGACCTCACCGACCTGTGGACCCAGATCACCCGCGCGGCACGGCCCGGCGCCCGCGTGATCTTCCGGACGGCGGCGGACGAGCGTCGGCTGCCCGGCCGGGTCCCGGATTCCATCCTGGGCGCCTGGGACTATGCCGAGGAGGAGAGCCGTCGCCTCGGCGAGCAGGACCGGTCGTCGATCTACGGGGCGTTCCACCTCTACCGTCTGGCCTCTTCATGAGCGAGGCGGCGCGGCTGATGGACCGGATGTACCGCTACCAGCGGCACATCTACGATGCGAGCCGGAAGTTCTACCTCCTCGGCCGAGACGGCATGGTCGCGGATCTCCGGCTTCCCGCCGGGGGGAGCGTGCTGGAGATCGGGTGCGGCACCGGGCGCAACCTCGTGCGCATCGCGCGAACCTACCCGGATGCCCGATGCTTCGGCCTGGATGTCTCGGCCGAGATGCTCGCGACAGCGGGGCGCGCCACCGCCCGCGCGGGCCTCGCCCACCGCATCCGCCTCGCCCGGGGCGATGCCACGGCCTTCGACCCCGCCGCCCTGTTCGGGGAGGCGGTCTTCGACCGGATCGTGATCTCCTACGCCGTGTCGATGATCCCGCCCTGGCGCGCCGTCCTCGCCGAGGCGGCCGGTCACCTCGCTCCGGACGGCTCCCTGCACATCGTCGATTTCGGGGATCAGGGCGGTCTGCCGCGGCCGGCGAGATGGCTGCTCAACCGATGGCTCGCGGGGTTCCACGTCACCCCGCGACAGGGACTCGCCGACGCCCTCGCCGATGTGGCGCGCCTTTCCCGACGGCGGGCACGCGTGGCGCAGCGTTTCGGCGGCTATGCCGTGCATGGGGTGATCGAACGGGATCCGGGCCCTATCTGAGGTCATCCGAGGCACGGGCCATCGCGGCCCGCCTCACCCTCCCCGATCCAACAGGCCTTCCCTTCGCATGATTCTCTACGGCACGAGCTATTCGCCTTTCGTCCGCAAGATTCTCGTCACCCTCGCCGAGAAGAACATTACTTTCGAGCACGTTCCGGTGTTCTTCCACGCGCCGGACGAGGCGTTCCAGGCCTGCAGCCCTCTCGGTAAGATTCCGGCTTTCGAGGATGACGGCTTTCGGCTGGCCGATTCGTCGGCGATCTCGGCCTATATCGAGGCCAAGTATCCGAGTCCTGTCCTGTGGCCGCAGGCGCCGAAGGAGCGGGCGCGCGCTGTCTGGTTCGACAAGTTCGGCGATACCGAGTTGTTCGCGGTGCTGATCAAGCCCTTCGCCGAGCGTGTCGTGAAGCCTGTCCTGATGGGTAAGCCCGGCGACGAGGCCGTGGCGGTGAAGGCGGTGACGGACGAGTTCCCGAAACTCTACGATTACCTGGAGAGCCAGATCGACGGCCCATACCTTGTAGGTGACGCGTTCAGCATCGCCGACATCTCGGTGGCGACGACCTTCCACAACCTGCGTCTCGCCAAGGAGCCGGTCGATGCCGGCCGCTGGCCGAAGCTCGCCGCCTATATCGACGCGACGCTGTCGCGTCCGTCCTTCGTCACGGCGATCGCGGCGCGGACGAAATGAGCCTGCCGGGAGCCGGCCATTGCGCCCTTCCCGGATCGCCTAGAGCGCTCTCCGCCGAAGTAGGTGCCGGTTCGGCGAAAAAGAGCGCGGCAAAACAAAGGCCTGGTGATGTGCCCCGACCCAACGTGGTCGGGCGCAGATCTAGCGACGGCGCCGGGACGATCCGGTGACCTGCGACTGAGCCTGGAGGGCCTGGGCCTGAGCCTGGGCCTTCTCTTCTTCCGAGGCGGTGGCCCATGCCTTGTCGGACAGGGTGACGATCCAGTCGTCCTTGCGCCCCTGCGCCGATTCCCGCGCCAGCGACAGCCACATCAAGCCACGGGCCCGCTGTGCCGGAACGCCCTGCCCGTTCATCAGAAGGTTGCCCAGCAGGGCCTGGGCCGGAGCATGGCCCTTCTCGGCCGCGAGATTGAACCAGCGCGCGGCCTGACGCGGGTCGGCATCCACGCCGGTCCCCTCGAGGTAGAGGCGTGCGAGATTGTACTGGGCGTTCGGGTCGCCGAAATACGACGCTGCGTAGTTGAACATGTCGTAGGCCCGCTCCGGGTTCGGGCGCACGTAGGTGCCCTTGATCCCGTCGAGGAAATACGTGCCGAGCGCCGTGAAGGCGCTGGCGACCACGCCCGAATTCTGGGTGTCCGGCCCGTCATCGGTGTTGTCGTCGGCGATGCGCGAGAAGAACTCGAAAGCCTTCAGGTCGTCATGGGGCACGCCGTCGCCCTCGGCATACATCCGGCCGAGCTTCCACAAGGCAAGGGCGTGGCCCTGGCCGGCGGCGTATTCGAGGGCGCGGGCGGCCCCTTCCTTGTCGCCCGCATTGTAGTCACGGACGCCCGAGCGCAGGGCTTCGCGCGCCGTGCGGTAACCGCCCGTGGCAGGCACGGGCGTACGCGCGGCGGGATCCAGCGCCAGAGCCGAGGTGGCGCCGGCGAGGAGCAGCGCGAGGGCCGCTCCCATCCGCCTCACCCGACGTGCGGCGCGACCGGGATCGGCCCCTGCCGGCCGCACGGGCCGGCGAAGGTCAGTCCTAGACATCCGCATAGGTTTGAATCTCCTCGGCGCCCCCGGGATGGGTGACGGCGCCGTCCACTGCGGGACCGACGGTCTGCATGTATTTCCAGAGATAGCCGGAGGTCGCGGTGTTGGTCCGCGGTGTCCATTCCGCCCGCCGCTTGGCGAATTCCTCGTCGGTCACGGCCACGTCGAGCGTGCCCTTGATCGCGTCGAGGGTGATCATGTCGCCATCGCGGATTAGGCCGATCGGCCCGCCCACGGCGGCTTCCGGGCCGACATGGCCGACGCAGAAACCGCGCGTCGCGCCGGAGAAGCGTCCGTCGGTGATGAGGGCGACCTTGTCGCCCATGCCCTGGCCGTAGAGCGCGGCGGTGGTCGAGAGCATCTCGCGCATGCCGGGGCCGCCCTTCGGGCCTTCGTAGCGGATGACGAGAACCTCGCCCTCCTTGTAGGTGCGCTTCTGGACCGCCTCGAAACAGGCCTCTTCGCCGTCGAACACGCGGGCCGGGCCGGTGAAGACCTGCTTGTCCTCCGACATGCCGGCGACCTTCACGATGGCGCCCTGCGGCGCGAGGTTGCCGCGCAGGCCGACGACGCCGCCGGTGACGGTGATGGGCGCGTTGGCGGGCCGGACGACGTCCTGATCCGGGTTCCAAGCGACCTTTTCCATGTTCTCGGCGATGGTGCGGCCGGTCACGGTCATGCAGTCGCCGTGGATGAAGCCGTGGTCGAGGAGCGTCTTGATCAGCAGCGGGATGCCGCCGACCTCGAACATGTCCTTGGCGACGTAGCGTCCGCCCGGCTTCAGGTCGGCGATGTAAGGTGTGCGCTTGAAGATCTCGGCGACGTCGAACAGGTCGAACTTGATGCCGCATTCATGCGCGATCGCCGGCAGGTGCAGGGCCGCGTTGGTGGAGCCGCCGGAGGCCGCCACGGCAGCGGCGGCGTTCTCCAGGCTCTTGCGGGTGACGATGTCGCGCGGGCGGATGTTCTTGGCGATGAGCTCCATCACCTTCTCGCCCGCGGTCATGCAGAATCTGTCGCGGATCTCGTAAGGGGCCGGAGCACCGGCCGAATAGGGCAGCGCGAGGCCGATGGCCTCGGAGACCGTGGCCATGGTGTTGGCGGTGAACTGCGCGCCGCAAGCCCCGGCCGAGGGACAGGCGACCTGCTCCAACTCGTCGAGATCGTCGAGGCTCATGTCGCCGACGGCGTGCTTGCCCACCGCCTCGAACAGGTCCTGCACCGTGACGGGCTTGCCGCGGAACGAGCCCGGCAGGATCGAGCCGCCATAGATGAAGATCGACGGCACGTTGAGGCGCACCATGGCCATCATCATGCCCGGCAGGGACTTGTCGCAGCCGGCAAGGCCCACGAGGGCGTCATAGGCATGGCCGCGCATGGTCAGCTCGACCGAGTCGGCGATGACCTCACGCGAAGGCAGCGAGGCGCGCATGCCGGCATGGCCCATGGCGATACCGTCGGTGACGGTGATGGTGCAGAATTCGCGCGGCGTGCCGTTGGCGGCGGAGACGCCCTTCTTCACGGCCTGCGCCTGGCGCATCAGCGAGATGTTGCAAGGCGCCGCTTCGTTCCAGCACGAGGCTACGCCGACCAGCGGCTGGTGAATCTGTTCCTTGGTGAGACCCATCGCGTAGAGATACGACCGGTGCGGAGCCCGCTCGGGACCTTCCGTGACGTGACGGCTCGGAAGCTTCGACTTGTCTGTGGTACGCACGTCCATCGTCTCTCTCGGCCCCGTCTCAGCCGCTACAGGTGAAGCCCGGCTGTCGTTTCTCAACGCGATGACAGGCGACGCCGGCGAAGCGTCGTTCGACACCGTGAAGCGCAGTCTCGGAATTCAGCGGTAAAGCGTTGGGGAAACTGTCGTTTACCGCGGATGTTGAGGTGGTCCCGGTTTATGGCGGGATCGCGGCGAATGAGGGCGTCTCCCAAGGCGAAGTCGGGATGCTTTCGCGGTGTTGCGACCCCGCCACAGCCACGCTTCTTCCCGGGACCGGGTGCAGGCAGCAATGTCCGGTGAGAGCACGCTGATCCGTTCGACCCGAGCGAATAGCTATCGCAGCCGGCGCAGCGTCGAGGTTCGGCCATGCGCGAAGTAAGAGAGGGAGGACAACTGCTCTTTGCCTCGCTCCGGCAGGATATAAGCCGATCGCCATCGGCCGCGCCCACGAGATGTGCTCAGAATCGCGCTTTAGCGGAAGGTTTTTCCATTCGGTCGACTGAAAACGCGTCCGACTGAGACGTGCCCATTCCAGTCACAGTGCTCCACACTTCTCGGCTCGACTACCGTCGACTTCGAACAATGCTCCGTCAGGCGCGGGATGCGGTGTCGCTTCCGTCCCCGATCGCCTGCTGACGCGGCGGCGGCTCCAGGTCCGGCCCGCTGCCATCCTTGAGGTTCACGCCGGTGATTCCGCGCACGAACGCTTCTCGCAGAAGCCAGTCGAGTTTGAACGCCGCTAGCTCATGGGAGAGCCCGGCGGGGCGAACGTTCGAGATGCAGTTGCGCTCGGCATCCGAACGACCGACGCGCGGGTCCAGGGTCAGGTAGATCCCGAGACTGTCGGGCGAGGACAGGCCCGGCCGCTCGCCGACGAGGACGGCGACGGCGCGAGCCTTCAGTGCCGCGCCGATCCCGTCGCCCAGGGCGACGCGCCCCTGCGTCGCCACCACGATGGGAGCCAGCGTCCACCCGGCCTTGTCGATATGCGGCTTGAAGGCGGCGAGGAAACTGGCCGCACCCTCGTGCACCGCCCTTGCCGAGAGACCGTCCGCCACGACGATGGCGAGGTCCACCGCCTCAGAAGGTTTTTCGGCCAGGATCGTCGCACTCTCCTCGCCGAGCGTACGGCCGAGGTCGGGGCGACGCAGATAGGTGGCGCGATCCGGCGCCGCCGAGGCGAGGGTCAGGGTGGGATAGCCGAGTGCCTCGATCCCGGAGGCGACCTCGGCGGCATCCATCGGCGTGTGGACGGCATCCCGCGCCTGTGCATGGGCGAGCCCGAAGCGCAGCACCTCGATGGTGGGCATGCCGGTGCCGGCGCGCCCGAGGCCGATCCGCGCCGGCGTCAGGCGGCTCAGTCTTGCCCAGGGATCCTCGGAGGTGTCCTCGGCGCTCATGCGGCAATCCCCTTCTGGGCGGACAGGCCGGGAGCCGCCGCTATGAGGCGGGCGCTCGGTCCCTCGGGCAGGAGTGCGCCCTCCGCATCGGTCAGGCCGATCTGTTCGAGCCAAGCCTCGAATTCCGGCGCGCGTTTCAGGCCGAGCACCTCGCGCACGTAGAGTGAATCGTGGAACGAGGTGGATTGGTAGTTGAGCATCACGTCGTCGGCACCGGGAATGCCCATGACGAAGGTGCAGCCGGCCGCTCCCAGCAAGGTCAGGAGCGTGTCCATGTCGTTCTGGTCGGCTTCGGCATGGTTGGTGTAGCAAACGTCGCAGCCGAGCGGCAGGCCCATGAGCTTGCCGCAGAAATGGTCCTCCAATCCGGCCCGGATGATCTCCCGGCCGTCATAGAGATATTCCGGCCCGATGAAGCCGACCACCGTGTTGACGAGGAGCGGCCGGAACGGACGCGCGACGGCGTAGGCCCGTGCTTCCAGGGTCTGCTGATCAATGCCGTGATGGGCATTGGCCGAGAGCGCCGAGCCCTGCCCAGTCTCGAAATACATGCAGTTGTCACCCACCGTGCCGCGTTTCAGGGCAAGCGCCGCATCGTGCGCCTCCTTCAGGATGGGAAGCGTGACGCCGAAACTGGCATTGGCCTTCTGCGTGCCCGCGATCGACTGGAACACGAGATCCACCGGCAGGCCCCGGTTCATCGCCTCCAGCGTGGTGGTGACATGGGTGAGGATGCAGCCCTGCGTGGGGATCGCGAGGCGCTGGATCAGGTCGTCGAAGAGGTGGAGCAAGCCGCTCAGGGTGGAGACGGAATCGGAGGCCGGATTGAGGCCGATCACCGCATCGCCGCAGCCATAGGACAGCCCGTCGACGATGGCGGCGGTGATGCCGGCGGCATCGTCGGTGGGGTGATTGGGCTGAAGACGGACGGAGAGCCGGCCGGGCAATCCGATTGTGTTGCGGAACCTCGTCACCACCCGGCATTTGCGCGCCACCAGGATCAGGTCCTGATGACGCATGATCTTCGAGACGGCGGCGGCGATCTCCGGCGTGATGCCGGGCGAGATCCGGGTCAGCGTCTCGGAGGACGCCTTGATCAGGAACTCGCGGAAATCGCCGACGGTGAGATGGGCGATCTCCCTGAAGGCCACCGCATCGTGCGTATCAAGGATGAGGCGAGTGACGTCGTCCTCCTCGTAGGGAATGAGGGGTTTGGCCAGGATCTCCGACAGCGGCACCTCGGACAGGCACCAGCGGGCGGCCATCCCCTCCTCCGCCGATTCCGCCGCGATGCCGGCGAGCCGGTCGCCCGAGCGCAGCGGCGTCGCTTTCGCCATCAGGGCCGCGAGATCGGCGAAGATATGGGTTTTGGGGCCGACGATGTGGCGATAGGTCATTGTTTAACGCTCCTGCATCGTCGTCGCGAAAATCGAGCCACCCGGCAGAATCGTTATTCCACCTCTCGCCTTGAGCTGAAAAGACCGAGCTCCCGAAAGATCTGCGCCTCGAGGACGGCGCGAAGGACGACGCCGATCACGCCGAATAGCAGGACCAGGGTTCCACTGAGGATCACGGGTGGGTCCGTCCGCCCGTTCGTTGAGATGATTAGAGCGCCCAGGATGAGTGCGACCGCCACAAGCGGGATCGCCGCGCGGAATCCGATGTAGAAGATGGTCCAGACCTGACCGACCGTCGCGCGAAACGCGTCCCTGGCCGTGACCTCCAGACCTTCAATCGCGAGGGTCGGGCCCACGGCGAAGAGGCGGCACGTGACCCAGATGCTGACGATAACGATCGCGGGAAGGATCAGAAGTCCGAGTGCCGACTGGAGATAGGCTACGCCCCATGCCCACGGGATGCCGAGCAGATACCAGCCGAGGTGATAGGCGAGGAGATCCTTGCGCCGTATCGCCTCTCCGAGCAGGGCCCACATGCTCTGCGACCGCAGGCCCAAGGCATGGCGATAGATCGCCATCGTGTAGGAAACGATCAGGATGGTGACGCCGATGTCGAGCAGAACGTTCGACAGCGACCCGGTCGCGTTCCCCGAGCCGCCCATGCGATTCGAGAGGAGCAACTGGACGATCAGGACAAAGGTTACAAAAGCCGTCTCGCGCCAGAGTGATCCGAATGCCCGGAACGCTGCGCGGTAGGCCGCGGATGTGGAGCCGCGCACCTGTAGAGGAGCTGCCATCGTGCCTCGTTCCGTGATGCCGTCTGCATCGCAAGAGGCGAGCTATAGCTGGCCAGACCAGCTTTGGATTGAAAAAGCGAAGGTGATCCCCTTCATTTTGAGATCAGTCATGGAGGATGTGCAATCCGAGAACCGGCGGGGCGGTTCGGGCCTACCCCATCACCGTGGACGACGGGTACGAAACCGCGCCAGCATCGGTCGGACCCGGATCACAGGATACCGTCATCCTGTGATCCTTTCGTTCAGGCCGCTCCCGCATGCGGCGCGGGCAATTCCGTCGAGATCGCGTCGACCGTGCGCTGGGGCGGGCTGCCGAGGCCGTCGGAGCGCGCGATACGGATTTGCTGGTTGACCGGCTGCATGTTGCCGTAGGGCGTCGAGAAGGCGATCTCGGCCGCATCCCGGCCGACGCCGATGCGGACGAGACCGTCAAGATCGGCTTGGCGCGTGGCGTCGAACAGCCACCAGCGGCCGTCGAGATAGGCCTCGAACACAGCGTGGAAATCGCTCGGCACGAGCCCGTGGGCGTAGCAGCTCACAAAACGGGCGGGGATGCCCAATGCCCGGCAGAAGGCCGTCCCGATATGCGCGAAATCGCGGCACACGCCGGCGCGCTTGAGCAGGCTCTCGTCGGCGGTCGTCTCGCCGTCGCTGGTGCCGGGCTGGTAGGTGAGATGATCGTGAATCCAGTTGCAGATCGCGTTGACACGCTGGTGCCCCTTGGGCATCGCCCCGAACTCCGCCTGCGCGAAGGGCGTCAGCCGGTCGGACGAGACGAAGCGGCTGGGCAGCAGGAACGGCAGGATGTCGAGGGGAAGCTGCGAGATCGGCGTTTCGTTGATCGTGGCCGGATCGGCCCGATGGACGGTGAGCTCGACCTCGGCGTTGTATTCCAGCGAGAACTGGCCGGCGGGGACGTTCACCCCGAGATAGCGGTTCTGCAGATCGGGCGAGATGTAGATTTCCCGCTTCAGGTCGGGCTTGAGAATCAGCGTCTCACTGAGAATCTCAAGGCTCTTCAGTCGAGCGACCTCGATATTGAAGATAAACGTCGTGTCCGACAGTATGTTATAAGACAGACTGCAGCCGAGCATGTAGCGCATGGAAGCTCCTTCCTCCGTTTCGGAAGACCGTGCAAGGATTACGCCCGCCGCAGCTGCAAGGATCCTGTTGCTAAGGCCGGCTTGCGCTTCCCGGCCCCGCTGCAAAACCAATCTTTTGTCCGAGGATGCGGCCACCGTTCAGCCTGGAGGCCGCATCACGGCTCGGTCTGGATACCTTCGAAGCAGTGCTTCAGCTACCGGATGATGTTCGTCTTGGCGAGATCGAGAACCGAATCCCCGCGGCCGCTCATCACCGCACGCAGCACGTAAAGGCTGAAGCCCTTCACCTGCTGTCCGTCGATCTTCGGTGGGATCGAGAGTTCCTGGCGGTTGACCACCACGTCGAGTACGGCCGGCCCGTCATGGGCGAGCACGTCCTGAATCGCGCCCTCCAGTTCGGCCGGATCTTCTACCCGCACCGCATGGAGACCCACCGCCCGGGCCATCGCGGCGAAATCGGGGTTCTCGAGCGCGACGCCGGTTTCGAGATAGCCTGCGGCCTTCATCTCCATTTCGACGAAGCCGAGGGAGCCGTTGTTGTAGATCACGATCTTCAGCGGCAGCTTCTCCTGCCGCAGTGTCAGGAGATCGCCCATCAGCATCGAGAAACCGCCATCGCCCGACAAGGAAACGACCTGCCGGCCAGGAGAGGCCGCCTGTGCGCCGATGCCCTGCGCCATGGCGTTGGCCATGGAGCCATGCACCCACGATCCGAGAAGCCGGCGCTTGCCATTCATCTTCAGATAGCGCGCCGCCCAGATCGTCGGCGTACCGACATCGGCCGTGAAGATCGTGTCATCCGCCGCCGCTTCGCTTACGAGCTTGGTCAGATATTGCGGATGGATCGGGGCTTTGGCCGATTTCAGGCCGAACCAGCCCTTGGTCGGCGCGCCGGTGGCGAGATCGTCGAGGTCCTCGCGCGCCTTGGCGTAGTGTTTCAGGCTGGCATCGAGCCAGGTGCGGTCGGACTTGACGCCGAGCTTCGGCAGGAGCGCCGTGATCGTATCCCGTACGTCGCCGACGAGACCGAGATCGAGCTTCGTCCGCCGGCCGAGCTGGTTCGACCGTAGATCGACCTGCGCCACCTTGGCATTCGCGGGATAGAATTGCTTGTAGGGAAAGTCGGTGCCCAGCATCAGCAGCGTGTCGCAGTCGCGCATCGCCGCATAGCCGGACGAGAACCCGATGAGGCCGGTCATTCCGACATCGTAGGGATTGTCGTATTCCACGAATTCCTTGCCACCGAGGGCATGGACGATGGGGCTCTTGAGAGCTTCGGCGAGCTGCAGCAATTCGGCATGGGCGCCGGCGCATCCCCGGCCGCAGAGCAGTGTGATCTTTGACGAGCCGTCGAGGAGATCGGCCAGTGCGTTGAGCTCGGCTTCGGCGGGACGGATCGTCGGCTTCGCCGGCAGGAGGCCGGCATTGGGGGCAATGGCGCGGGCCGGCGCATCCTTCAACGCGACGTCGCCGGGAATGATCACCACGGCGACACCACGCTCGCCCACCGCGGCACGGATGGCATTCTCCAGGACGAACGGGAGCTGGGACGGATCGGAGACGAGCTCGCAATAGTGGCTGCACTGGGCGAACAAGGCCTTCGGGTCTGTCTCCTGGAAGTAGCCGGATCCGATCTCTGCCGAGGGGATATGTGCGGCGATGGCCAGGACGGGAGTCCGGGTTCGATGGCAATCGAACAGGCCGTTGATGAGATGGACATGGCCTGGCCCGCAGGAGCCCGCACAGACCGCCAACTCCCCGGTGATCTGACTTTCCGCGCCGGCCGCGAAGGCGCCGACCTCTTCGTGGCGCATATGCACCCAGTCGATGACGCCCCTCGCCCGGATCGACTCGGTCATGGCGTTGAGGCTGTCGCCGACGACACCGTAGATCCGTCGTACCCCCACCTGCTGGAGGGTTTCGACGACGAGATCCGCGACGGTATCGATCTTCATGGTTCGCGCTCCTGCTTCAGAACCCGAACGATGCTGCGCCGCACACGTTCCCGAGGTCCATTGAGTGTCACTCACGCGTGTCATTCCGCGATATCGCTGACCCGAGGCGCGATCACGGCGAAGAGATCCCCGAGGGTCGCGAGGCTCGCGGCCTGAAGCGAATTCGCGGGCACCACCTGACCGTCGGGGCCGGGCAAGGCGCGGGTCGCGGTGGTGGAAGCCACGACCGTCGGGCTGAATCCCAGGTTGAAAGCGCCGCGCGCCGTGGAGTTGATGCACATATGCGTCATGAAACCGGCGAGCAGAACCGATTTCATACCCGTCGCTTCGAGGTGCTTCTGCAGATCCGTACCGACGAAGGAATTAGGATAGTTCTTGACGATGACCCTCTCGCCGTCTCGTGGCGAGACCTCGTCACTGATCCTGCCGATCGGGGCGGAGATATCGTAGGGCGAGCCGGGCCCGGCATCGTGCTGGATGTGAAAGATCGGGATGCCGGCCTCCCGGGCGCGATCGAGGAGTTCGCCTGCCGCGCGGATGGCGGGCTCCACCTCTTCCAGGCGCATGATGCCTTCGCGATAGGTGTTCTGCAGATCGATCATCACCAGGGCGGAGGATCGAAGCCGGGCCGGCACCGGGCTCAGGCCGGAGACGTCGCGCAGGGTCTTGAGGTCTGTCATGGCTGGCTTCCGGTCTGCAATCGCAACGGCGGGGTTTGGGGTGAGGAGACCTCATTCGGGGACCGCGTCAATCCCGTCCTTGGCTAGCAGGAACGGTACGCCCTCGCGAAAGCTCCCCGGTCACCCTTTCTCAATCACGAAATCGCGCGCGCAAGGTCCCTCGTACGGTAGGGAGGTGCAGGCGGCGAAAATGTCAGAATTTGTTCAGCGATCGGGTGTCTTGATGCAGCACGCCCCGCGGTGAAGCTTTAATCCCGAGGGGACGCGATCCGGAGTTTGTGTCATGAAGCATGTCAAGACTTATGGCCTCCTTGCCGCCGTCATTGGTGGCCTGACGATGTCTGCCGCCACAACTACCACAGCCGAGGCTGCCGGCGGGTGCGGTTACGGCTATTACCCCTCCGCGTTCGGGTGCAAGGCCACATCCCGCGCGTTCGGCTACTACGCGCCCCGCCCCGTGCCGGTTTATGGCTATGGTTACGGATATCGCCCGTATTACCGGCCCTATTACCGTCCTTACGCCTATGCTCCTCGGCCCTACGCTTACGCACCCCGCCCCTACGTGCGGTTCGGCTTCTGAGAATGACGAAGGGTGCTCCCGGCCGACCCGGAAGCACCCCCTCGTTCGATGGTAGCGAGGCGGGCGACGATAGGCCTGGATCGCATGAGACCCAGGCCTGATCCGCCCTCAGTGACGTCAGCGGGTCGGCGCGCTGGTACCTTTGCCCGATGCTCCCGGAGACGACCCCGAACCGGCATCATTGGCGCCCGTGCTGTTCGACGTGCCTGAGCGGCTCTTGTCTCCCGTGGAGGGGCCGCTCCCGGCGGCTCCCGGCGATGAACCGGCTCCCGCATCGTTCGGCCCGGTGTTGTTCATCGTGCCGGACTTCGTGGTTCCGGAGCCACCTTCCGCAGCGAGGGCGGGCGATCCGAGGAGCAATGCCCCGGCGAGGGCAAGCGTCAAAGCTTTCATGCGTTTCTCCCTGAGTCTGGCGCGGTGCACGCCGAAGGAAACGCAAAATTCAGCTGTGACGTTCCGGCACAGGCGGCAATGACGATCCGGCAGGCCGAGCCTGTCGTCGAGGGCATCGGGTGAGACGATCTGGATCGATGTCTGTGCCGAGAGTCCTTCGAGGTCTGCTTAGCTTGTCGACTGGCGGAGTTCAGACCGACCCTGACGCCTTCCATCCCGCAACGTAGGCGATTGCCTCATCTCTTTACTCCGCTCTACTATCGCTGTGCCGGCCATGCGGTGATGCGATTTGAGTCGGCGATGAGGTCGCCGATGTTCGTGGACGAGGGTTGGAAGCCGCCGCGAGAACCGGCTTGGGAGCCGCCTTCACGCAAGCCCCCGATGACCAAGGCACAAGAGCGGGCGGTCGTCTGGATCGTCGGACTGAATGTGGTGCTGCTCTTCGTTGCACCAGTGGGCGGGGCGAGCGTGATCCACGCCCTGATCGCGCTGTTCGGGCGGTCTTAGCCTCAAGGATGAGACGACCAGGATCCCGATCGTTGCTGCCCTGGCGTCACTGTCTACCGTGATCTTCCGAGGGTCTCGCGGATGTGATCCGAACTCCTGCCCCGACTGTTTGTGGCGACCTGTCGTGCTGGATCGCTGATGCTCTTCAGCCCACAGCCACGCAGCGCGGCAAACTTTATTGCTCGCTCACCCCGAACGCGGTCATTCAGTCCTGACCAATGCAACAGAATGCCAGCGTCGCGGTCACCGTCACACGAGACTGGCTGCACCGTACGACATGTTTCACGGAATGGCGTTCAAGGCCCGATCTGGCGGAGCTTACTCTGGCCCTCGCGTGATGGCGGAGAGATGGCGACCCCGGTTGGGCTCGAACCAACGACCTGCCGCTTAGAAGGCGGCTGCTCTATCCAGCTGAGCTACGGAGTCAGGGGTGCCAGACCCGGTAAAAGCCACGGGTCCAGGCCCGGGTCAAGTCTTTCCGCCACCACGCGCTTTCCCCCTTCGAAAGAGCGCTGAAACGCCAAACCGTTGACGCCGAAACGGCATTTTCGGTGGATCCCCGATCCCTCCTCCGTTCCAAGCGAGCGAAACCCCTGGCCGTCCGAATACCGTCCGAGTTACGCCTCGGAGGACAATCGTGAACTCGGACGGTCTGACATGGGCGGCAAGCGGAAGGCGGGACCCCGGACGCCCGGGGTGACCTACTCGGACGTGGCCTGGCAGGTGGACGTCGCGCCTCTCCCGGAGCCGAAGAACCGCAAGGAGGAGATCTCGGTCGGGCTGATCGAGGTTCTGGTGGCGACATGGCGGGACGCCGGGCTCAAGGCGACCTACGAGATCTCCGACACCGTGACCCGCGGCCTGCGCCTGCGCGTCCAGCCGCGGGGGCCGACCTACTTCTGCCGCGTCCAGTACCAGGGCGCCGAGCACCGGGTCCGGATCGGGCGGATCGACGCCTGGGGCCTGGCGCACGCCCGGACCGCGTGCGCCGCCATCGTCAGGCACATTTCGACCGGCAACGGCGTTCCCTCCGACGAGTGGATCGAGCTCCAGCGCCAGGCCCTCGTCGCGGCCGACGCCCGGAAGAAGGGTAAGACCGACGCCGCCCTTCCCCACGTGCCCGAGATCATGCCGCGGCAGGCCGTCGCCACGACGTGGACCTACGCCGAGGCTCGGACGGCCTACGTCGACTGGCTGAAGGCGGAGATGGCCGAGGGGCACCTCGCCCCGGCGACGGTCAAGAACTACGGCAAGGTCCTTGTCTGTCCCGCCGTGCTGCCCTTCGACCCGAAGCACGTCGCCCACCTCGGCGCCTCCGACCTGGCCGAGGCGGTCGAGGGGCTCGTGAAGGAGGGCAAGCGCAACCAGGCCAACGACGTCAGCCGGAATCTGAAGCGCCTGTTCCGGTGGCTCGCCGAGCCCGCGCAGGAACGGCGCTCCGGGGTGCGCGCGGGCGTCATGGACCGCGTCCGGGCCCCCAAGATCAAGGGCACGAAGGGCAGGCAGCATTTCCCTCCGCTTGAGGAGTGCGGCCTGATCCTGGCAACCGCCAGGGCCTCGGGAGTCCTCAACCCCGCCGTCGGCGCCGCGGTCCACCTCTCCGTCTGGACGGCCCAGCGTCGGCTCTCCATCGTCACCGCCCAGGTCGCCGAGTTCGAGGCGTGGGACGGCGAACCGGGCTGGGGCCTGTGGCGCTGCAGGCACCGGAAGACGCCGCGGGCGAAGGCGACGGGCAAGCCCCACGTCCTCCCCCTGCCCCCGGCCTGCTGGCAGGTCGTCTCGGCCTACCTTGCGTGGCACCGGCTGGAATACGGGGATTCGACGCCATGGGCGTTCCCCCAACAGCGGCAGGCCAAGGCCGGATCCCCGCCGGCGTTGACCCACATCGCCACGGACACGCTGAGCCACACGCTGAAGGCCATCCCCGGTTCCGAGAGCTCGCCCCACGACATGCGCCGCGGCCTGTCGTCGGCGGTGCAGGACCGGGCCGGCGTCCATGCGGCGCTCGTGGGGCACGTCCTGGACCATGCCGACACCGACGAGGGCGTCCGCCAGGCAAACGGGATGACCAGGCGCTACACCGAGGCGGAGATGCTGGGCTTCAAGCGGCCCGTCATGGAGGCTTGGGCTCGATTGCTCGAACCGGTCGCCTCGGCCGCGGTGCTCCTGCCCCGGGACGAGCTCAAGGAGGAACTCGTCCGGCGCCGGGCCGAGCAGCGGGGCGTGGACCGCGATGCCGAGAAGGTTCGGCTCAAGGTCGTTAACGCAAAGCGGTACGCCGCGGGGATGACGCCGAAGCAGCGCGCCCGGGCAGCGCGGGCTGCCTGAAGCGGTCGCGTCCCAGGGCCCGCGCCACGTCCGCTGGCCGGTCGGCCCGCACAAATCCGGACACACCGCGGCCACGGGCGGAGGCCTCCGCTATGTCCTCGGCGAAGGCGCGCATCATGGCGTCCCGCTCATCGCCGGCCGTCGCATTCCTGAGATCCTCGAAGCTGAGCATTGACCCCTCCGTTCTTGAGAACAGATAGGGAACGTTTGAGGCGGGGAAAGGGTGCAAGGATCGGATGAGCGAACCTCGGACGCTCGGCGAGCTCCCCTACCGGCGGGTGCGGGTGACCTGTCGTTGGTGCCCTCACCGGCGGGGCGATTACGACACCGAGCGGATGCAGGCCCGCCTCGGGCCCGGCGTCTCCCTCGACCACGTCATTCGTCTCATCACCGCGGGCTGCCCGAGGCCGAAGGCATGGGGGAAGCTCGGGCCCTCGCAGTATCTTCCCTGGTGCCGGGCCGTGTTCGACGACCTGCATCACGGGCGGCCGCCGGACAGGTGAAACCTCCCCAGGCCGTCCAGGTCGGCCGAGGATCTGCATGTCGGTTAAGCCTTCCTTCATCACGCCCGCATGCACCGCCCAGGGTCGCCTTGACCGCGGGAATCTTGAGCTGCGATCGTGACGACTCACCCGGCCCGAGAGGCACCGATGAAACGCCGAATAGCGCCCCCCAACGACGTGATCCCATCCCCGGGGGCGTGACGCCGTGCGCGCGCAGCCCCCCTCTCCAGGAGGCTGCCCAGATGAAGCTCAATCGGACCCACCACATCAATCTGACGCCCCCCAAGGGTACCGTCTGGCTGACCGGCGACACCCATTTCGGGCATGCCGGGAGCATCGCTCAGTCGAAGCGCCCCTTCCGCGACGTCGCCGAGATGGATCGCCTCCTCATCGAGGCCTGGAACTCCTGCGTCCGCGCGAACGACACCGTGATCCATGCCGGAGACTTCGAGTGGGGGCACACCCCCGAGAGGGCGGCGCAGATCTTCCAGGCGCTCAAGGGCCGCAAGCACCTGATCGTGGGCAATCATGACCGCGCGCGCGTCACCGACCTGCCATGGGAGAGCGTGCAGGAAAGGTTGACCGTCCACGCCGGCGGTCGCCGCATCGTCTGCGACCACTACCCGATGCGTGCCTGGCCGGGCGCGTTCCGTGGCGTCCTCCACGTCCACGGGCACACGCACGGCTCCCTGCCCGGGACGTCCCAATCCTGCGACGTGGGCGTCGATTGCTGGGGCTATGCCCCGGCCCGCGTCGAGGACGTCATCGCGCGGATGGAGGCGACCCCGAACTTGCCGGAGGAGCGCCTGCGGGCGGCGGACCGGGAGGCCGAGGACGACGCATAGAGAAAGGGCCCCGGATCGCTCCGGGGCCCTCTTACTAACCGCCCTCGATGTCCCGGGCGATCCCGGCGGCGTCGGCGGCCCGCTCCCGGAGGAGCCGGGCCAACACGGGACCGACCCAATCGGGAATTTCCCTCTGCCCGGAGGCCCACCGTGCGACGCGCCTGGGGTCGACGGATTCGCGAGGGCCTTCGGGATGGTGCTCCCCGAGGAGGCGCCCCATCGCATGACGCCACTCCTCGTCGCCGAAGAGGGTCTCGCCGGCGCGGCGCAAGAGATCGGGCGTCAGCATGGCGGGCTCTTTCAGAACTGGAAGGCGAGGATGGCGTGGGGGTCGACGTCGCCCTCGCAGAGGAGGGCCTCGTCGGCCCGGTCGCGCTCGTGCTCTAGCCACTCGCCGATCCACGTCAGGGCGATCCGGGCGGCCTTCGCGGCGGCGGCGCGGGCGGCGGAGACGGCCTCGGCATCGGTACCCGGGGCGAGGTCGAGGACGGCCTGGGCGGCCGCCTTTGCATCGGCGACGGCGACCTCGGCTTGGAAGCGGCGGGCGGTCAGGGCGGCGGTGGTGGTGCTGGTCATGGACATCGAGGTTTCCCTTTCGTGCGGGCGGCGGAACCGGCCCGGAGTGGCGTGATCAGAGGGCGGGGGCAGGAGCGGCGTCGTACTGATCCTCGAATCGCAGGGCGTCGAGATCGACCACGACACGGAAGGCTCCCAGGGCGGCGGGCTCGAAAACCTTCGAGTTGTGCTTGAGCTTGACCTTGGCGGCGATGGCCTTCGGGCTCGGCATCTGGACGACGGACAGCGTGACCTTGCCCTCCACCTTTCCCTTGAGCATCCACCGCTCCCAGGCGTGACGCGCCTCCTTGGCGGTGTGGGCCGAGACGACGAGGTCGAAGTCGTCGTTCCCGTGGGCGTCCGAGAGGTAGTAGAGCGAGGGCTCGATGCCCCTCGTCGACCACATCCGGTCGGCGATGTCCTCGCGCTCGATTCGGCTGAGGCGGCGGGTGGGGTGGGAGATCTTGGTCATGGCGAAGGTTTCCCTGTGGCTGAGCGGCGGAACCGGCTCAACTGCGATGATACCTCTCGGCCGGCATACGACAAGCACGCCGACCGAGATTCCTGAATCAGCTTAGGCCAAGCTGTTCCCGGAGACTTTTGAAGCGGTCGGGCTGCGGCCCATGATGCATCTCGGTCCCGATCAGCGTCACCATCTTGCGCGCCTGCCGCACGGCACCGCGACCCATGCGCCGGATCGCATCCTTCCGAAGATCCTGCCTCTCTAGGCGGCCTCCGTACGCGATCAGCAACAACTCCGCCCACTTCCGGGTTGGCATGTTGAAGACACCCGCCTGGGAAAGAATTTCGCGCCAGTTGCAAGACTGACTGTAGGCGTCCAGTCCCTTCACCCACACGAAGGACAGCCGCTGCTCCGACGGTACGACCGCGAGCACGTAGGGCGTCTGCTTGACGGACACCGTCATCGCCGCGACCTGCTCCTGCACCGTCGGGAGCGCCCGCTGCCTGTCGAGGACCCTCAGCGAGGAATCCCACAGCTCCTTGGCGATCTTGGGGAGGACCGGCTGCCCGAAATCCGGGTACTGCCGGTCAGTGTCCCTGCGGGTTTCGCGGAGCCCGTCGTAGAAATCTTGGTCGGGCGAGTAGAACCCGGAATTCGGCTTGGTCATCGTCATCGCCATGGCGGCGTTCCTCCTGCGGGGCGGCACGTCAGCCGCATGCGCACGAGGAAGCCTGGGAAGAGGCGAGATGTGGACTCGAAAAGGGCTCCATTACTAACGAGAATTAACCATTTTTCCTGCGTCCCCGCTCTGTAGAGCCGAAACGCGATCTTACCGTTTACTTGACGAATGCTTAACCGGATGCTCGCTTTCGCAAGCACTCCATCAGCCCCGGGGCCTCCGCCTCGACGCCCGCCGCCAGGGCCCGCGCCTGTTCCAGGAGGACCTCGCGCAGCGTGCGGTCCCCGGCCGGCGGGCCCGCCTCAGGGAGGGGCGCCACGGCATGGACGCCGCGGCAGGCCCCGAGGACGACGGGCGGTAGGCGGCGGGGGATGAGGGGATGACCATCGGGCTGCGTCCGTTCAGGGGCCCGGGCCAGGGCCTGGGCAATAGGTGAGATGTGATGGAGGCTCGCCCAGCGCGTCAGCGGGCGAGCCGTGTTTCCGCCGGGGTACGCCCGGGCGCGCCAGGCGGCCCGGGCGGAATCCAGGCTCGCGTGCCGGGAGACGATGACGCGCGTCGCCCCGCACACGATGGCGTGGGTCGCCGTCGCCATCAGGCGGCCTCGGACAGGTCCGGGGCCGCAAGGTTGTGCATGAGGAGGTCCACAGCCTCGGGGCCGAGGACTTCCACTGCCTCGGCGAGGAGACGATTCGCCCGGATGACGCGGCTGATCGCCTGTGCGCGCTGATCGGCGATTTCGTCGGCTACGGCGTCGAGGGGCTCATCGAAGGACCGCTCGATCTCCCTCTCCAGGGCGTCGCTCCCGACCGTGACAGCGGCCTGCGTAAGGGGCACGCCGGCGACGAAGTCCTTGATCGCCGCCTCCGCCTTGGGCGTCAGGCCGTAGAGACCCGGGCCACCGATGGAGATCACCGGGGAAGCCTTCTCGGCGGCCTCACCCTTCGCGATCAGGTCGAGGACACGCTGCACGGCATCTGCCTCGCCGGTGACCGTCCACAAGTCGCTGTCCTCGTCGAAGGTCATGTGCTCGGTGCGGCGCTCGATCTCCTCATTCAGGGGCGCAACGATGTTCCGGAGGGCGCGGACCTCGCGAGCGATCTGCTCGATCTCGAAATCGCCCTTCGACCAATATCCGAGAGCCTCGACCACCGAGTGGAAACCCACCTTCCAACGGTCGCCGTCCTTGACGACATCCTTTCGGACGATCCGGTATCCAGCCTCATCGAGCGAGCCGACGGACATATTCCGCCCTCGCCTCGTAACAGGACATCTGTCCCTTCACCTCTTTCCACCCCGTCGCGATGATGCGCTCGATGTGCGACTTCTCGACCTGGGCCCGCGCCCGGTCCGAGAGGGTGATCTGGGTGATGGTGCCGGTGTTGGTTTCGCTGGTCTGGCGCACGGGGCGCTCCTTTCATGATGGGGGGGGCCTCGGGATGCGCCCCTGCCGCCGGGCGCGCCGACGGGGATGGTTACTGGTCGGCCTGCCCCGGTGCGGGCACTGGGGAATCCCCGTCGGCGACGCCGGTGGCGGCCCCGATCATCGCGAGGACGGCGAAGGCGAAGGCGCCAGCGAAGATCAGGGCGAACCACGATGCCCGGACGAGATCCCATCCGTGCCCGGCGAGGACGAACACGATGACCACGATGGCGGCCGCGGTGGTGGCGACGCGCCCGGGGCCACCGGCGACGAGGCTGAGGAGGGCCCGCATCAGCGGAGCTCCCCCGCGTAGCTGTACGTGTCCACGAACAGGTCGCGGAACTCGCACGGGAGCATGCGGGGCAGGAACGAGCGGATCGTCTGCCGGGCGGTGATCTGCGGGCCCTTGGCATCGTACGGAGCGTCGGCCTGCTCCATCATGCCGACGTTCCATTCGATGACCGCCGCGGCGAGGCGCAGGGCGTCCTCAGCGGGCGTCATGTGGGGCAAGGGGATGGTGTACTCGTTTGCCGCCACGACGTGGACGACACGGACGTAGTCGTCGCCCAGCTTCGCGATGCCGGTCGTCATGTCCGGATCGAGGGGCCCGAGGGCGAGGGTCTCGTCGAGGTTGAGGTTGATCTCGCGCATCAGGCATCCTCCCCGGTAATGTCCGAGGGGCGGTTCCGAGGGTTCTCGGAGTCGTAGATGTCCGGGCGTTGGAACGAGAGCGCCGCCAGCCGCCGGTACAGGTCCTCGACGGACTGCAGCATCACGGTGACGGCCCCCGGATCGTCGCTGTCGCCCTGCAGGGCCCGGAAGGCCCCCGGGTTCTGGGTGCTCCGGAGCAGGTCGCGCAGCCAGGACAGGTCGGAGAGTTGAGGGTCCTCCATGCCGTCGACACCATGGATGGCGGCCTGAACCACCTCCGCGTTAGCTCCCTCTGGGGCCAGGGGCGCCTCACGCCACGCGATGAGATCCCGCTCGGAGACCGCATCCCAGTTGCCGGTGCGGACGGCTTCGCGGACGGCCTCGGCGTTTCCGGAAGGCTTCGGCACGATGACCAGATCGGCCTTCACCAACGCCTTCATGATGCGGACGGTGCGCTCGTCCGGCGAACGGAAGGTGGCCACGTCGGCGAGAACCGCCGCCTGGATGACGGCCTGCGCCCCGGTGACGGTGAACTTGGTCCTGAAGTCTGCGGTCCTGCGCTCCATGGCGCTCTCCTTACGTATGGGGGGATGCGTGATCGGGTTGAGCGCCCCTGCCGCCGGGCGCGTCGACGGGGATCTCAGGGGCGGTCGAGGGCGGCCTTTACGAGGCGCATGCCGGTCTCGATGGCGGCCGCGCCCTCGGCCTTGAGGATGACCATCTGGAATCCGGCGCCGTCCTGATCGGCGTCGATGGCGACCACACGCAGACGGGACGGTGCGATCGGCTTCTGGGTTTTGGTGATCCGCTTCGTCATGGCTTCCTCGCGATGATCGGGATGGGTTCAGCACCCGGGTGGGGTCTCGTCGCGCAGTGCCGCCACGACCAGACGGGACACCTCCGGCCTGGTCGGGCTGTCGCTATCGAGGGCCGCCACGACCGCGGCGAACGCCTCGTCCATCGTCTCGGGTCGGGCGGCGACGGCCCGGGCCTCGGCGAGGGCGGCGTCGATCCGTCCGACGGCCCAATGCGCGGCCGCCAGAAGTCCGGATTCGACTTCGCGGATCGCTTCGGCCACGTCGGCGCCGCCCCGACCGACGGTCTTGGTGCGGGCCTCGACCAGGGCTTCCTTCAGGCGCTGGCGGGTTTGGGCGGCATCGAGGGCGACGAGGCCGTCCACGAACGAGCCGGGGGCGACCATCAGGCGAGATCCCGAAGCTGGACGGCGAGCGACGTCACTTCGGCGGTGACGTAAGCGACGTCCCGGTAGACGCCCTCGTAGGAGGCGGCATCGCTCCGGGCGCGCCACGACCAGGAGGACCGAAGCCGTGCCTCGAAGCCGGGGACGAGGTCGCGGAAATGCCCGCAATCGAATCCGAGCCACCAGACCCGGTCGGGCTCGTCCGGCTCGACGAGGTGACAGATGCCGCTCTCCTCGGCGTCCTCCTCTCAGAACCCGTCGAATGTCAGGCCGCCGTGGACCGAGATGGCGTACCGCTCATGGGCGTCGCCGTAATCGACTTCGAAGAGCGGGTGCCCCTCCGGAACGCCGACGTACCCGCACAGCGCCCCAAGGGGGCTCCGGACGATCAGGCAGGGCAGGCCCGTCGCTGGGTCGGACCACTGTTTCTTGTCGGGCTCGTCCTGTCAGGAACCGTCGCCCCATTCCGCCTTGGCGCGGGTGCGGCACTCGATGGTGCGCATCAGGAAGCCTTTGCGACGAGGACGGTGGTGATGCCGAGGGCCGCGAGGATCGCGCGTCCCGCCGCACGCCGGCCCGACAGGACGGACGACACGTCGGACGGGGAGACGCCGACGCTTTCCGCCCACAGGCGCTGCCCGCCTGTCTGAGCGACGGCCTCCCGCAGTAGAGCGACGACGTCCTCTCGCGTGACGACAGTGACCGGCGCGGCGATAGCCTGCTGCGGCATGAAGGATGCTCTCTTGATCGGTAGTTAAGAAGTCGAACGAAAACGTACGACTGGATCGAATTCGTTGTGGAGACAAAAATTAGGCCCTGGTCCGATTCGTTGCAAGCTGGAAAACTCGCAAAGTCGGAACCTTTTAAAGTGACAGCTTTTCTTGTACATATTTAATCTGGTGAACGAACCGATGAAGGACCGCATATCCTTAGGCTTTCGAAGGATTAGTCATCAAATTACTGCCTGGGCGCTCCCCTCGGGCGCACGCACGGAAGGACTGACATGCCTATCTTCACGGTGCCCAACGACGTCCTGATTTTCCCGGTCGCGCTCCGGAATGGCCGCCTCGACGTCGAGCCTCCCTTTCCGACGCTGGAGATCACGCGGACGGAGACGGAGGACCGGATCTTTCTGCGGCGTGTGATCGACGTCTCCGCCCCAGACGGCGCATTCGTGTTCAAGCGCGACCGGCTGCACGGGGGCTCACACCATCGCCTCGTAGGCGGCGAGCTCGTACGAACGACGTACCTGGACGCACTCGACATCCTCGATCCCGAGGGCGCGCCCCGGCGCCGCTACGAGGCGCGCCTCGGGAGCCTGCCGCGTAAGCCGCGCCGATTCGTCCTGTCCGAGGGAAGCGATGACGAGTGGGTTGTCGGGGACACGTATCCCGACGTCACGTGGGAGGGGGCGTACGTCGTCTGCACGCAGCGCGCCGGCCGCCAGGTCTGGTTCCGCGCCGCCTCATACGAGGAAGTCTACGCCCTCGGGATTCGACCCTGACCGTACGTACGCCCTGGTGAAATTCATGCTCACCCGGAGAATGGAAACGTCGCCCCCCAGAAGGAAGCCCGTCCCATGTTCAAAGTCGCCCGCGCCGTCCTCGTCGCCATGGCCCTGGCCCTGGCCACCACCCTCCAATACGTCCTCGAAGCCGGAAAATGGGTCCTCCGGTCCGTGCGGAATCAGTTCTCTCCCCCCGTCGGGGCCGGCGCGGGCATCGAGGCCGCCCTGGAGGATGGGTCCGACGTCGGCACCCAGATCGCCACCGCGGCGAAGTCCCCCGCCCCGGCGGCCGCCAATGACGACGCGGGATTCCTGATGACGCCTCTGCCCGAGGCCCCCTACGACGCGGCCACCGATTTCGGCGAGATCGCCCGGTCCTACATCCAGGCCCGCGTGACCGCCCGCCCCGAGCCGGATCTGTCCGCCCTCGACGAGACGACCGAGGCCTGGCTCCGGGGGCTCACGCTCGCCGAGTGCCAGCGCCTTGCCACGACGCCTCCCCGCAGGCTCTCGGCGCACATCTTCGGGAATCATTTGTTCCGCAACTTGGCCCCATGCCACGTCCGCGATCCTCAGATGCCGGCCATCCTCCTGGCCGACACGGATGCCCCCGACGACCGCCACAGGGAGATCTTCGACGACCTCGCCGACGACCCTGACCTCGTTCCGGGCTATCAGGCGCCCTGGGCATCCCGGGCCGCCTAAGACGCCCCATCACTCCGAAACGACGAAGGCCCGCCCCTCACGGAGCGGGCCTTTTTCATGCCCGGAGACCCTAGTGTGGTCGGTTGTCGCGCCCCCAAGAAAGTTGTTGCGCCTTTCCCTGTGCGCACACCGTGTGCGCACGTCAGCACGCGGAATGCCGACGTGCGCACGCCTTCATGCCGCGCGGAGGCGGCCCTCCTTGGCGGCCCGGGTCAGGCGGCCCTCGGCCTCCAGGGCGCGCGACCGCATCCGGGCGAGGTCTGCCTTCAGGGCGGCGTTGGTCTGCTCCAGGGCGGTGTTCTCGGCGCGGAACGCCAGCACGAGGCGCCCGAGGACGCCCATAACGTTGAGGGTGCGCTGGACGGCGTTAACGTTGCGCTCGGCCTGCACCGCGTCGGCCTGTGCCTGAAGGGCGATGCGGTCCTGGCGCGCCCTGAAGAGCACGCCGGCGAGACCCTGGCCGCCCATGTCGAAGGGGGCAACGATGCTGTGGGGGGTGAGCGACATCGGGGCATCTCCTCTGGGCTGGCGAGGTGACGATCTCAGCTCGCGATTCCGGCGTCCAGCTGCGATTCCCGCCAAGGTAAAGAAGTCCCTGGGCGGACTACGCAAACCCTGAACTTTTGAGAGGCCCTGCAGGTGTCGTGTTCGTACGTGGTATAGCGCCCCGTTACTTCATGGGTCTGTAACGGGAGATCAGCGTTTCGTAACGGGAGATCCGGGTTGTGCGTACGCTAGAAGATCGCGATGAACCCGATCAGGTCGGCTAAGGCGGCATCCGGCGTCGCCGGCGCCGTCAGGGTGAGGACGTCGCCGATCTGGACCGGGATTGCCTGGCCGGAAGTTGTGGTGAACGTGGCGGCTTTGCTCCCGATGGCGAACGCGACGGTCCCCACGGCGCCCCCGTTGACGGCGAGCGTCAGGGTCACCGCGGCTGCCGGGGCCGTCCCGGCCTTGACGTTCGAACCGTTGAAATCAGTGCTCCCGCGTTGGTTGGAGCCGATGTAGCCCGTACGTACGACCATCGAACGGATCAGCACCGCCGAGGCGGCCGGCTTCCCGACGGTGGCGAACCGGAACGGCGTCACCGCCTCGACCGTGAGCTGCCCCCAGGGGAAGACCAATCGCCCGTCCCGGATCACACCCAGGACGACCTCCGATTCTACGCCACCGCCGCCTGAGGCGCCCCGGCCTCCTGGCCCCAGGGCCCGCCCCCGTCCCAAATCAGGGACGCGCCGAACCGGCCAGCGCCGCCCGTCGCTGCGCGATCCTCGGATGCGTCCCGATCCCCCAGCCTTCCCAGGGGGCGTTCGCCAGGGCGGCCTGGATCTCCCCGTCGATCGGGTGGAGGCGCACCCGCAGGTCGTCCCGCACGCTCTCCATCCCCCGGCGCGCAGCCGAATGGATGAGGGGATGCACGTCAGCCGGGGCCGTCACGGGATGGCCTTCGATGGAGTGGTTGACCGAGGCCAGCGTCCGTTCGACGACGCCGCGCTGGCGCGTGAGGATGCGGTGCTCCGCCGTCATGCCCGATCCCCCTGGATGCCCGAGGCTGCCCCGTTCCGTCCCTGATTAAGGATGCGTGGGGCCTGCCGCGTCGAGTCGTGCGGCGCCCCATCCGACCCGGGGCAGGCCTGCCGGATAGTCGAGGCTTTCCCTTGGCGTGGCCAGCGACGCTCCCAGAACATCTCCATCGTCGTCCCCTCCACCGGGCATGCTGCCCATGGTGGAAGCCTACCGCAGAAGGGACGATTCGAGACCGTCCCCGACCTCAGTGGTCGTTCTTGGCGATGTCCCACGGCTCCACGGGAAGCTGGCCGATCTGGGCGATGGCCCGGTCGATGTGCCGGGGCTGTGTCATGGCCACCATCGTCACGTAGACGTCCGCGCGTTCCTGGCCGTCGACGCCGGGATCGGCCAGCGCCAGCCCGGCGGCCACGATGGCGCGGCGGGTCGGACCCCCATCGGCATCGTCGGCGGCGGACAGGGCGGCGTAGGTCGTGCGCCATTCCCGGAGGACGCGCCGGAGATAAGCCCGCCCCTCGTCGTGGCCGGGCGGCGCCGGGCGGGGCTCCTGGTGCATGGTCAGGTGCCGGACACGCCCGTATGTGGAGTAGGCGCGACGGCCATGGGGGGAGACCCGGGGCCGGCCCCCGTACCAGCCCTCCTGGATGGCCAGGCGCTGGCGCTGGATCAAGCGGTTCTTTTCCATCGTCGGCATGGTCACGCCTCCACCAGACGCGAAGACGCCCGCCGGGCCGGATGGCGCGCAGCGGGCGTCTGTCTCTGAGGTAGGTAGGTGCCAACCGTCGGGACACCGAGATCATATGTCCTGCTGATGCGCGCCACAACCACGCCGTCACCGGTCGCCGAATTCTCCCTAGTACCCCGTAACACTTCGTGTGCGCGCGAGGCCTCCTCGGGCTCGGCGTCGACGGTCACGGATTCGACGACGGGCTCGGGCGCCGGGACCGGCTTCGGGGCGCGCTTCGCCTTGGGCTTCGGGGTGACGGCGCCGATGGAGGGCACGGCCCGCGCGTCCCGGAGGCAGGTGTCGAGGTAGCGCTGGGTCGGGAGGTCGAAGACATGCGCGATCTCGGCGTTCGTCAGGCCGAGATCGCGCATGTCGATGGCGGCCTTGCCGACGGCGAGCCGGGTGGCCTGCTGGACGTCCCGGCCGGTGACGCCGGCAAGGCGGCGGGCGGTGATGACCCGACCGACGGCGTTGGCCTTCCTCCTGGTGGAATCGACGAGCATGCGCAAATCCGCCTTTTGCATCTCCAGCGTGGTGATGGCGAGATCCTCGCAGAACGTCTTGGGCGCCGGGCGGTAGCGGGGGTCGACCTTCCGCCCCTGGTAGATGACGCGGATGCCCTCGGCGGCGTCCTTGGCCCGCCTCCGGATCGTCACCGTCTTGGCCAGGGCCTCGGCCTCCGACAGGCCGCAGCGGGCCACCTCGGACCGGACGTAGCCCTCCAGGTCGCTGGCGGGCATGTCCCATGCGGCGGCGTAGGCGAGCGCCTTGATCCAGGCGTTGCGGCCACCTCCATCCGGGACGGGACCGGTGCCGTGACGGAGGGCGAAGAGCCGGTCGAGGTCGGCACGGAGCGTTCCCCAGTACGACCTCCAGCCGAGCTTGGCGCCGTGGTGGCCTTCCCGGCGGGGACGGGCGGCGGCGGCCTTCGCGATCCGGTCGGCCTTGGCCTTGGCCTTGTCTTCCTTGGACTGGCGAGCATGGGGGAGGACGGCGGCGCCGAACGCGTCGAAGGTCGTGCGCTGGATGTCCGCGAGGCTATGGGGCCAGGCGAACGACACCTGGGCGCCCGACTTCTCGTTCCGGGTCATGGGCAGGCGGAACCACTTGGTGGCCGTCCTGCCAGATGGGTCGCTTCCCAGGAACAGGAACCGCTCATGCAGGATGCGCTGCATGGCCTTCCAGCGGGTTCCGATGAGGTGCCATGCCTGCGCCGGGTACTGCCAGACAACGAGGTGCCCGCGGCCCGAGAACGTGATCCAGGATGGAGCGGGGAGACCGAGATCCTCGGCGGTGTTGAGGATGACCTCGCGGATCTCCTCGGGCGGGGTGTTGGCCCATTCCGGCGTCGAGTAGCTGTCGAGGTCGACCCAAGACGAGCCGATAGCGACGATGTTGGCTTCGTTCTTCGAGGGCTTGGGCTCGCCCCTCTGATGATAGCGGTACGACGCCATGGACATGAACCGGGCGCCGCCGAGGTCGGGGGTCCGGGTCGCGAGGGCGTGCGGGGACCAGCGCTGGTCGGTCCACGTGTAGATGGGCTTGCCATCGGGCCCCAGCTTGCGGCCGGGCTTGGGGCCGCCGAAAGCCACCTGGCCGGTTCCGCCCTTGGGGTGGAGCAGGCGGGCGTACGTGAGCTGATCGACCTGGAAGGACCAGCGACGGCCCTCGGGCGCCGCGGGGGTGGAGGCCTGGCCTCCGGAGATGTTGTGGGGGGTCACGACGGTCCCTGTGCTGGGCTAAGCCGCGGGGCACCTCTGCCACGACTTGAGCCGACTTCGATGCAGGGAGGGTACACGGGTCGCTGGCAAGGTCAAACCCGGAAGGGGTCGGCCCTATCCTAGCCATATACTTGAAGGACGGGATCGATAATCCACGGTGCAAGGATGGAAGACAGGCCCGCCACAGTTCCTGGCATGGCCGCCACGGGGGTATGCCGGGGGTAGGCGGTATCCAGGGTCACCGGGACGGGGAAGGGTGTCTGGCGAGCCTCCCTCAGGAACCGAGGATCGCGGAACCCGTCCTGAAGGCAGGGTGGGAGCGAAAATAATCTCCCTGCCCCGCCATTGGCCTTCGGCCAGGGGGAGCATACTCCGTAACACATTGTGTGCAGACCGCCCTTTCGAAGGCCGAAAAACGGTGCGTCGGATCGTGTGCGGGACCGTCTACCTTGACGCCCTTGAACCCGCTCTTCTCCCTTGCTGGGCCGAGTGGCATCCTCACTCCATGACCGCCATCCCGCTCGACGCCCTCGAAGCATTCCCGCAGCCCGAGACGCACGTCTCTCGCGCCGCCCGCGCTGCCCGGGAGCGGGAGAACGCCAAGGAGAGGGCCCGCAGGTGGCGCGAGGACCAGCGCGCGGCCGCCGCCGTGGACGAGGCCGTAATCCTCGGTCTGGCCGTCGCCTTCCTGCCTGAGGGCGTCGACACCCACGATGGCGAGATCCCGATGCGCGGGGATGCCGTGACGCTGCAGAAAGTGCTCACTCACGTCGCCCGGGCGTACAGGAATGGGGGCGGCGATTTCGAGGTGGGCAAGCGCCTGGCCGGCGAGCGCCTACAGGTCGCCGGCCAGGAAATCCTCCGTCGCCGGCGTGCCCGCGTCTCCTGACACTCGGCGGTGATTCCACTGAGGCTTACGATGGGAATCGTGATCTCTTGCGTGGAGCTACGTGATCCTTGGGCGAAAATCCTGCTCAACGCCTTTGGCAGTGAAACCCGGAGAATCCCTTTGTCCCCGTGAAAATCGTCTGTGGCTGAGTCTCTGACGACTGGAGCCTGCACGGGACGTCGGACGGTGCCTTGATCCAGCACAAATCCCCCGGGTCGCATGGGTGCCAGACCACGGTGACCGAACTGACCCGGGAAACGTCATGCCCACTCCGCTCATTCCGACCACCGTCAATCTCATCAAGGCCACCGTCCCAGCTCTGGAGGTGCACGGCCTGGAGATCACCAGGCGCATGTACGAACGCCTGTTCCGCGACCCGGCGATGCGGGACCTCTTCAACCAGTCCCACCAAGGCGAGAACGGCTCGCAACCGAAGGCGCTGGCCCAGGCTGTGCTGGCTTACGCCCGCAACATCGACAACCTGGGCGCCCTCGGTGGCGCGGTGGAGCGCATCGCCCAGAAGCACGTCGCCCTCAACATCCTGCCCGAGCACTACCCGGCGGTAGGGGATGCGCTACTCGGCGCCATCGGCGACATCCTGGGCGGGGCGGCCACGGACGAAATCTGCGCCGCCTGGGGCGAGGCGTACTGGTTTCTCGCCGAACTCCTGATCGGCCGTGAGGCAGCAATCTACCGCGACCTCGCGGCAAAGTCCGGCGGCTGGAACGGTTGGCGCGACCTCGTCGTCGAGAGCGTCACCGAGGAAAGCGATACGATCCGCTCCTTCGTCCTCGTGCCTGCGGACGGGGGTCCGATCCTACGTCATGAGCCGGGGCAACACCTCGGATTCCTCTTCACCCTTCCCGGGCATGGGGTGCTTAAGCGGACCTACTCAATTTCCTGTGCCCCGAACGACTGCGCCTACCGCATCACCGTCAAGCGCGAGGCGGGTCCGATCATGCCCGCGGGCGCTGTGTCGAACTGGCTTCACGACCACGCAGCGCCAGGTACAGTCCTGCGGGTGGCACCACCGGCAGGGGACTTCTTCCTGGACCGCACGACCGGCGCCCCGGTGGTGTTGGTGAGCGGCGGTGTCGGCCTCACTCCGATGATGAGCATGCTCGGTGCCATCGCCTCGGAGGCACCCGAACGCCCGACCTGGTACGTCCACGGGAGCTTGAACGGACGGGTGCACGCCATGCGTCGGGAACTGGCCGCCGCCGCCGAAGCGACCCCCAACCTTCATGTCCGGACGTTCTATGCGGCTCCGGAGGCGGAAGACCGGCTCGGCGTCGACTACGACGAGGAGGGGCTCGTCACGGCCGAGTGGCTCATCGCGAACACGCCCCATGCACGAGCGACGTTCTACCTGTGTGGGCCTGGGCCGTTCATGGCGTCGCTGTCCGACGGCCTGCACCGCGCCGGAGTCCCAGCGGAGCGGGTGCGGTTCGAGACCTTCGGTCCGACCCTGGAACTCGAAGAACCGGCGCCGGCGCTCGCCGCCTGACGAACAGGCGTTTGGCTCCCCCGAACCCGACAGGGATGCAGCTCGACCGCATTCCCGTCCCGGGCAGGGACCTTGTGAAGCGGCCTGTAGCGGACCGATCCTCCTTGCTTGAGCGACGGCCGCCTTCCGGACCCCACGAAGGCCGAACGCTTCGCGGCAACCGGCTTCGGCCATCGCGTTGAGGAAGGCATCTCCGCCGATGGTCATAGGTCTTGTTCAAGGTCAAACCTGAAGGGTTTCGTGCCAGGGAGTTTGGAAGACGTGAGACTGTCTGCAAAACCCTTGCGAGATGGGCTTCCTCATTTGAGCAAGGTCTCCCGCGCTTGATCCAAATCAAGGCTGAGGCGAAGACCCGACCTCACCTTTCCAACGAGCAGGCTCACCGGCTCCGCGCAAGGAAGGCTATCCAATGAACCTAAAATCGCTTCTCGCCCTTGGCGACCGTGGCGGCACGCCAGCCGGCGATCAACAAGCCACCCTCTGGCCGTTGCATCGGCTGACCGACCAGATGTTTGGCGACCTTCGTCTCGGCCTACCGGCGCTCCTGCAAGGAGGGGCCCTGCCGCGCATGGACGTCGTCGAGAAGAACGGGGGCATCGAGGTCACCGCCGAGTTGCCGGGGCTTTCGCGCGATGAGGTCCGCATCGAACTCGCCGACGATACGCTCGTCATCAGCGGCGAGAAGCGCCAGGAGAAGGAAGAGACGAAAAGCTCGTGGAAGATCACCGAACGATCCTACGGCGCTTTCGCCCGCACTCTGGACCTGCCTCCGGGCATCAAGGCCGAGGACATCGAGGCGAGCATGGACAAGGGGGTCCTGACCGTGAGGCTCCCCAAGGGCTCGCTGACGACAGCCACTCCCAAGCGCATCGAGATCAAGGCCACGTGAGCGGCGCCGGCATCGGCGGGCTGGACATGCATGCATGGCTGGTCCGACGGCTGGAGAGAGGCGGCCACCTCGAAGAGGTGGACCGTCACGCCCTGTTTGCCCTTCCGCTTCAACGGCGATTCGTCGCGGCGCGTACCGACCTTGACGGCGGACAAGGCCTCCACCTCATCCTCAGCGGTCTGGCTTGCCGCTACGAGACAGAACCCGGAGGGTTCAGACGCATCGTCTCGCTGTACTTCCCGGGAGATCTTTGTGGTTCGGGCTCGTTGTTCTCCTTTGGTCGCCCAGGCAGCGTTAAAACGTTGTCAGCTGGTGAGGTCGCTGACATTTCCATCCACGCGCTACACTCCCTGGTCGAGGCCCACCGGGGCGTCGAGCGAAGTCTCGGCTGGTTGACGCTCATCGAACTCGGCATTGCCCAACGATGGCTCGTCAACGCCGGGCGGGACGCTGAACGGCAGATCGCCCACCTCCTCTGCGAGATCGTGACAAGGCTCCGTGCGACCGGGTGCCGTGAATGCGAGGCGTTCGCGACAGGAATCCGGCAGGCGGTGATCGCGGACATCACGGCGATCTCGCTGGTTCACGTCAATCGGGTGCTGCACGCCCTCCAGGACGCCGACCGGATCAGGCTCGTGAAAGGGGTTATTACCATCCCCGACCTCGACCGGCTGGCAGCCTTTGCCGACTTCGACCCCGGTTACCTGCATTTGCCCGACCAGGTCGGACCATCTCAGTTGGAGCTTGGCCTGCTACGAGGGCCCAGCTTCCCCGATGGCAGGAACTCCGTCGCCCTGTAACGACCTTCGGCTCATGTCTGAATGGCTTCGAGATCGGAACGCGTCAGGGCACGATCTCCGGGGGCATCCCGCCAGGAACGCCTATGGGCTCGTTGGTGGGCGGAATGCCCTCGGGCTCCCAGGTCGGCACGCCCAAGGGCTCCGGCAGGGGGGCCTGGCCAGGCTCGGGCGGGAACGCCGGCGACGGTGGCGGGAAACCCGGCTCGGGATGTTCGGGGTTGCCCGGGTTGGACATGAGCGGACTTGCAGTCAGTGGGACATCAGGCAGGAAACGGGGCCCTTCGACAGCAGGTCGCGCGTGACCCCGCCGAAGAACCACTCGCGCAGGCGGCTGTAGCCGTAGGCGCCCGTCACGATCAGGTCCGCGTCGAACTCGCTGGCCGCCGTCCTGAGGTCGTCGGCAACGGTCCATCCAGAGGGCTTCACAACGTGCGCGGTCGCGTTGACGTCGTGCAGTGTCAGGAATGCGGCGACGTCCTCGATCTCGGACCGCTCCTCGCCATCCGCGATCCGCAACACCCGGACGGCCTCTGCACGCCGCAGGAACGGCAGGGCGTCCGAGACGGCTCGGCGAGTTTGAAGGGTGTTCTTCCAGCCAAGGATCACGCGCCGTGCACCCAGATGCTCGACGCCCGGCGGGACCACTAGAACGGGTCGGCCACTGCCCATCAGCACGTCGCCGATGCCGACCACCATTCCGGGGGAGACGCCTTCGTCATCCGCGTAGCGGCCGGCGACGATCAGGTCCGATGCCCGCGACTGCTGCTCAAGGAAGGGGACCGAGGCGGCGAGGTCGGAACGCCAGGTGACCCGGTCGTTCAGGCACGAGGCCTGTCGGAAGACCTGCTCTGCGCTCTTGAGCCGGTCTAGGGCCGCCACCCGGATCTCTTCGATGGCCATGCCGGCCGGAACGATGGTCTCGCCGAAGCCCTGCGGATACTCAGGCAGACAGCTGGCTGCCCCCACCAGGCGTGCGCCGAAGCGGTGGGCGAGCTCAGCGGCCAAGCGGACCCGCCCTGCGGAGTGGCGTCCGTCATCGACCGCGACCATGAGGCTTGCATAGGACATGGGGTTCGCTCCTGGGCTCGACCGCGAGAGACTCTCATGGTGCGGCGGGCGTCGATGCACGACCTTGATCTGCCTCAACCCTGCGCCAGTCCTGGCCGGGGAACAGGAAGCCGTCTTCGTCTGCCAGAAGCGCGGCCAGTCCATCGATGGCGGGCTCCGGGCGCGTGATGACGAAGCGCGGGACGGCGCACATCCCCTCTTGGAACGGCGGCTTGTCCTCGAAGGCGGCGTGGAACGCGTCGCCCTGCAGGTCCGCGATGATCCGCGGAGCGATCCCGCCGGCCAGGAAGACGCCTCCGGTCGCCCCGAACATCAGGGACAAGTCGCCAGCGAAGCGGCCTAGAAGGCGTGTGAACTGTTCGACAGTCTCGCGCGCGACCGCGTTCCCCGCCCTGCCGTCGAGGATTTCCGCCGGCAGGCGCCAGCAGACCTCTGCATCACGTGCCGCCGCAAGCGCCCGTGCGATCCTTACAAGGCCAGGGCCGGACAACAGGGTTTCGGCCGTCAGCCTGCCTTCCAACGGCATCAGTCGGTGCCATGGCAGGCCGTCATCTGGCTCGCAGGGTCCGAACCCGATATGCCCGGCCTCCGTCGTCTGGATCAGGTAACGCTCGCCTGCCGTGATCAGGGCCGCTGCGCCGAGGCCCGTCCCCGGCCCGATGACGAGGCGGGTGCCCGTTCCGGCGGCCGGTGGACCGATCCGCAGCAGGTCGGCGGGGTCGGCCGGGTCAAGAATCGTGAGGGCAGCCGCGAGGGGGACGTAGTCATTGATCAGCCGCAACGCGTCGAAGCCGAGCGCGAGGCCGATCTCAGCGAGGTCGAACCGCCAGGGCGCGTTGGTCAGGCGCGTCACACCGCTACCGACCCGACCCGCGACGGCGAGACACGCCGCACGCGGCATGACCATTCCGGGCCGATCAAGATAGGACCTTATAGCCTCCACCGGGCCGGGGAAGACTGCCGTCGTCACCTTCCAGATCGGCGTCGGGTGTGCGTCCGGCCGCGGCAGGATGGCGAACCGGGCGTAGGTGCCGCCGATGTCGGCCAGGAGTACGGGAAAGGGAAGCATCGCTCTCGATCTCCGGCCTCACGGCCTCGCGGGCTCCGCCGTCTTGAGGCTGAGAACGTAGTCGATGACCGCATCCAGCTCGTCCCGGTCCAGTCGCACGCTCGGCATCCATTGATGGTGGCTTTGCAGGAAGACGTTGAGCGCCACGCCCGTGGTCGAGGGCATGGCGGCGATGGTCCGGAAGTCCGGTCCGACGTGCCCGCCTTCCTGTGGTTCCTTGCCGATGACGTGGCACCGGCTGCAAAGCTGCGCGGCAACGGTCCAGCCCTGGATGCGGTGATCCTCATCCGGGCCGGCAGCAGCCGGGAACGTAATGGCGAGCATCGCCAATTCCGCGAGGGCGACAATTCCGGCTTGGGGTAATGACGCTCTGGTCATGGCTTCCTCCCCAGATTGAGCCAGGCCAGCGCGGACGCGAGGGTCAAACCACCGAGCGTCACGTGGGCCCAGGTCGCCACGTCGTTGGTGGCGAACCCGAGCATCCAGGGGGCCAGCAGCGTCCAGGCACCGGTGAGCGCGACGGCGCGCTCCAGCACGGCTCGGAAGCGGAGCTGGTTCGCGGCGGACAGCCCGAAGATCAGCATTCCCGGCAGGAGGGCGGAGGCGCCAGGCCGTCCCTGGTCGATAAGGAGGAGGACCCACGCGGCCAGCACCAGCGCGGCGCCACTCGCGTGCTGCAGGGCGCCGAGAAGGATCTGGTCCGTCCGCCATCCCGATAGTGAGGGGCGCGCGTGTAGTTGCGACCGGGCCATGCGAGGCCTCCAACCGATGACCGCGCCGCAATCCGCCGCGGCTCGCTCCCGTCATCCTCTCGCCTCGCGGGCCGGCCGGCCTTGATCTCCCTCAAAGGTCCGGCCGCCGCGCGGCGTCAGGAATGAACCTCGGCAATGATGCATCCCGGGTCGACGACCTCGCTGGCTGGCGCGACCACTTCCAGGCGTCCCCCGACCGGCGAGACGATGTCGTGGAGCGCCTCGCCGATTCGGACGGCGGCCACGGCTTCCCCGGCCGTCACCCTGGCCCCGTCCTCGACCAGCCAGCGCTCCAGGATGCCCTCGGGCAGCATTCCGGTGGACCACAGATCCTCGGATACGCGAACGTCCGGCATGCCGACCTCCCTTGCTGACGCACGCCCGGGATTGGGGCGCATCCACCAGGAGACGGCAAGGGATCGGGTCCCGCGTTGATCTGGATCAGAGCCCGCTGACCGCCGGACTTGAAAGCTGGTGCGGGCGTCCGAGGCTGCGTTGAGGCAGGTCAAGGCGGCCGTCGCGGCGCGGCGCATGTTTCCCGGGTCCTTTCCGAGATCGCCCCATGCTTTTGGCCATGGCAGCCAGCGTCGTCCTCGTCATCACCACCATCCTGGTGCTGTACGAGATCCTGCGCCTGACCTCCGAGCACCTTTCGGAGCTTCCAATTCCACCGCACGCCCGCATCCTCGTGGTGGTGCTGGCGGCCTTCGTCGGGCACACGATGGCTGTCTGGATCTACGCCGGGGCCTACTGGCTGCTCGTGCTCCGGCTGGGCAACGGCGCCTTCGCGGGCGTGCCGGTCACTACCTTCGAGGACTGCCTGTACTTCTCGGTGGTCACTTACACCACCCTTGGCTTCGGCGACCACTTCCCCGTCGGGCATGCCCGCCTGATCTCCGGCGTCGAGGCCCTGAACGGCCTATTGCTGATCGGCTGGTCGGCCTCGTTCACCTATCTCGCAATGGAGCGGTATTGGCCGCTGCACGGCAAGGCCCATGCCCATCGGGTGGCGTCCTCCGACCCCCACGACGCGCTTCGTTCGCCGAAGCGCGCCCGCTTCTACCCACACGCGGGGGCCGGGTTTGCGGCAGATCAAGGCGACCATCCGATTCCGGCCTCATCTCCGATCGCGAAGGACGAGACGGCGTCTCGTCACAAGAGGACGGAGGCGGTCCGATGAGGATGTTCCTGGTCACGTTCCACAAGCAGGTCAGCGACGATACCGGCCATGAGCGGCGCGCGCTCCAGCATCAGGTCCTCGTCCCGGCTCCGTCATCGGATTCTGCCATCACAGCCGGGCAGACCCTGTTCTGCGAAGCCAATGGCTTGGTGGATTGGCGGCTTCGAGCGGATGCCTGCGACGCGGCGGAAGTGCAGGAAGAACTCACGTAACCCCGTTTCGAATGGGAGTGACGTCATGGGACACGAGCTTACCGAACCGGTGCACTGGCGGGGGCGGCAATGGGCCGTCACCGGTTACGGCATCGAGGCCCTCGACGGAATGTACCACGTTTCGGCCACGGCGATCTGGCCAGGGCCTGACGGCACGCTGCCGTGGCTCGAAGCCCTATGCCGTCGCTATGGTACGGACCGCGATGACCTGGACGCTGCCTTGAAGGTCGCCCGCACGATCTGGTCCGCGCCCGATGCCCTGTCGTCACTCACGCACGACATTTGCCCTGATGACACGCGGGGCATCGGCCTATGACCGAGGTGCCGGTACCAGTCACCGGGATCCTGGCCGAGCCGGACGATCCGGAGGGCCTGAGTGCCGCGGTCGGTCCGTCAAAACCACGCCTGCTCGGCGTTCTCGGACCGGGACTGATCACGGGGGCCTCGGACGACGACCCCAGCGGCATCGCCACATACGGGCAGGCTGGAGCGCAACTCGGTTACGGCCTGTGCTGGACCATGCTCTACAGCCTGCCCCTGATGGCCGCCGTGCAGATGGTCTCGGCGCGGATCGGGCGCACCACCGGCCACGGCATCGCCGGCGTCCTGCGCCAGCACTATCCCAACGGCCTCCTGCAGGCCGTGGTGATGCTCCTTCTCTTTGCCAACGTCCTGAACCTCGGTGCGGATCTCGGGGCGATGGCGGACGCCCTGAACCTCCTGCTGCCGGGACCACGCTGGCTCTACGTCGCGCTGTTCGCCGGTACCTGCGTCTACATGCAGTTGGTTCTGCAATACACACGATACGTCGCCGTGCTGAAGTGGCTGACCATGAGTCTGTTCGCCTATCTCGGCGTGGTCATCTTCGCCCATGTCTCATGGTCCGAGCTCGGATGGGCCATGGCGGTGCCTCGTCTCGACGGCAGCGGGGCAAGCCTGACGACCTTGGTGGCGATCTTCGGCACCACCATCAGCCCCTACCTGTTCTTCTGGCAGGCGGCGGAGGAGGCCGAGGACCTGCACGCCTTTCCGCGGCGGCGCGACCTCGTTCATGCCCCCGAGCAAGGCAAGGCTGCCCTACACCGAATCCGGGTCGATACCCTCGTCGGCATGACGTTCTCAAACGTCGTCGCCCTGGCGATCATGGTGACGACTGCCGCGGTGCTGCACCCGCACGGCATCACCGACATCCAGACCTCGGCCCAGGCCGCGGAGGCGCTCCAGCCCATCGCCGGTCCCCTCTCGGCCGGCGTCTTCGCGCTTGGCATCATCGGCACCGGGCTCCTGGCGGTGCCGGTCCTGGCCGGATCAGCCGCCTACGCAGTCGGCGAGGCACAGCGCTGGCCGGTGGGCTTCGGCCGGCGCCTGCTGGAGGCACGCGCCTTCTACGGGACGGTCGCCCTCGCCACTATCGTCGGCATGATCATCAGCCTGGGTGCCGTCGACCCCATCCGGGCGCTTTACTGGAGCGCCGTGGTCAACGGCGTCATCGCGGTGCCGATCATGGCCGTGATGATGCTGGCCGCAGCCCGCACCGACATCATGGGGACTTTCGCCGTCCGCGGGCCGCTTCGGTGGCTCGGCTGGGTCGCCACCGCCTGCATGCTGCTCGCGGTCGCCGCGATGTTGCTCGGCACGCTCCTGCCGTTGCGATAGGCTCGGCACGCTCCTGCCGTTGCGATAGATCAAGGCCGGCCATGCTGTCCTGAACGAGCCTCGACGCTTCGATCAACATAGGGACACGCCATGTCGGGAAACGATCAAGTCTTCAGACCGGTCGTACTCGTGGTGGAGCCTCAGGCGTTGCCGGCCATGTGGCTGGAGGACACGCTGACGGATGAGGGCTACGCGGTCGAAGGCCCCTACCCGACCTACGACGAGGCAGTGGATGGGCTTGCCCGCAGCGAGCCGGCTTTCGCCCTCGTCAGCGTCGACCTGCAGGAAGGACCCTGCTTTCCCCTTGCCTGCGCGCTGCGCCGACGCGGCATCCCGTTCGCGTTGTTCTCGGGCTCCATCCCCGTTCCGCGGGCCTTCGGCGACGTTCCGGTGCTCGACCGACCGTGCCTGACCGATGCTGTCGCACGGGCTGTCCGGATGGGCCGTCTGGCGGAGGGGAACCAGGCGAAGCGCAGGGAATGCCCGATGGAGGACAGAATCCGATCCCGGGAGCCCTTTGCGCTGGATCAATGCCCGCCAGCCTGCGGGAGCCAGGATGCGGGACCCGGCCATCGTTGAAGGACGGATGCCGGTCCCCCTGGAAGGAGCTTTCCCATGAACGACAAGATCCTGCGCCAGAATATCATCGACGAGCTCGACTTCGAGCCGAGCATCGATGCGGCCAACATCGGCGTCGCCGTGGACAACGGCATCGTCACACTCACCGGGCACGCCGGCACCTACACCGAGCGTATGGCGGCCGAGAAGGCGGCCCGAAAGGTGCGCGGCGTGCGCGGCGTGGTCGAGGAGATCAAGGTCCGCTTCGCCGGCGAGGCACCGCCCCGGGACGAGGACTTGGCCAAGCGCGCCGTGCAGATGCTGGACTGGTCCGTCACCGTTCCGGAAAACGCCGTGCAGGTGAAGGTGCAGGAGGGCTGGATTACGCTCACCGGCCAAGTCGCGTGGCAGTATCAGAAAGAGGAGGCCCAGGCCGCCCTCAAGCGCCTCTCCGGCGTGGCCGGCATCATCAACATGATCGAGGTCAAGCCACAAGCGAGCGCCACGGACGTGCGCTCGAAGATCGAGGCGGCTCTCAAGCGCAACGCTGAGGTCGAGGCCGACGGGATCAAGGTGACGGTCAAGGACGCCAAGGTGACGCTGGAAGGCAAGGTGCACGCCTGGCACGAGCGCAGCCTCGTCGAGAACGCCGCCTGGTCCGCTCCAGGCGTGCGCTCCGTCGTGGACCACCTGACGCTCGCGTGAACCACCGGACGGGGCCGGGGTCACCGCCGGCCCCGCTCCGATTATCCCGAAGCCATCACCGAAAGGGAGATCCCCATGTCCTATGCCAGCCTCATGGTCTCGGTCGATCTCGGTGACGCTGCTCGCAGCCGCATCCGCCTCGCCGGGCACCTCGCCGACGACTTCAAGGCTCGCCTCGTCGGCGTCGCAGCCGAGATGCCGGCCTATGAGGCAGCGCCCGTCGGCCCGACGTTGGGGAGTGCCTACTGCCTCGCCTCGGTCCAGGAATCCGTCCTGAACGATCTGCGGATCGCCCATGCGGCCTTCGACGAGGCCAGCGGCGGCCGAAGCCGGGTCGAGTGGCGCTCGAACCTGGACTTCCCGCTGGAGTTTCTGGCCCGCCAGTCGGCCGCCGCGGACCTGGTGATCGTCGGCCGTGGCGACGACGGCAGTCCGCTCTTGTCGGTTGATCCGGGCGATGCGGTGATGCGGCTCGGCACCCCGGTGCTGGTAGTCCCGCCGACCGTGGACCATCTCGATGCGCGGCGGGTGGCCGTCGCCTGGAAGAACACGCGCGAGGCACATCGTGCCGTCCGCGATGCGCTGCCTTTCCTCAAGCGTGCCTCCAGCGTGGTGGTGCTCACCGTCGACGAAGGCGCGGGCGCCGGCGACACGCGGGACGTCATTGGTTACCTCCAGGCCCACGACGTCCACGCCACCGCCGTACCGAAGGACGCTTATGGTGCCTCGACGGCCGAAGCGCTCTTAGAAGCGACCAGCGAGCACGCCGCCGACCTGCTGGTGGCGGGGGCCTATGGCCACGGCCGCCTGCGCGAATGGGCGTTCGGCGGCGTCACCCGCGACCTGCTCGCCTACTCTCCGGTCAGTTGCCTGATGAGCCACTGACTAGCGTCCGGTCTATCTGAGTCCCGCGTCCGACCGGACACATGCATATGAGGGCACCCAGTCCGTCTCGGTCCCTTGAAACCGCCACGCATGGGGACCGCGATGCCCCTCTATTTCTTCGACGTCTATGACGGCATCATGCAACTCGACGAGGAGGGGACCGAATGCGCGGACCTTCAGGCCGCGCGTCTGGTCGCGAAGCAGCTCCTGCCTAACATCGCCCGGGACGAACTTTCGCAGAGCGCGGATTCCCATATCTACGCGGTGGTGGTCAGCGATGCCGACCATTGTCCGGTCTACACCGTCAGCCTGACCGTGATCGGCCTTTGGATCATCCGCTGAGCCGAGCCGTACGCCTGGATGTGCTATCCCGGAATACCTGCACGGCGCCGCCCTGCAAGCGGCGGCATCCACGTGTCGCGTTCTGTTGGGTCGCTCTATGGCCAGAACGGGTGGATTTGCGATGGTCCGCTTCTGGGTGGGAGTTGGCGGAAGCAAACACTGCCGTCGGGGCGGCTCCCGATCCGACTCGGACCTCAAAACTGATGAGCCGTGACTTCAGCAGCTACCGGAAAGGGGACCTAAGCGATTTGGCGTAGGATTTCGGCGCGCAGCATTTCGGGCTGCGGCATGCCAGAGAACAGGCGATCACCGATCGCGACCGAGGGGACGGCGCGGATGCCCGCCTCTCGTGCCTCCAGCAATGCCACGTCGTGGCGTCCCCCGTGGAGCGGCGAGGCGAGTACCGTGTCGAGGGCATCAGGATCGAGACCAAGACCCCGGAGGATCGCCTTGAGCAGGTCTGTGTCGCCGATATCGCTATCCTCCTGGAAGAAGGCGCGCAGGACCGCATCGACGTAGGCATCTCCCTGCCCGTGCTCGACGGCATACTGAAGCCCGAGGAACGCCTTGCGAGTGTAGGGCTGCGGCGAGACGGTCGGCAGTCGGATCGTGACGCCCATCCGCTGGGCGGCGGGGTAGACGCCGTGCTTCCATGCCGTGGGCAGGTAGTCGTCCTCGGGCCGCAGCGTCGGAGTCGGGTAGGCGCGCAGCTCGAACGGCATCCAGACGATGTCGACGTCGAGCCCGTCGGTGGCGGTCCGGATGAGCTGCTCCCCCAGGAGGCAGTACGGACAGACGAAGTCGATCCAGACGCGGATCTTTGTGCGGGCAGGCTTCACGGTCGCCGTGCCGAGGTCATCGCTCATGCTTCATGCTCCACATTCATCTGGGCCGGCACAGGAGGCTTTCGACATGGTGGCGTCTGCACCGCGTGCCCCTCAGGCTGCCAACTCGCTCGGCTTGATGTTGGCGATGGGACCAAGGATGGTGGGATCGAACGCTGCCACCTCCTGCAAGGCCCGGATGCGGTTCGGAAAGTCTGAATTTGCGAGCGCAACCTTGCCAAGCGCCACGACGTCAGCACCGGCAGCCATGACCTCCTGCGCCCGCGCAGGGTCCTGCACGCCGCCGTTGGCGATCAGCGGGACGTGCGGTGCGTAGCGGCGAGCTAAGGCGACGAGGCTGTGCTGCCCGCCCTCGAAGGCAGGCTCCCACACCTTGTGTTCGGTGACGTGGATGTAGCTGGCCCCGGCGTCGGCGAGCGTGCCGAAGATGGTCTCGGCGTCCTGTTCACGGCCCGCCCACTTATGGGTGAAGTCGTTGACCTTGCCCTGCGAGATGCGCACGCCGACCGGAACGCCAGCCCCGACCCCGACCCGCACGGCCTCGAACACGGCACGCACGAGGGCGGTGCGCCGGAGCGTGTCGCCACCCCAGCGGTCGTCGCGCCGGTTGGCGTAGTCGGTCAGGAATTGGTCGATGAGGTAGCCGTTCGCGCCGTGGATCTCGACGCCATCAAACCCGGCCGCGACCGCGCGGGCGGCCGACGCGGCGAAGCCTTCGATGGCGTCGGCGATCTGCTCCTCACTCATGGCGGCAGGCGCAGGGTATGCGCCCTTGCCGTAGTAGAATTCCATCTGGTGACCCTTGGGCTGCACAGCCGAAGGCCCGACGGTGGTGTCACGGAAGCGGTTACCCTGGCTGATCGCGCCCGCATGCATGAGCTGCGCGAAGAAGCGCGCACCATGTTGATGCACGGAATCCACCACACGTCTCCAAGCCTGGACTTGGCCGTCATCGGTGATGCCGGGTTGATGGAGGTAGCCCTGGGCGAATGCCTGATCGGTGTAGATACCCTCGGTGACCAGGAGCCCGAAGCCGCCACGGGCGAACCGCTCGTAGTAGCGGGCCATCGTCTCCGTGGCGGTGCCGTCCTCGGAGGCGCTCACGCGGGTCATCGGGGCGACCGCGAAGCGGTTACGCAGCGAGACGCCGTTTATATCCGTCGCCGTGAAAAGGCTGTCCGTGTTCGCGCTCATGTCTGACCTCCGACCTGCTCTCTCCGCTCGATTGAGAGCAAATTAACCGCCGGGACATCCACTCGGTAGCCAGGATGGACGATAAGCATTTTATCGCCCAATGATATGCCGATGAACCTCTCGGATGTGGCCCTGTTCTGCGCCATCGTCACGACCGGCAGCCTTTCGGCCGCGGGGCGGCAGGCGGGACTGTCCCCGATGGCGGTCAGTCGGCGCCTGGCGGCGCTGGAACTTGAGCTGGGGGTGCGCCTGATCCACCGCACCACGCGGTCCGTCGCGCTGACGGCGGACGGCGAGACGTTCCTGCCGCTCGCGCAGACGATGCTGGAAGCGCGGGAGGCGGCGACCGCGGCCTTCTCCGAACATCACGAGGGCCTGAGCGGCATCTTGCGCGTGACTGCGCCCCACCGTATCGGCCGAGCCCTTGTCGTGCCCCTGGTCGTCCGGCTGATGGCGGAGAACCCGCGCCTCAAGGTGGACCTGACCTTCTCGGACGGGATCGTGGACATCGTGGCCGTGGGAATCGACGTGGCGATCAGGGTGGCGACCCTGCCAACCTCCGAGCTGGTCGCCATGCGGGTTGCGGACAGCCCTCGTATCCTGTGCGCCGCGCCGGCCTACCTCGCGGCGTACGGTTACCCCGGGAGTCTCGCGGACCTCGATGTACATGCCTGCCTGACGCTGCACGCGATGGACGCATGGACATTCGCCCACGCCGGACATCCAGTCGCCAAGCGCATCAAGGGCAGGCTGGCGGCCAGCAGCGTCGATACGGTGCACGCGGCCTGCGTCGCCGGCGCCGGACTCGCGTTGCTGACCTACTGGGACGTGGCGCAGGATCTCGCCGACGGCACTCTCAGGACAGTCACGCTCGACGACGTCGAGCCGGAGCAGTTGGCGATCTGGGCGGTTCTCCCGACCCGGCAGCACATGCCGCCGCGCGTGCGTCGGTTCATCGACGGGCTCAAGTCCGCGTTGATGGTGTCCATTCCAGCCCAGGCGCGGCCATGACGATCAAGCACCGCGATGCCGCCGGACGGCCGACGAATGGCCGTTTTCGGGAAGCGCTGATGGCGGTCCCGACGACTGTGTTGGGTCGGTACGAGACCGTCTGCTCTATGACCGGGGCGGGTGGTTATGCGACGGTCTGCTTTTGGGCCGAATTTTTGAAAAGCGGACGCTGAATAGCACCGAGGCAAACCTTCGTAAGTGCTGACTTGTAACCTTCCAGGCACACATCGTCGGAAAGCCTTTGCGTGCCATTGACGGCGGACGCTTTGATTGCGCTCCTTGTCCCCGACGGTTCCTCCCCGGAGGATCAAAAGGGAACGCGGTGAGGATGAGGTCCGAAAGGGCCTCCCCGAAGCCGCGGCTGCCCCCGCAACTGTAAGCGGCGAGCCCATCATCAACACGTCACTGGGTGCCTTGCATCTGGGAAGACGATGAGAGGGCGGTGACCCGCGAGCCAGGAGACCTGCCGTCAGTCGTGGTCACACGCGAAACGCATCGGGCGGGGTGTCCTGATGGGTGTCGAGGCGTTCGGCTGTCCTAACGGCAGGCAAGCGCCCAGGCCTCGTTCGCGGTGACGTGCCACAGACGTCGCCCGAGGCTTGTCCCGTGTCCTTCCCCTCCCGATCCGCGTGCCTGCACACGCTCGCGCTCGCCTGCGCCTCCCTTCCCGTATCCACCCTTGCGCAACAGGCCGCCGCCCCCTTCGCCGATGTCCCGCGCGGGGCCGAGGCGGCCGTCACGCTCTCCGAGCTTTCCGTCTCCGCCACCGGCGTTCCGACCCCGGTCGACCAGGTCGGATCAAGCGTCACCGTGCTCACCGCCGCTACGCTGGAGGCCCAGCAACGCCGCACCGTCCCGGATGCCCTCCAGCAGGTGCCGGGCCTCAACGTCGTGCAGACCGGCGGCCCGGGCGGTCAGACCTCGGTGTTCATTCGCGGCTCGAACTCGAACCACGTGAAGGTGCTCATCGACGGCATCGACGCGACCGACCCGTCGAACCCGAACGGCTCCTTCGACTTCGGGCAACTCCTGACCGACGACCTCTCTCGCATCGAGGTGCTCAGGGGTCCCCAGAGCGGCCTCTATGGCAGCGACGCCATCGGAGGCGCGATCTCCTTCACGACGAAACGTGGCGAGGGACCGGCCAGGGCCACCGTGCGGATCGAGGGCGGGTCGTTTGGGACCTTCAACCAAAGCGGCAGGATCAGCGGGTCGGAGGACGGCTTCGACTATTCGGTCTCGATCCAGCACTTCCGTGCGGCCGTGACGCCGGTGACGCCGCCGAACCTTGTCCCGTTCGGCCGGTCGATCCATCCGAATTTTTACGACAACGAGACGGTTTCGGCGAAGTTCGGCTACCAGTTCACCGACACCTTCCGCATCAACTCGGTGACGCGCTTCATCAATTCCCGTCTCCTGTTCACGGGCACCGACTACAGCACCTTCCCAGCCTTCCCGGCGGCGTTCCGGAGCGCCGCCGACGTGCAGCAGGTCTTCACCCGCAACGAGGCCGAGTGGACGCCGTTCGCGGGGTTCCACAACCTCTTCGCGATCAACTACTCGAACTTGTTCAACAGACAGCGGGGCCCCCTCGACCCCCTTGCCACGCCGGACGCGACGACGGGCCTGGGCGAGCGCACCCGCTACGAGTACCGCAGCGACTACCAGCTCTCGCCCGGCAACCTCGTCCTGTTCGGGGCGCAGCGCGACGACGAGAGCCTGTCGACCACCGACCCGAGCCCGTTCGGGGCCGGCAACTTGCGGGCGAGGAACGGCAACACGGCCGGCTACGGGGAGGTGCAGCTGACGCCCTTCGAGCGGGCGGCGTTCGTGGCCAACATCCGCCACGACGAGAACGACGCCTTCGGGCCGGCCACCACCTTCCGCGTCGCGCCGAGCTACATCCTGCCCTTCACCGAGACCCGGATCAAAGGCAGCGTCGGCACCGGCTTCAAGGCGCCGACCCTGAGCCAGCTGTTCCAGAGCTTCCCGGCCTCGAACTTCTTCGCCAACCCGAACCTCAGGCCGGAGGAGAGCCTCGGCTACGACGCCGGCATCGAGCAGCCCCTGGGGGACCGCGTCCTCGTCGGCGCGACTTACTACGCCAACGACTTCAAGAACCTCATCACCTCGAACACGACGTTCACCTCGAACGAGAACGTCGGCCGGGCCGAATCGTACGGGGCGGAAGCCTTCGTCGCTGTCCGGTTCTCCGATACCCTTACGGGCCGGGTCGACTACACCAACACGGTGACCAAGAACGAGATCACCCACCAGGAGCTCCTGCGCCGGCCCCGCCACAAGGGTAGCGCGACGGCCATCTGGACCCCCCTCCCGGGCCTGACCGTCAGCGGGACCGTGATCGTGCTCGGCCACTTCGTCGACGGCAACCGCGACTTCTCGGTGGCCCGGCTCAAGAACCCGGGCTTTACCCTGGTCAACCTTGCGGTGAACTACGACGTCAGCGAGACGGTGAGCGTGTTTGGGCGGGTCGATAACCTGTTCGACCGCCGCTACGAGAACCCCACCGGCTTCCTCGGGGCAGGCCTCGCCGTGTACGGCGGCGTCCGCCTGACCGCGTTTTGAGACCGCCGATGGCACAACGGTCCGGCATCGCGGTCCTAACGGTGATGCTCGCGGTCAGCCAAATCTGGTCGATTGTCGCTGGGATGGCCGCCCCGGCATCCGGGGGACCCCGGCACGTCGTCTCGATGAACCTCTGCGCGGACGAGCTCGTCCTTCGGCTTGCCGACCGCGATCAGGTCGCCGCCGTGACCTACCTCGCCCATGACCCACGCGGCTCGACCGTCGCGCGGGAGGCCATGGGCATCGCGGTGACACGCGGCCTGTCGGAGGAGATCGTCGCCCTGCGGCCCGACCTCGTCGTCGCCGGTGCCTTCACGACACGGACCACGGTGGGCCTGCTCAAGCGCGTCGGCTTCCCCCTCCTCGAACTCGGCGTACCCAACGACTTCGAGGGGGTGCGGGCCCAGATCCGGACCGTCGCTGCGGCCCTCGGGCACCCGGCGCGCGGCGAGGCAATGGTCGCGGACCTCGACGCGCGGCTGGCCGAGGTGATGCCGGCGGCCAAACCCTTGCGGGCCCTCGTGATGCGTCCGAACGCCTTCACGGTGGCACCGGACAGCCTCGGCGACGCGGTGATCCGTGCCGCCGGCCTCGCCAACGTCGCTGCCGAACTCGGTCGCGACCGGTTCGGGCAGGTCCCGCTGGAAGCGGCGGCCTTGGCCGACGCCGACCTCATCGTCCTCGACGAGGGGGAGCCCGGCGCGCCGTCGCTGGCCGATGCACTGCTGCATCATCCCGTCCTCGACGCGCTACGCCGGCAGGGGCGTACCGTCTCGATTCCGAACCGGCTCTGGAGCTGTCCAGGTCCGCAGGTCGCCGAGGTTGTGGCCTTGCTCGCTGCGGCGGCACACCAACGGGCGGCACGATGAACGCTCCTCTCCCGCCTCCCATGCGGGTCGACCGGGCGGTCGTCGGACCCCGCGCGGTCGTCTGGATACTCGGCCTGCTTGTGCTCGTCCTGACGGTCGCGTCCATCGCGGTCGGGTATGCCCCCTTCGATGTCCCAGCGGCGGCTAGCGACCTCATCGCCGGACGGGCGACCCTCCCGGCGCTGGTGCTCTGGGAACTGCGCCTACCTCGTGCCTTGCTCGGCAGCCTTGTCGGTTTCAGCCTTGGGCTCACCGGAGCGGCGATGCAGGGCTACCTGCGCAACCCGCTCGCTGATCCCGGCATCCTCGGCATCTCCTCCGCGGCGGCCCTTGGGGCCGTGGTGGTTTTCTATGGCGGCTTCGCAGCCTCGCTTAGCCTGGCCCTCCCGCTCGGCGGGATCGCCGGCGCCGCGGTGGCGGCGCTCGCCCTGAACCTCGTCGCCGCCAGAGGCGGCACCACCCTGGGATTGATCCTCGCCGGCGTCGCCCTGTCGAGCCTAGCCGGCGCCATGACGGCGCTGGCGCTCAACCTGTCGCCCAATCCCTACGCGGCCCTGGAGATCGTGTTCTGGCTGATGGGGTCGCTCGCGGACCGCAGCATGGACCATGTCTGGCTTTGCCTGCCGTTGATGGCGGTCGGCTGGGGCCTGATGCTGTCTACCGGCCGCGCGCTGGATGCCCTGACACTGGGCGAGGACACGGCCGCGAGTCTCGGCTTCCATCTGGTCTCGGTGCGCCTGCGCCTCGTGACGGGCGCGGCGCTGGCCGTGGGCAGCGGCGTCGCCGTCAGCGGCGCAATCGGCTTCGTCGGCCTCGTGGTGCCGCACCTTGTAAGACCTCTGATCGGCTCACGTCCCGGCGCCAGCCTGTGGCCGAGTGGCCTCGCTGGGGCCGCCCTGGTGCTGGCGGCGGACTTGGGCGTTCGTCTCCTGGCGACGCGCCCGGAACTCAAGCTGGGTGTGGTGACTGCGCTCGTTGGGGCACCGTTCCTGATCGTGCTCCTCCTGCGTGAGCGAGGGCGCGGCGCATGAGCCTCGCGACCGCAGTCCTCGATGTCCGCCTCGGCGGCCGTGCCATCCTCTCGGATGTCACCCTGTCCCTGGAACGCGGGGCCCTCGTCGGTCTGGTCGGTCCGAACGGCGCTGGCAAGACCACCCTCCTGCGCACCCTCGCGGGCTTGGTCGCCCCGACCAAGGGCCGCGTGGATCTCGACGGTATGCCGCTCAAGGGCATCTCCCGCGACGCGCGCGCCAAGCGCATCGCGGTCCTTTTCCAGGGCGCGGGGGCCGGTTGGCCGATGCAGGTGCGTGACCTCGTCGCCCTCGGCAGGCTGCCGCATCGACGCGCGTTCGGTGGCCTCGATGGCGCCGATCATGCCGCAATAAACCGAGCGATGGTACGGACCGATGTCGTGCGCTTCGCCGAGCGGACCGAACCGACCCTGTCCACGGGCGAGCGGATGCGCGTGCTGCTGGCGCGGGCGCTCGCCGTCGAAGCGGAGTGGTTGTTGGCCGACGAACCGATCACCGCCCTCGACCCGGCCCACCAGCTCGATGCCATGACGCTGTTGCGGAGCGTGGCCCTGGCCGGCACCGGCGTCGTCGCTGTTCTGCACGATTTGACCCTCGCCGCACGGTTCTGCGACCGGATCGTGGTTCTGGGTGCGGGACGCCTCGTCGCTGACGGACGCCCGGACGTCGCCCTGACGGACCGGCTGCTCGCCGATGCGTTCGGTGTCACGGCGTGCCGTGGGGCCGGACCGGACGGAACCGACTATATCCTGCCCTGGAGCCGTTCAGGGCCACATACGGAGGACATCGATGCAGCCTTCCCCCACCAGCCCTGATGCTGTCGTAGCCCTCCTGCGCGAGGCATTGGCCGATCCGGGCACGGCCTGGAGCCTCGGCAGCTTCGGTGCCATCGCGGAGTTCATGCGCGATCCGGACGAGCCTGTCCTGGCCCTCCCTGACGATCGCCTGGGACTTGCGACCGCGCGCGGGGCCATCGCCCTGACCCCGAGTTCCGACCTGAGGCCAATCGCCTATGAGACCGCGGTCGCCTCGGGCTGGAACCACGCGGTCGCGCTTTGCCTGCCGGAAGCGACATGCACGATGAACCGGAGGACCGTGGTGACGGAACTCGGGCCCGACCGGAACGCCGCCCGGGTCGAGGATCGCGACGGCATCCTGTTTGACCTCGGCCTCGGCCTGCTCGCCGTGGATGCCTGTGTGCGGGTGCGCGATCCGGAGGCCGTCGAGCGGCTGCGGGCCGGCGTCGGCATGCCGTTGTTCGACCACGCCAACCCCATCGGGCCGCACCTCGTCGCCATGAGCCCGCACCGGGTGTTCCTGGCGCGGGTCGGACGCGTCGAGGTCTATGCCCCGATCCCCGGGTCCGGCGGCACCAGCCCCGAGGGTCCGCACACGCACGTGCTGCCGAAGCTCCTGCGCAGCGGTCGGACCCATGCCGCCACGACCCCGATCCCGGCGGGCTGGGTCCCCTGCGCCGGCCTGCACCCGGCACACCCCTACAAGGACATGATGGGCGAACGCATCGCCTTCGACGCCGGACGCTACGAAGCGTTCCAGGAGATGCTCGACCATTGGGGTGATCCGGAACTCGTGGCGATCAAGCACGGCGGGCCCGAGGCGCCCGGCCGCACGGTGTCGACCCGCCACGCCCAGGGCGCACGCCGGGTCGCCGAGGCCCAGGCTCGTTACCTGCGGGGCGAGATCATCGAGGCCACAGCAGGCGACGACGAGGATGCAGAGGCGGCGGCCTGACCGTGACCCGGACGGTGGCCGGCAGGAATCGTCCGGGGGCACCCCAGAGGGTGATCGGCTTGATCGGCTGCCCGGGCGCGGGGAAGACGACCTACGCTCGCCGCTTCGGACCTCTCGACGGCTGGGTCCACCTCACCCTCGACGACTTCCGGCAGACGCTCTGGCCGCCGCACCGGCAGGTCTACTGGGAACTCAGGCAGGGCTCACATGACGATGCGGCCCGGGACCTCCTGCACCGGGTCAAGGAAGCAGCCCTTGATGTCGCCCTGACGAACGGCTTCAGCGTGGTGATGGCGGACACACATCTCACCAGACCCGTGTTCGAGCGCGAGCTTGGGATCGTCGCCCGACACGGGCTCACCGTGGAGTGGAAAGTGTTCGACGTGCCGTGGGAGGTCCTGAAAGCCCGCAACGCGGAGCGTGGTCGGGTGGACCCGTCGCATCGCCAGCCGGATGAGGTCCTCCGGTTCACCTACGAGGTTTTCCAATCCCCGGACGCTTGGTGGCGTAGCTTGCCGCCGGAGCAGGTCGAGGTCCTGAGCTGACGGACGAAGTGAGCGATCCGTCTTCCCGAGTGTTGCCGGCAGGGCATAACCCCTCGTGCATTGCACTTGGTCCGTTGACGGACATGGGCGTCGGCATGGTACCTCGGCCGTGACGGTTCCTCCCCGGAGGATCAAAAGGGAACGCGGTGCGGGGGCAGCCCCAACGCCGTGGCTGCCCCCGCAACTGTAAGCGGCGAGCCCTTCGCCACCGACGTCACTGAGCGGCCTCGCTCGGGAAGACGGTGAAGGGCAGTGACCCGCGAGCCAGGAGACCTGCCGTCAGTCGTGGTCACACGCGAGACACGCTGGGCGGGGTGCCCCGGCGGGTGCGGAAGCATGCGCGTTGCGCGTGGTTCGGCCTCGTTCGCGGTGACGTGCCACTGCCGTCGCCCGAGGCCCATCAACGTGTCCCGTTCACCGTCCATCCCGCTGATGTCCGTGCTGGCCCTGTCCTGCGCGATCCCCACCGTCGTCGCAGCCCAGGGGGCGCCCTCGGGCGAGACCGCCGTGGTGCTCGACGCGCTCTCGGTCGAGGGGGCCTTCACCGCCGCGCCGACCTACCGGATGCCGGACCTCTACAGCGGCACTAAGACGGTGACGCCGCGCCGCGACCTGCCGCAGCACGTCGACGTTGTGCCCCGAGAGGTCCTGGTCGACACCGCTGCGACCCGGGTCGAGCGCGCCCTCGACTACGTGCCCGGCGTCGGCAAGCAGAACGATTTTGGCGCCCAGAACCTCGCCCTGTACTCGGTGCGCGGCTTCGCAACCCAGGACATTTTCCAGAATGGGTTCAACATCGCCCGCGGCTACAACGGCGCGCCCGACACCCAGAACGTCCAGTCCATCGAGGTCCTGAAGGGCCCGGCCGGCGCCCTCTATGGCCGCAGCGATCCGGGCGGGACCGTGAATATCCTCACCAAGCAGCCCGTAGCGCGACCCTTCGTCGAGATGGGCACTCTGTTCGGCAGCTTCGGCACCGCCCGCACCACGGTCGATGCCGGCGGTGCGCTGAGCGAGGACGGTAGCGTGCTCTATCGCTTCAACGGCGCGCTCGCCCGCCAGGACAGCTTTCGCGATTACGTCGACGGCGACCGCGTGCTCCTGGCGCCGGTGGTGAGCTGGCAGGTCACGCCCGATACCAAGATCACGTTCGAGGCGCAGTACCTGCGCAACCGCCAGACCTTCGACCGGGGCACCGTCGCGGTGAACAATCGCCTCGGCCTCGTCCCGCGCTCGCGCTTCTTCGGCGAGCCGGGCGACGATTCCGTGTCCGAGAGCGCGCTGCTGCAGGTGCGGTTGGAGCACGCCTTCAACACCGACTGGCATTTGCGGGTCGCCACCCATCTTAACACCGGTAGCCTCACCGGCCTGCAGACCGGCGCGACCGGGATCCTCGACGACGGGCGCACGCTGCTGCGCGAGTTCCGCCAGCACGACTTCACCTGGGGCGTCGCCATCGGCCAGGCCGAACTCGTCGGGCGCTTCGAGACCGGGCCCATCGCCCATACCCTGCTGCTCGGCCTGGAGCACGAGCGCTACAACAGCACCGAGAACCTCCAGCGCTCGACCCCTCGCGTCGACCCCTTCGCCATCGACCTGTTCAACCCCGTCTACGGGCAGGCCAAGCCCCCTTTCACGCGCCGCTACAGCGCCAGCGAGAACGTCGGCAACACGGCGGTCTACCTTCAGGACCAGATCGCCCTGAGCCCGGAATGGAAGCTGCTGCTGGGCAACCGCACCGACTTCTACAACCAGACCTTCCGGGACAAGGTCGCGAACGAACGGACCGAGCAGGACCGCACCGGCTTCTCGCCGCGAGCCGGCCTCGTCTACCAGCCGCTGTCGTTCCTGGCGCTCTACGGCAATGTCGCCGCCTCGTTCCGCCCTAACACTGGCTTCGACAGCGCGACGCGGCCCTTCGCTCCGGAGACCGGGTTCGCCTACGAGGTCGGGGCTAAGCTCGACCTGTTCGACGGCCTCAGCGTGACGGCCGCCGCCTTCCACATCGAGAAGGAGAACGTGCTCACCACCGATCCGGCGGACTTCTTCTTCCAGATCGCCGCCGGGGCCGTGCGCAGCCAGGGCTTCGACGTCAGCTTCGTAGGGCAGGTCACCCCGGAGTTCCGGGTCATCGGCGGATACGCCTTCATCGACGCGGCGGTCACCCGCGACGAGGTGCTGCGTCCCGGGTCGCCCCTCCTCAACATCCCGCGGCACAGCGGTTCCCTGCTCGGCATCTACGAAGTCCAGACCGGCGACTGGAAGGGCTTCGGGATCGGCGGCGGGTTCCGGGCCGTCGGTTCGCGCCTCGGCGACAGCGGGGTCGAGAGCTTCCAGCTGCCCGGCTACATCCTGACGGACGCGCTGGCCTACTACCGCTACGAGAACCTTCGGTTCGGGCTCAACGTCGAAAACATCTTCGACGAGACCTACTACGAGCGCTCCTACAACACCTTCTGGGTCGGCGTCGGCGAGCCGCGACGCGTCACCGTCAGCATGACGGCACAGTTCTGATGGTCGAGCGTCCGGAGCCGCCGGAGGCATCGACCAGTCTATCGATCCTGTCCGGCCGGATCGCCTCCATCGATGCCCTGCGCGGGCTGGTGATGGTGCTCATGCTCCTCGATCACCTACGCGAGACCTGGTTCCTGCACGTGCCCGTGGCCGACCCGGTCGACGCCCTGACTGCCCTGCCGGCCGTGGCCCTGGCCCGCCTCCTCGTCAGCCTGTGCGCACCCATCTTCATCGCGTTGACCGGCGTCGCTGCGTACCTGTTCGGCACCAGGCATACGCTGGCGGAGACACGGGCCTACCTGCTGAAGCGTGGGCTCGTGCTGATGGCGCTGGAGGTCCTCTACCTCTCGGAACTGTACTGGGGCGTGGCCAGTCCGATGCTCTGGCTGCAGGTCATCTGGTGCATCGGCGTCTGCATGATCGTCCTCGCGGCCCTGATCGGCCTGCCTCGTCCGGTTCTATTCGCGGTCGGGCTGCTGGTCGTCTGCTGCCACAACCTCCTCGATCCGATACAATTCCAGCCTGACCAACAATTCTTCCCGCTCTGGGCGATGCTGCACCAGCGCGACGTCATTGCGCTGCCGTTCGGGCTGGTCGCAAAGACGACCTATCCGGTGCTCCCGTGGATCGGCGTGATCGTGCTCGGCTACGCGACCGGCCCGTGGTTCCTGCCAACGGTTGCGACGCTGACCCGCGAGCGCCGATTTTCGGCCCTTGGCTGGGGGATGCTCGTCGTCTTCGTGATCCTGCGTCTGGCGAACAGCTACGGCGACAAGCCCTGGTTCGTGGTCGAGGGCGATCCGCTCCGGACCACGTTAAGCTTCGTTTCGCTGACGAAGTATCCCCCCTCGCTGCTGTTCCTGCTGCTTACACTAGGGATCGGGGCGCTGCTCTTAGTTGCCCTTGAACGGATGCGCGACGCCCTAGTCGTCTCGGCCCTGGCGGTGTTCGGCGGTGCGCCGCTGTTCTTCTACCTGCTCCACCTGACGATCCTACGGCTCCTTTATCACGGTGCTGCTGCCATCTGGGGCCCGACGCAGGGCAGCGTGTTCGGCGTGGCAGATTACGGCTGGGTGCTGGTCTGGTACGTCGGCTTGGTCGTGCCCCTCTACTGGCCGACGGCCTGGTTCTCGCGCTTCAAGGCATCCCGACGCGAGATCGCCTGGCTCAGGTATCTCTAGTGGATGAATTCTGACGGATGGAATCCGTTCCCTGGGCCCACTCCCGGCCCCTTGCCGACCCTCGGAAGGTCCGCTCCCAGCCTGTTGAGGCAGAGGTTAACGACCGGGTTGGGTGGATTTCAGCTGGTCCGCTTTGGGGCACCGATGCGAGAAAGCGGGCATCTTCGCCGAGCCCGCTCATGACCCAAAGCGGGCCCGATAAAGGTCCGCTTGTAGGTTGCTTGGCGAAGTCGATTCAGCACGAGCCGTCAGGCTATCCACCGCAAGGCGTTCACGACTTTGCGCGAGAACCCGGTGAACGGCGGGTAGACCACCGACGCACCCGAGAAGCGGGACTGGAAGAAGACCGGCTTCTCCTTCGAGAAGGTCTTGAAGCCGTACTCGCCGTGATAGTGCCCCATGCCGGAGGCACCCACGCCGCCAAAGGGCAGCTTCTCGACGAGGTAATGGGTCATGGCGTCGTTGATGCAGACGCCGCCGGAGATCGTTTGTGCCAGTACCTTTCGCTGTTTCGCACTGTCCTTGCCGAACCAATAGAGACCCAGCGGCCGGTCGCGGGCGTTGATGAAGGCGAGCGCCTCGTCGAGGGTGTTCGCGGTGACGATGGGCAGGAGCGGCCCGAAAATCTCCTCCTGCATTACTGTCATCTCGGGCGTCGCACCGAGGATGAGCGTCGGGGCGATTGTCCGGCGGTCCTTGCCCGCCGATCCGATCTCGATGACCGTCGCGCCCTTGCTCCGCGCATCCTCGATAAGGGCGCGCAGGCGGTCGGCGTGCCGCTCGCTGACGATGCTATTGTAGTCGGCGTTGCCCGCAATCGAGGGATACTGCTTGGCAATCGAGACCTTCATGGCCTCGATGAACGGCGCCTGCAGCGCTTGCGGTATCAACGCATAGTCGGGCGCGAGGCAGGTCTGGCCGGCATTGAGGAACTTCGCGAAGGACAGGCGCTCGGCGACCGTGGCGAGGTCGGCCGAAGGGTCGATGATCGTCGGCGACTTGCCGCCCAACTCCAGCGTCACGGGTGTCAGGTTGCGCGCTGCGGCCTCGGCGACTTTGCGACCGACCTGCGTCGAGCCGGTGAACAGCAGGTGGTCGAAGGGAAGTGCGGAGAAGGCGCTGGCAACGTCGGCGCCTCCCGTCACGACCGCAACCTCGTCCTCGCGGAAATACTCCGCGATCTTGGCCTTCAACAGTCCGCTCAGGCGGGGGGTCAACTCGGACGGCTTGATGAGCGCACGGTTTCCTGCCGCCAGCGCGGCGACAAGCGGCGTGAGAGCCAAGTTCAGCGGGTAGTTCCACGGCGCGATGATACCGACGACGCCGAGGGGCTGGGGGATGATCTTCGCGCTTCCGGGGCGCCAAGCCAATTCGACGCCGACTCTGCGGGCCTTCGACCATCGTGCGAGATGTTTCCGGGCATGCCGGACGGTGGCGATGATCGGCGTGATCTCCGCAAAATCCGTCACGATCTCCGGACGATTGCCAAAGTCGGCCGAGATCGCGGACACGAACGCAGGGCCATGGTCGTTCAGCATCTTCTCGATGCGGTTCAACCGGCCGATGCGGACCGAGCGAGCCGGGTTCATGTCGGTGAGGAAAGCGGCCTTTTGCACCGCCAAGATGCGCTTGGCGTCCGCTGCCGGGTCGGAAAGGGTTGAGTTATTCACCGCGTCATTCATTGTTCTCTCCATGTTGACAGAGCTAACATATGGGAGAAGTTTGCAGTGTCAACATATCATTGTCGATATCGGAGAGGGAGCGGGTGGTGAAGCCGAAGGAACCGAAAAAAGGGGCCACCTACCACCACGGCGACCTAAAGACGGCACTACGCGTCGAAGCCGAGCGCATCCTTGTCGAGCGTGGCGTTGCAGAGGTCGGGCTGCGCGAAGTCGCGCGGGCGTTGGGCGTGTCCCACACCGCGCCCTACCGTCATTTCGCAAGCCGCGAAGCGCTCCTGGCCGAGATCGCAGCGGGCGGCTTCCAACGTCTTGGTGCGATGTACGATCCAGCCAGTGCGCCCGAGGACCCGACTGCCCGCGTGACCGCAATCGGTCACATGTACCTGCGCTTTGCGCTGGCGGAGCCCGCCGTGTTCCGGCTGATGATGGGTAAGGATCTGGCCAAGCCGCAATACGTCGATCTGAAAGCGGCCGCCGACGAGGTCTTCGCGATAGTCCACACCGCTCTACTGGCGGCTGGGGTGCCAGAACCGGCAGTCAAGGAAGCGTTGGTTATGTGGTCCATGGTGCATGGCATCGCCGTTCTACTGCTCGATGACCGGATCGAGGAGCACGGCGGCGTTGTCGATCCGTTCGAGGTGGTAACGAACTTCACCACTACCTTCATGGCCGGCGTTCGCGCGGCCGTCGCCACTCAATGATTGGGCGTCAACGAGTGAGATATGGCGGGGTCGGAGCGGGAGCGTCCGCTTAAGGGCGAGGGAGTACGGTCCAGTTTCGAGCCCAAGCCGAACCGACCGCTCCGGCGAGTCGGTCGAGAACCGCGCACGACTACGCTTGAGACGGTCGATGCGCTGATCGACGTCCGCGGCCCCGGCAGGGTCGGCATTCGCCCCGCCTCTTCCAATCGAGGTTCGATATGCTGGCCTACGACGAGGCCGCGAAAACCTATCGCTTCGCACCGGAAAGGATGGGTCGCTCTTTTTTAAATTACCCAAAGCATCTATATCGGTTTCACGAGCTTCGAAGGACGGGTGGATGCCGAGGGTTTCACAGGAGCAGGCTAGGCTGAACCGCCAACGCGTGGTCGAAGTCGCCGCGACCCTGTTCCGTCAGCGTGGCCTCCACGGTATCGGGGTGGCGGACATCATGGGCTCCGCCGGTCTCACCCACGGCGGGTTCTACGGTCAGTTCGCCAACAAGGAAGCACTGGCGGCCGAGGCGTTCGACGTCGCGCTGGCGGAGGAATACCGCGGGAACCTGGATACGGTCGTCGAGAACTACCTCTCCCTCGGCCACGTCCAGACCCCCGGGAGAGGTTGTCCACTCGCCGCCCTCGCGAACGATGTCGCCCGCGAGCCTCGGGGCAGTTCCGTCCGGGCAAGGTTTACCCATGGCGTCGAGCGATTGGCGTCCATCGTAGCGGGCCTAACGCCGAAGGCCTCTAAGGAGCGCCGCCGTCAACGGTCCTTGGCGACGTTGTCGACGCTCGTGGGCGCCGTCGTCCTCGCCCGGGCCGTCGACGACGAGGCGTTGGCGAAGGAACTGCTCCAAGCGGCGAAGACATCCGTCACATCGTGACCGCCCGCAGTCGTGGCTGGCTCGCCGGGTCGAATGGCCTGGGCGCCGCGACGACGCGCTTCCCTCAAACACAGGATACCGTCGATGCGCGAACCCATCGTAGTCACCGGGATGGGCGTAGTCTCTCCCCTCGGCAGCAGCGTCGAGGGGATGTGGCGCCGTCTCGTCGCATCGGAGTCCGGCCTCCGGCGTCTGCCAGACGACATCGTTCCTGACATCGACGCGAAGGTGGCGGGGATCGTGCCGACGAAGGACGAGGAGGCGGACGGCTTCGACCCGGACGCCCTGATCCCGGTCAAGGATCGCCGGAAGATGGACCGCTTCATTCAGTTCGCGCTGGTCGCGGCTGATCAGGCGCTGCGCCAGTCGGGCTGGAAGCCGGGCAGCGAGGCCGAGCGCATCAGGACCGCGACGGTCATCGCATCCGGGGTGGGCGGCTTCCAAACCATCACGGACGCGGTGGAGACCGTCCGTACACGCGGCGCCTCGCGCCTCTCGCCGTTCACCGTACCGGCCTTCCTCGTCAACCTCGCCGCCGGCCATGTCTCCATCCGATACGGCTTCAAGGGACCGCTCGGAGCCCCGGTCACGGCCTGCGCCGCCAGCGTCCAGGCCATCGGGGACGGCATGCGCCTCATCCGCAGCGGCGAGGCGGACGTCGTCGTCTGCGGCGGTGCGGAGGCGTGCGTCACCCGAGTGGCGCTCGGCGGCTTCGCCGCGGCACGCAGCCTGTCCACCGGCTTCAACGACGCGCCCGCCGAGGCATCCCGCCCGTTCGACCGGCGCCGCGACGGGTTCGTCATGGGCGAGGGTGCGGGCATCCTCGTTCTGGAAACGCTGGCCCATGCCCTGGCGCGGGGTGCGGTCCCATTGGTCGAACTCGTCGGGTACGGCACCAGCGCGGATGCCTTCCACCTCACCGCGGGTCCCCCGGACGGGAGCGGTGCGCGGCAGTCCATCGTCACGGCCCTTGCGATGGCGGGGCTCACACCCGCCGACATCGGCTACGTGAACGCCCATGCGACGGCCACCCCGGTCGGCGACGCCGGCGAGCTGGCCGCCATCCGTTCGGTGTTCGGTGAGGGGGGGCCGGCGATCTCGTCGACCAAGTCCGCGACAGGCCACCTTCTCGGAGCCGCCGGCGCCGTCGAGGCGATCATCACGGCGATGGCACTCCGCGACGGCATCCTGCCCCCGACGCTGAACCTCGCTGATCCTGATGACGCCTCGACGGGGATGGACCTCATCGGCCCAACCGCCCGCTCCATCCCCGTCGAGTATGCCCTGTCGAACGGCTTCGGGTTCGGCGGGGTCAACGCGAGCCTCGTCCTCAGGCGGATGTCAGCCGAGCGAGCCGTCTAGGCCCCCGAGAACCAGATTACTTCCAGGCGGACCCGGGACGGTTGACGCCCCTGTCCAATCGTAATAAATGTTGATCGTAATTTTAAATTGGCCAGCAGCAATGGGGCGGCGTCATGAAATCGACTGTCCATCGATGGGGTTTTGCGATCATGCACAACGCACCCACGAGTCGTGACGTGGCAGCCGTCGAAGCTCAGGCCGGCACCGGCGCGAAGGCCGGCAACGGGACCGATCCCGGCACCAAGTCTAATCCCGACACCGCACGCCTCCCGGTCACAGACACCAATGCCGCGCCGGATGCCGACCGGACCTGGGATATTTCCGACTGGTTCAGGATCTCCTGAAGCGGATCGCCGAACAGAACCCTGGAGGGGCAAAACCTTGCGTGACATCGTTCTCTGCAGTCCGGTCCGTACCGCCATCGGCACCTACGGCGGCAGCCTTAAAGGGGTCTCCGCCACCGATCTCGGCGCCTTCGCCATTCGCGAGACCCTTCGCCGTTCGGGCCTCGACGCGGGCCTGCTCGGAAGCGTCACGATGGGCAATGTCGTCCAAGCCGGCAACCGCATGAACCCGGCCCGCCAAGCCGCCGTGAATGGAGGTATCCCGGTCGCGGTGCCGGCGCTGACGGTGAACCGAGTCTGCGGTTCCGGGGCCCAGGCCATTGCGACGGCAGCGGACGAGATCCGCCTCGGCCGCCACGACGTGGCCATCGCGGGCGGCATGGAGAACATGGACCGGGCACCGTACCTGATGGAGGGGGGCCGCTGGGGGCATCGCATGGGGCACGCCCAAATCCTCGATAGCATGCTGAACGACGGGCTCAACGATGCCTTCTCGGGCGAGCACTCCGGTTGGCACACCGAGGATCTCGCCGTGAAGTCCCAAATCGGTCGCGAAGCGCAGGATGCCTGGGCGGCCCGTTCCCAGGCGCGGTTCGCCAAGGCACAGGCCACCGGCGCATTCGACGAGGAGATCGCTCCCGTCGAGATCAAGGGGCGGAAGAGTCTGGAGACGTTCGCGCGGGACGAGGCGCCCCGTCCCGAGACGACGGCGGAGACCTTGGCCAAGCTGAAGCCGGCCTTCCGCAAGGACGGCACGATCACCGCGGGCAATGCCCCGGGTCTGAACTCGGGCGCGGCCGCGATGGTCGTGGCGGAGCGGGCCTTCGCAGAAACCGCTGGGCTGCAACCATTCGGACGCCTCGTCGCCCATGGCATCGGCGCCTGCGAACCGGGCTTGTTCGGCCTGGGGCCCGTGCCTGCCGTCCGCCAGGCGCTGGACCGCGCCGGATGGTCCCTCGGCGACATCGAGCGCGTCGAGATCAACGAGGCATTTGCCGTCGTCCCACTGGCGGTCGCCAAGGAACTCGGCTTGCCCGAGGACATCGTCAACGTCGAGGGCGGTGCCATCGCGCATGGCCATCCCATCGGGGCGACCGGTGCAGTTCTGACGACGCGGCTTCTCCATTCCATGCGCAGGGACGGCATCCGGCGCGGTCTGGTCACCCTCTGCATCGGTGGCGGTCAGGGCATCGCGCTCCTGCTGGAAGCCATCTGACCCGCACATGCATCCTCGTCCGCGAGCCGGCGCGCCCGGCGGCTTGCTCGATCCCTGGTGACGGACCGGGAACGCGGGCCTCGTCGCCAACCGACGAACAATCGAAGGGTTAGGTCATGAGACACGTCGAACCGCTGCGGCACTCGATTAGGCTGTCGATGCTGACGATCCTGCTCGCTGGGGTGGGATTGGCCGCCGTGGCGTCCGAACGGACGTCGGAGATACGCCTGCCCGACAGCGCCCGATTCCCGGAGAGCGTGACATCGGTCTCGGACGGCACGCTCTTCGTCAGCAGCATCGCAGACGGTGGCGTGCTGAAGATCACCGGGGACGGCGAGGTCGCGACGTCATTCCTGAAGTCCGGCGATCACGGAACGCGGTCGACCTTCGGTGTCCTGGCGGACGAGAAACGTGGAACCCTGTGGGTCGCCTCTAACGATGCCACGGCCATTGGGGCCAAGGGGCCGACCACGACGGAAGGCGGCTGGGTCAAGGCGTTCGACCTCGCGACCGGCGCCCTGACGCAGAGCATTCGGTTGCCTGGCGAGAAGGCCCTCGCCAACGACTTCGTCCTCGATGCACAGGGCGCGCTCTACGTCACGAACACCTTCGCCCCCCAGATCCTGAGGCTGAGGCCGGGCGCCGCGGAGTTCGAGATCTTCGTCGAGGACGAGGCGCTCAAGAAGGGGCTCGACGGCATCGCTTTCGGCTTGGACGGCAACCTCTACGTCAACACCTTCCTCGGCGGGGAGCTGTTCCGTATCGAGGTGAAGGACGGGACCGCCGGCCCGATCACGAAACTCGAAACGACGCGCCCCCTCAAGTTCCCGGACGCGCTGCGGACCTTCAAGGACGGGTTCCTGATGGTCGAGGGCAGCGGCGCTCTCAGCCGCGTCACGGTCGCTGGCGCGGTGGCTCGGATCGAACCGATCCGGGAGTTCGCTGGTCCTACCGGCTTGACGGTCGCAGGCGACAGGATCTGGGTCGCCGAGGGGCAACTGGGACGGCTTTCACCGTTGGCGAAGGGTGGGGGAGCGGCTCCGAGTTTCCACCTCCGCTCAATCCCCGTGGATTGAGGCAGCGCCGAACAGGGGCATGAACATGATCGGCCCCTCGTTTTGCAATCTGTCTTCGCCAGCCGCGTGGCGGCATATCCGGGACAGTCTCGTGAACTACGAAGCCGCGATGGGCCTGACCGAAGGGGAAATCCGAGACCGACGCATTGCGCGGCTCGAAGCCGAGGTCGCGTCGTTGCAAGCCATCGTCGGAAGTTCGGAGGATGCCCGCTTGCGAGCGGCGCCCGCGGACTCCGACAGGCCCGGCCCCCACCAATGGAACGCCTGAGGGTTTCGACATGGACGTTCGCACGCGCCGCCTGCTCGAAGCCCCCCTTATGCCGACCCTGGCCAGGATGGCGGCGCCGAACATCCTCGTGATGATGGTCCAGACTTCCGTCGGCCTGATTGAGACGTACTTCGTCGCGGCACTTGGCACCGATGCGCTGGCCGGCATGGCGCTCGTCTTCCCGGTGGTGATGCTCATCCAAATGCTCTCTGCAGGCGGCATCGGCGGAGGCATCCAATCGGCGGTCTCGCGCGCCCTTGGGGCCGGGCGGCAGGCGGATGCGGGGCTCCTTGCATGGCATGCGGCGGCACTCGGCGTCGGCCTCGGGATCGCCACCAGCTTACTCGCCCTGACCCTCGGACCATCCCTCTACGCACTGATGGGCGGGACCGGTGGATCGCTCGGGGCGGCGACCGCATACGCGACGATCGTCTTCGGCGGCGCCATCCTGATCTGGCTGTTCAACGCGCTCGCGGCGGTGATCCGCGGTACCGGCAACATGGCGCTTCCGGCCATCGTCGCGTGCCTCGGCGCCGTCGTGCTGATCCCGCTGTCGCCCGCGCTCATCTTCGGTTGGGGTCCGCTTCCGGCGCTCGGGATCATCGGGGGCGGCGTCGCGTTCGTCGCCTACTACGCAGCGGGCTCCGCGGTCTTCGCCGCCTATCTTTGGTCCGGCCGGGGTGTCCTGCGTCCGAGCCTCAGCCTCCCCAACCTGACCTGGGCACCGTCCCGCGAGATCCTGCGCATCGGCGTGCTCTCGGGTATCGCCAGCATGACCTCGAACGTCACCATCATCGCCGCGACCGGCTTCGTCGGGATGGCGGGCCCGGCTGCCGTAGCAGGATACGGTACCGGCGCACGGCTCGAATATCTCCTGGTCCCGCTCGTGTTCGGGCTTGGCTCGCCCATCGCCGCCATCGTCGGAACGGCTCTCGGAGCTGGCGACCATGCCCGTGCGCGACGGGCCGCGCTGACAGGCGCCGTCGTGGCCGGTGTCCTGACGGAGACTATCGGGATCGTGGCAGCCCTGCATCCCGCCGCGTGGCTCGGCCTGTTCGGTGACGATCCGGCAATGCTCGAAACGGGCTCGCTGTACCTGCGCATCGTCGCTCCGTTTTACGGGTTCTTCGGCTTCGGGCTGGCCCTCTACTTCGCCGCCCAGGGCGCCGGTCGCGTCGGCTGGCCGCTTGCCGCCAGTCTTCTACGCATGGGGGTGGCGCTCGGTGGGGCCTGGATAGCGGTGGCGTTGGGGTTCGGCATCGCGGGAATGTTCGTCGCGTTGGCGGCGGGGTTCGTTGCCATGGGCGCCGTGAACGCGGTTGCCTTCGCCACGAACAGGATGGTCCCGGTGCCCCTCGACGATGGCAAGGCCCACACTTTCGCCGCCGCTGCGCGGCTGACGTAGGCCCTGGGTCCTCCATCACACCGGAGTAAGGCAAGGGACTTGATTAAAAACTTTTGGCGACTTGAAATAGATGCTGAACGCAATGTTTCATTTGGGAGCGGCCGGCACGTGACCTGATCGTCACGAAAAGCTTCTGGTCGCTCTTCGACATCGTACACGTCGTTGGGGACGCCATCGCACATGGGGATCCCATCGGTGCGAGGAGGCGGTCCCAACGACCAAGTTCACGCATCCGATGCTTCGCGACGGCATCCGACGCGGTCTGGTCACTCTCCGCATCGACGGCGGACGTGGTGTCCGCCCCGCGCTGGACGCCGCTCGAACTGCGGACGCATCGACAACGAAAGCCGTCGCCCCGGCGGGCCGGGCGTCCGGTCACTCCATGGGGTCCGATGATGGCAGACAAAGCGCCTCCGACAGTACATTCGCCGGAAAGGCGGAGGACGGTCGAATGGGCCGATCCCCGTTCCGTCGCCGCAGCAGCTGGAAAGGGCCCCGCGGGCATCGACTTCCTGCGGGCGCTCATGGCGGGGGACATCCCGCCGCCGCCTGCAATCCAACTGCTCGGTATCAAGTTCGTAGCGGTGGATAAGGGCACGGCCAGCATGCGCATGCCGGCTGCCGAGTACCTCTTTAATCCGTTGGGCTCGGTGCATGGGGGGCCCTCGCCACGCTCCTCTACAGCGTCATGGGGTGCGCGGTGCACTCAACCCTACCCGCCGGGCGGGGTTACACGACACTTGAGTTCAAAGTGAACTTCCTGCGCGCGGCCACGGAGAGGTCCGGCCTGCTCACCGCAGTCGGTCTGGTCGTTCACGCTGGCCGTCAGCAAGCCGTAGCCGAGGGCCGCATCAGCGACGAGGCAGGTCGCCTCGTCGCGACCGCGAGCACCACCTGCCTCCTGTTCGATATGCCGGGCGCTCGGACGCCTCCTGCCGCCGGATGAATGGCCGCTTTTGGGGCGACCATCGACGAACTCCTAAGACGTGGTTGGGTCGGTTCCTGCCTGTCTGCTTTCGGACGGGGGATCAAATAAGCTGACGTTCACTAACGGGTGAATGCAAGGCGATCACGCGTTGACGTAGTCCCAAACCTTGGAGATGACGACCGATCCCTCGCCCACCGAGGATGCGACGCGCTTGACCGAGTTGGCGCGCACATCGCCGACCGCGAAGAGGCCGGGCTGCGACGTCGCGTAGGGCGAGGTCTCGCCGATCGCCTCCCCGGTCAGCACGAACCCGTGGGCATCGAGCTTGGCGAGGCCGGAAAGCCAGCCGGTGTTGGGCGCGGCACCCACCATCACGAACAGGGCGCAGGTCGAGACCGTGCGCAGGGTGCCGTCGGCGACGTTGCGGATCGTCACCGCTTCGAGGTGATCCGCACCCAACAGGGCGGTCACCTCGGCGCCGTATTCGATCGTGATCGCGGGCTCCGCCTCCAGGCGGTTGGACAGGTAGCTCGACATCGAGGTGGCGAGGGACCGTCCGCGCACAAGGAGGCGCACGTGGCCCGCCGAGCGGCTGAGGAACATCGCCGCCTGACCGGCCGAGTTGCCGCCGCCGATGATGATCGTCTGGGTGTTCCTGCAGTAGCGCGCCTCGATTTCCGTCGCGGCGTAATACACGCCCGCGCCCTCGAAGGCTTCGAGGCGGTCGATCGGCAATCGTCGGTACTGCACGCCGGTCGCGGCTATGACCGCGCGCCCGCGAACCCGCTGGTCGTTATCGAAGGTCGCGCAGAAGGCGTCGTCTTCGAGCCGCTCCAGCTTCACCACCCGGCGCGGCATCGCGAACCGCGTCCCGAACTTCATCGCCTGGACCTCGCCGCGCCAGACGAGGTCGGCGCCGGAGATGCCGGTCGGGAAGCCCATGTAATTCTCGATGCGGCTGGACGTGCCGGCCTGGCCGCCGATCGCAAGATCCTCGATAACCAGGGCGCGGAGCCCCTCCGCCCCGGCATAGACGCCGGCCGCCACGCCGGCGGGGCCGCCGCCGACGATGAGCACGTCGAAGGCCTCGTCGTCGACGAGGTTGTAATTCAGGCCGAGCAGCTCCGCGACCTTGTCCGGGGTCGGGTTTGTCACGACGATGTCCCGGCCGAAGATCACAGCCGGACGAGCGGAGGAGATCGCGCAGCTCTTCGCGATGGCCCCCGCCTCCGGGGTGCCGAGCGCGTAGGATCGATAGGGGAAGCGGTTGCGGCTCGCGAATTCCGCGATCCGCCGGACGGCCCGGTCGTCATCCTCGCCGATGAGGACCAGCGTGCCGTCGCGCGAATCGAGCTGCCGCCGCCGCCGTGCCGCCAGCACCGTGATGACGATATCCGACATTTCGGGAATCTCGGACATCAGCCGCAGCATGTCTGCCCGCGGCACCTCGATGACGCAGGTCTCGGTGACCGCCCGCATGGGCATCGACCAGGTGCCGCCGTTCAGGATCGAGATTTCGCCCATGAACTGCGTCGGCCCGAGGGTGGACGGAAGGTGGCGCTCGTCGGTGAACGGGTTCACCACTTCGACCTCGCCGGCGATGACGTAGACGAAGCGGTCGGCCGGTTCGCCGGCGCGGGCGAGGAACGTCCCGGCCGGGTAAAGCCGCTGGGTACCGGCGGCTCGGAGCGCAGCGACATGCGCGGCGGCCAGGGGTACGCGCTGCATCTCGTTCAGGTCGCGGCCGATGGTTTCCATGTCTTTCCCCCATCGTACGATCAGAAGCAGCATCGATCGCGCGTCTTAGTCAAGCAGGCGCGCGGTCTTGCAACGGGTACCACACTGGTCCGCCTGCGCACCGGCGCTCGAACAGTCTTCTCCGCGTTCGCCGGCCGACGGAGTACGTGGACTAACCGGCGAGTTGACGGAGTTCGCCCCGGGCAATGCCGACGAGCGTGCGCATCGCGAGGCCGACGACGATCACCGTGGCAAGGCCGAGCAACAGCAGCGCCAGCGCATCCGCGGCGATTGCCTGAGCATGCCCCGCATAACGTAACGCTGCTACCGCCATGGCGGCGATGGGGAAGCTTACAGCCCACCACGAGATCCGGAACGGGCAGCACCGCAGTAGATCGCGCAGTCGGCCTAAAAGCACGGCAAAGACGAACAGGGCGATGAGGAAAAGTGCTTCTGCGAAGGCGTCGACCCGACCGAACGTCGCCACATAGCTAGAGAAACCGACCGCGAAGGGGGCCACGAGGATCATCAGGGTCGGCCGCTGGGCTGGGACCAGGGGCTCCTCGAACACGAGCCGGGCAAAAACCAGGGTGAAGAGGGGAACCGCAAAGAACAACCCGATGCTCAATGAGAACATCATCAGGGTCTGGGTGTGCGGCAGTCCGAGCGCCGGCCCCGCCAGTGGCACGTCGAGAAGGCCGACCACCGGCACGATCCAGGCCGGTGTTGCGTGGGCAAGCTGATGCCGGCTGCCCATCCAGCGGCTGACGATCAGAAAGGCGAACAGGATCATCCCGCCGGCGCCGAGCATCCAGGCCGCCGCCGCCAGGAACGGGCTGAGTGGCTGGAGCACGAAGGGCAGCAGGAGCAGGCTGATGAGCACCGTCCCGAAGAGGTTCCCGGCGATCGGGTGCCGGAACTCACTCTGGACGCTCGTCCATGCGGTCACCGCCTTGGCGAAGTAAGCCAGGGCTAGGAGGCCGAATACGGCGAGCGCGCTCCAGCCGATCCCATCGCCGATGACCGCAGGCAGACCATACCGGACGCTTGCCAGCCGCCACCCGATGCTGAGCCCTATCAGTCCCATCACGGAACCGAACAAGCTTACCGGCAGGTAATCGAATAGGGGTTTGCGCGCCGCGGAGGCAAGCCGCAGATTGTCCGCGGCAACAGGCATCGTCATCGCCGCACTTTCTCTATGCAGGCACCCGGGGGGACATCCGAAGCGAGGCAATCGGGATCAGGCACCGGACAGCTGGGTCTTTGCGAGTGGCAGGCTGCGGATGCGCTGCCCCGTCAGCGTCGCAACGGCGTTGACCACGGCCGGGGGTACGCCAGGCAGCCCCGGTTCACCAATTCCCCCCATCGGCGCCCCGCTCTCAACGATGGCGACGTGCACGCGCGGCATGCGCTCGCGGTCGAGGATAGGATAGGCATCGAAGTTGCGCGCCTGACGCTGCCCGTCCTCGTAGACGACCTGCTCCAGGAGCGTTGAAGAGAGCCCGAGGGCGGCTGCGCCCTCCACCTGCCGCTTGACGATCGCGGGGTTGACCACACTGCCCGGATCTATGGCGATCCAGAGGTCATGCACCCGCGCCTCGCCGTCCTTCAGCGAGACTTCGGCAATGGTCGCCGTCTCGGAACCGAAGGGCGAGGCCATGGAGACGCCGCGCGCCCGACGCGTGCCATCGGCTGCCTGGAACGTCCCGCCTTTCCAGCCACCGGCCAAATCGGCGACGGCCCGAAGCAGGGTTCGGTGGCGCGGACTGTCCTTCAGAAGCGCCATGCGGAGCGCAAACGGGTCCTTGGCTCCGGCGGCCGCGATCTCGTCAAGGAAGCTCTCGTAGAAGAAGTCGTTCATCGAATGTCCGACAGAGCGCCAGAAGGCGATCGTGACAGGGTGCGGCACCTTCACGTAATCGAGGCGCCGGTTTGGGATGGCGTAGGGTTTCTTGTCGAGACCTTCCACGACAGACGAATCCACCGGCGACTTAAACAGAGCACCAAACCAGCGCCCGATGGGGCCTTCGCCCACTGCCGTCGTCTGCATGGCGACTGGCATTCCGTCGCTCCCGAGAGCTGCACGGAATCGGGCGAAGCTCAAGGGACGCACCGCATCCATGCCGAACTCCTCCTCGCGCGACCACAGCACCCGGACCGGTCGTCCGGTCGCCTTCGCGAGGAGGATTGCCTGTGGGAACGGGTTGGCGGGTCCGTAGTAGAAGTGGCGTCCGAAGAAGCCGCCGAGCATTGGCGAATGGATGCGTACCTGCGCCGGCTGAACTCCCGCGGTGCCGGCCGCCACCTGTTGGAACAGTTCCGGCATCTGATTGGGCAGCCAGAGGTCGAGACTACCATCCGCCTCGAACCGGGCGATGGCCGAGGGGGGCTCAAGCTGGGCATGCGCGAGGTAGGGCGCATCGTATTCCGCCTCGATGACCTTCGCCGCCGTTGCGAAGGCGCTCGCGACGTCGCCCTCCTGCTCGGCGGCGATGCCGGGCTCCGTCGTGGATTTCAGGGCTGCGAGCATCGCAGCCGACGAGAAGGATTTAGAGACCGTGGCGATCCCGTCCTGAGCAGGGCTCGTCCAGGTTACTTGCAGTGCCTCCGCGCCCTTACGCGCCCGCCACCAGGAATCCGCCACGACCGCCACCGCGCCGGGCAGGAGATGCACCGAGTCAACCCCAGCCATCGCACGGATGTCCACCTCGTTGGCAATGGTCTCGGGCTCCGTGCCGAGATGCGGAGCGTGCTGGATCGCCGCGTGGAGCATCCCGTCGAGGCGAATGTCGATCGCGTAGACCGCCCGGCCGGTGGATTTGTCCCGCATGTCGAGCCGCGCGACCGGCTTTCCGATCCATCGAAAGCTCTTGGGGTCCTTCAGCGGCACGTCGTCCCGTGGCTGGAGGACGAGCGCGTCGGAGGCGAGTTCGCCGTAGCCGAGCGACCGGCCGGAGGCGGCGTGGATCACCCGGCCATCATCGGTGGTGAGCTGACCCTGCGGGACGCCGAGCTTGGCCGCGGCGGAGCGCAGCATCATTTCGCGGGCCGTGGCGCCCAGGCGCCGCATAGCCGCATAGCTGGAACGGGTCGAGAAGCTGCCCCCCGTCATGCGCAGGCCGTTGACGACGGCGTAATCGGGGCCGGGCGGCGCGCATTCGACGGCAAAGCGCGCCGGGTCGAGGTCGAACTCCTCTCCGATGGTCTGAGCAAGGCCGGTATTGATGCCCTGGCCTCCCTCCACAAACGGGCTCAGCAGGCGCACCGTGCCGTCGGACCGCATCTCCAGGAAGGCCGCGACCCGCGTGCCGGGCTTGGGCGCTATGGCGGCCGCGCCCTCGGGTCGCTCCCCGGCGCCGACTGAGTTGGAACCAAGGTTGACGCCGAGCACAAGGGCGCCGGTGGCGGCACCGAGGAAGTTTCGCCGCGACAGGTTGCGGATGGGCTCGCGGCCGGCGGTCGGCGAGGAGGGCGTGAGGTCGTTCATGATACCGTCTCCCCTCAAGCCGCGGCCTGCCGCACGGCGGCGGCAATAGCGTTGTAGGTGCCGCAGCGGCAGAGATTGGTCATCGCCGAGGCGATGTCGTCGTCAGTCGGCTTCGGTGTTCCCTTCAGAAGGCCGGTCGCCGCCATGACCTGGCCGGACTGGCAGTAGCCGCATTGCGGCACCTCGATGCCGATCCAGGCCGCGACGACTCTGGCGCCCACTGGATCCCGCTCGATTGCCTCAATGGTGGTGACGCTCTGCGTCCCAACGCTCTCCAGGGGGATCTGACAGGAGCGCGTCGCTTGTCCGTCGAGGAGGACCGTACAGGCGCCGCACTGTCCGATGCCGCAGCCATACTTGGTGCCGCTCAGCCCAAGGCTGTCGCGCAGGACGAAAAGGAGCGGCGTGTCGGGTTCGGCCTCGACAGCATATGGCCGGCCATTGACCGTCAGATTCACCATGGCCGCGTTACTCCGAAAGGTTTGCCCCGCACTGCATTATGGATAAGTCTGGCCGATGCAGTCGCAAACGTCATAAACGCAGCGTTTTCGGACATGCAACTGCTTCACGCGGCGTGCCTGTCTCGCAACAGTCCCTGCCGGATCTCCTGTGGGGTCAGCCCGTAGATCCGCAGGAATGCGCGGCGCATCCGCTCCCTGTCGGCGAATCCAGTTTCCATGGCGACTACATCGAGAGAGTGCCGGCTCCGCACCAGCAGCACGCGGGCGGCATCGGCACGCAGGCGCTCGATCACCTTGGCCGGCGACAGGCTGAACTCCGCCTGGACCGCCCGGTTGAACTGCCGGGGCGAGAGGTGGGCGGCATCGGCGAGGCGGGCCACGCTGAGCGGTTCCCGCAGATGGCCGCGCGCGAACGCGAAGGCCCGCTGGATCCGATCGGATTTCGGCTCCAAGTCCAGGAGGTTGGAGGCCTGCGGCTGACCGCCGGAGCGGCGGCGATCGAGGAGCAACCGGCGGGCGACCTCGCGGGCCGCCCCCGGCCCGAGGTCGTCTTCGACCAGCGCCAGGGCCATGTCGATGGAGGCCGTCATGCCGGCCGAAGTCCAGATCGCCCCGTCCCGAACGTAGAGCTGGTCGGTTTCCACCTGCAGGTCGGGAAAGCGCGCCGCCAGTTCCGCGTTGTCGCGCCAATGGGCCGTGACCCGACGGCCCGCGAGAAGGCCCGCCTCCGCCAGCACGAAGCTGCCCCGGCAGAAGGATGCGACTCGCCGCGCCTGCCCGGCGACCCGGCGCACGAACGCAAGGAGGACCGGCGAGCCCGCCCCCGCGCCCGTGGAGGCTCCGACAATGAGCGTGTCGAACGCCGTCTCGCCGGGCGGCTCGGTCAACACGGTAAAGCCCGCATTCGTCTGAACAGGACCGCCCGCTTCAGAGATAAGGTGCAGGTCGTAGACGGGTTCGCCGGCCACGTTGTTCGCGACCTGGAACACCGCCATGGCCGAGAGCGACATCAGCTTCAGCTCCGGGATCGCTAGAACGCCGATGGTCAGCACGGCCTTCTCCCTGCGTCGGATTTTATGCAAGTATTCGGCGAAATTAGCAGATTTCGCAGAGGCAGTCCCTGGTTCGCGACAGAGACCGGCTTTACAACGAAGTTCTCGGCAGGCACGTGTTTGCGGGCCGATGCGAACCCGCTGCGCTCGGAACCGCGATGTCCGGGCCGGCGACTCGGCGTGAATCGTTTCAACCGGCCCGATACCGGTCGGCCGCCACGGCGCTCGACAGGTGTGGCAGCATCGCTTGGCGAGCGGCCTCCCAGGCCTCCCATTCGGCCCCCTCCATCAGCGACGGAATAGTGGCGAATTCGCCCCGGTCGAGGCCGACTAGAGCCGCGTCCACGAGATCGGCGGCGGACATGACCCACCCCTCGGGAAGATTGCTGGACGGCAGCCCGGCGATGTCCCAGAACTCTGTGCCGGTCGCCCCCGGCAGGACGACTTGTACGGCCACCCCGGTGCCGGCGAGTTCCTTGCGCAGTGATTGACTGAAGGCGAGGACGAAGGACTTCGTGCCGCCATAAACGCCGTTGAGTGCCTCCGGGCCAATGGCGACGATCGAGGCGATGTTGATGATCGTGCCGTTGCCGCGCGCTGTGAAACGTGGGACGGCCGCGTAAGTCAGGCGCGTCGGGGCAGTGACGTTGATCGCGATCATCTGCTCCATGTCGTCCACCGAGGCGGACGCCAAGGGCGCGGCGCTGCCGAAGCCGGCATTGTTGACCAGATGGGTGATGCTGGCCTCGGTCTTCAGGATCGCTTCGACTTCGCGGAGCCCCTCAGCGCCCGCCAGATCGGCCGCGACGACTCGGACCGTAATGCCATGGCGACCCGACAGTGTCTCGGCGACGGCATCGAGCCTCGCCCTGTTGCGTGCCACTAGGATGAGATTGTGGCCGCGCGCAGCGAAGCGGTCGGCGTAGACTGCACCAATGCCTGAGGAGGCCCCGGTGATGAGCACGGTTCCCAGCTTGTTACTCATGGTCGTGGTCCTTCGACATGCGCCGCTGGCTGTTTGCGACGGCACGACACTACGGCTGGACGGCGATGTCTGAAATGACGTAAAAGCGTCAATTCAGGACATGAGCGGTGGTGGTTTCGATGCCAGAGGTCGGCTTCATTCTTGAGGACGGGTTCCAAGTTATGGGACTGGCCGCGCTATCGGCCTTCGAGTTCACCAACGTGGAACTCGGATACGAAGCCTACCGCCTGACAGTTATGTCTGAGCAGGGTGGAACGATCCGGTCGTCGCTGGGCATCCGGATCGAGACAGTTCCGCTCACCCTCGTGCCGGACACCTTGATGGTCGTCGGCGAGCTGCTTCCCCGCCCCCTCACGCTTGCCCTGCGCAGCTATATCGCTGAGGCGGGCCAGACGTCCCGACGCGTCGCAGGACTATGCACGGGGGCATTCGCCCTGGCCGAGGCGGGATTGCTCGACGGCCGTACCGCGACCACGCACTGGGCCCATGCCCGGGACTTGCAGGCTCGGTTTCCTCGCGTCCGCGTCGACGACGACCGCATCTTCGTCTCCGATGGACACATCTGGACATCCGCCGGGATGAGCGCGGCCATCGACCTGACCCTCGCCCTGATCGAAGACGATCACGGCGCGGACCTGTCGCGGATGGTGGCGCGCAAGCTCGTCGTCTACCACCGCCGCCCGGGCGGCCAGTCCCAGTTCTCCGCGCTCTTAGAACTGCAGCCCCGCTCCGACCGCGTCCGCCGCGCGCTCGTATACGCCCGAGAGCATCTGGCCAATCCGCTGACTGTCGAGGAGCTCGCTGACGCCGCGAGTGTAAGTCCCCGCCAATTCAGCCGGATCTTTCGCGAGGAGACCGGACAGTCCCCGGCCAAGGCCGTAGAGCGCCTTCGCCTAGAGGCCGCGCAACGTATGCTCGAAGACGGACGCCATGCGTTGGATGTCGTTGCCCGTGACACCGGCTTTACCGATCGCAATCGGTTGCGGCGGGCTTTCCTGCGCATGTTCGGTCAAACGCCGCAGAGCTTGCGTCGCGGCACGCGCGTCATAGAGCCGTCCGAAACACGCTTACAGGTAACAAAGACAACGGAATGAGCGGCCGAGTTAGGTTGACACCTGCCAGCCCGCTCTACGACCGGGTTGGGTGGAATGCGGTCCGACTGCTTTCGACCAGAAGACGTCCATAAGCGCTTATCGTGGAGGCCATCGAGCATCGGCCGATTGCGCCACTAGGCGCAGGCTGCATAACCTTTCACCCCCGATGGATCAGAGCCTCCGCACCTGAAAAGAGCGGACTGTCCCAATCCATCTGGCGACGGACAACGGTCCGGGACCAGACTGATGCAATGTTACAATGTTGCGAGAAAATGACGCCCCCTCGATTGACTATGCGGCGGCGCCCGGCGAATGTCTGACCGTCAAGGTTCCTGCGGGTCGTCGGCTCGCGGGCTAAGAGGGAATTCGGGGTGCTCGCAGGAGCGCTTCCGAAGCTGCCCCCGCAACTGTTAGCGGTGAGCCCTCACCGTCCATGGTCACTGGTGCGACGTACTGGGAAGGCCGAGGCGAGGGCGACGACCCGCGAGCCAGGAGACCTGCCTTGCACAACGATACGTCTCTCGGGCGGGGTGTCCCGGCGGAGCGCATGAGCGGGCTTGGCTACTGACGCAGCCGGTCCCGCGAGGGCACCCGCTCGGCCGTCGCTCGACAACCTTGAGCGCACCGGTGCCCCTTCGTCCCAACCTGGCGACCTCGAAGGTTGCGATCCTGACCCTGCCCGTTCCGGCCAAGCGTCGTCGGATGTCGAGGCGTCGAGGATCGCACTACGCGCTTGCCGCAATCCTTTCGGCGGGCGCGCCTGCACTGGAGGCCCGGGCGCAGGAGGCCGTCACGCTGGAGGAACTCTCCGTGGAGGCTACTGGCGGGAGCGCTCCAGTGGTCGCTGGTGCTGGCCCCTCCCCGGGGATAGGCCTGATCGGTCCGACCCCGGGCTACCGGGCCGACCGGGCGGTGAGCAGCACGAAGACCGACACGCCCCAGCGCGACGTGCCCCAGATCGTCACCGTTGCGCCGCGCGAGGTCATCACAGATCTCGCCGCCACCCGCGTCGACCGGGTCTTCAACTATACGCCCGGCGTCGCCCAGCAGAACAATTTTGGCGGCCTGACGGTGTTCAGCTACGCCATCCGTGGCACGACTACCTCGGAACTCTACCGTAACGGCTTCCCGATCAACCGAGGCTCGCCGCCGCCGCCTGACACCCAGAACGTCGAGCGCATCGAGGTGCTCAAGGGCCCCGGTGGCGGCCTGTTTGGGCGCAGTGACCCAGGTGGCCTCGTCAACTTCGTCACCAAACAGCCGACCGCTGAGCGCTTCGTCGAGATGGGCGGTCTCTGGGGTTCTTTCGAGCAGTTCCGCGACACGGTCGATGCCGGTGGCGCGCTCAACGAGGACGGCACGCTGCTCTACCGATTTAACTTTGCGGGCGGACGCCAGAACAGCTTTCGCGATTTTGTCGACAGCGACCGGCTCCTCGTCGCTCCCGTCGTGAGCTGGCAGGTCACGCCGGACACGAAAATCACCGTCGAGACCGAGTTCCTGCGCAATCGCGTCGTGGTCGACCGGGGTGTGATTGCGATCAACCGCCAACTCGGCTTCCTGCCGATTTCCCGCTTCCTCGGCGAGCCGGGGCAGAGCACGTATCAGAGCTCGGACACGATGCAGGTGCGGGTCGAGCATCGCTTCAACGCCGATTGGCAGATGCGCCTCGCCACCCACTTCAACACCGGCTCGCTGGTCGGGGAATCGGCGGAGGTCCGTGGCCTCGCCGCGGACAATCGCACCGTCCTGCGCGACCGGAACTTCCGCGATTACCGCTGGGATACCGCCATCGGTCAGGCCGAGGTGGTGGGGCGCTTCGCCACCGGTGATCTCGGTCATACCCTGCTTCTCGGCTTCGAGCGGGAGAGCACGGATAGCCGCGTGGTCTATGATCGCTCGAACTTCCGCCAGAGCCCCTACAGCCTCGACATTTACGATCCCCGCTACGGCCAGGCCCTGCCGCCGCTCACGATCCGGCGCAACAACTTGGAACGAGTCACCAACACCGCCCTCTATGTCCAGGACCAGATCGCGCTCAGCCCCGAGTGGAAGGCGCTCCTCGGGGCCCGGTTCGATTTCTTCGAGCAATCTTTTCGCGAGCGAACGAACTCGACCCAGTCAGAGCAATCGCGGGTGGCGGCCACGCCGCGTGCCGGGCTCGTCTACCAGCCCCTGCCTGAGCTTTCGCTCTACACCAATGTCGGCACCAGCTTCCGGCCCAATATCGGCCCCGATGCCTTCGCGGTGGCCCGCGCGGAGCCGTTCGAGCCCGAGACTGGCATCGGCTACGAGGTGGGTGCCAAGCTCGATCTGTTCGGAGGCGCCCTCGGCCTGACGGCGGCGGCCTTCCGCATCGAGCGGCAGAACGTGCTGACGGCCGACCCCAACAACAGCGGCTTCTCGCTGGCGGCGGGCGGCGTGCGCAGCCAGGGCTTCGAACTCACGGCCGCAGGCCAGATCACCCCCGAGATCAAGATCCTGGCGGGCTACGTCTACGCCGACGCAGTGGTGACCAAGGATAACGTGCTGCCGGTGGGCGCACCGCTGATCAACATCCCGCGCCACTCGGGCAGCCTGCTCGCTGTGCACGAGGTCCAGGCCGGCCCCTGGAAGGGCCTCGGCCTGGGCGGCGGCGTGCGCGGGGTTGGCGAACGCGCCGGGGACGCATCGGGCTCGGGCTTCTCTCTGCCGGCCTACATCGCTGTCGATGCGCTGGCCTATTACCGCTACGAGAACATGCGCTTCGGCCTTAACGTCGAGAACATCTTCGACACCACTTACTATGAGAGTTCGAACAGCGTGTTCCGGGTCTATCCCGGCGCGCCCCGGCGCTTCACCGGCACGATCTCGGTGCGGTTCTGATGACTGAGGTCACGACCCATTCGGGCGACTTCGTCCTGGAGATCCGGGGGGCGGGCAAGCGTTTCGGCGAACGCCAAGCCCTCGATGGCCTCGACCTGTCGCTCCGTCCCGGGGAGGTCTTCGCCCTGCTCGGGCCGAACGGGGCTGGCAAGACCACAACGGTCAACCTGATCCTCGGCTTCCTAAAGGCGGATGCCGGCACGGTCCGGGTCTGCGGTGTCGATGCCGGCGCCGACCCGGTCGGCGCGCGCCGGCACGTGGCCTACATCCCCGAACAGGTGGCGCTCTATCCCGGCCTCTCCGGGGTGGAGAACCTGCGCTACTTCACGACCCTGGCCGGCCTCGATCTGACGAAAGCGAACGCACGCATGCTCCTCGCGGAGGCCGGCCTCGCCGAGCCTGCCCTCGCCCGTCCCGCCGGCTCCTATTCCAAGGGCATGCGCCAGAAGGTCGGCATCGCGGTGGCACTCGCGCGCCGTGCCCGGCTCCTCCTCCTCGACGAACCGACCTCGGGCCTTGATCCGAGCGCGGCGGCGGACTTCTCCACAACGGTCCGGGCGGCGGCGGATCGTGGCACCGCCATCCTGATGGCGACCCACGATCTCTACAGGGTGCGCGAGATGGCTGGCCGCGTCGGTGTCCTTAGCCGTGGCTGTATCGTTGAGGAGATCGACCCCCGGACTCTCGACCATGTCAGCCTGGAGCGGCTCTACATCGAGCGGCTGGCGGGGAGCGCGGCGTGAGGCAGCTCGCGGCCGAACTCGCGCGCACCGCCCGCGATGCGCGCCTTCGCTGGATCGGTGCCGTCCTCGTCCTGCTCCTCACGGTCGCGGGCCTCGGCGCCTGGCGGGATTCTATGCGCTATGCTGGTGAGGTCGCTCAGGTCGCGGCCGCCGAGCGCGCGCGCTGGCTCGGCCAGGATACCAAGAACCCGCATTCGGCCGACCATTTCGGCCTTTGGGTGTTCCGCCCCTCGGCACCGCTCGCCGTGCTCGATCCCGGTACCGAGCCCTACACGGGCCGGATGGTGCGGGTCGAGGCGCACGTTTTCAACGACGCGGTCTATCGCGCCATCCAGGATGCCGGACCGCTCGCGCGATCCGGCCTCGGCAGCGTCGCCGATATCGTCCAACTCGTGGTGCCGCTCGCCGCCATCCTGCTCGGCTTCTCCGCCTTCGCCGCCGACCGCGAGCGCGGCACGCTGCGTCTCGCGCTCGGCAACGGCGTCCCGCCGGGCCGGCTCTTCGCGACCCGGTTCGCGGCGCTCTTCGCCGCGCTGGCGCTCGTGGCAGGGCTTCCGCTCCTCGGGATCGGCGCGCTCGCAGTGGTGAGCGAGGAGGGTGCCGGCTGGCAGGCCGTTCCGCGACTGCTCACCTGGGTAGCGGCGCAGCTGACCTATGCCACCGTATTTCTGCTGCTCGCGATGCTCGTCTCGCTCGTCGCACGTACGGCCCGGGGCGCGCTTGCGGCGGCGCTCGCGGTCTGGGCCGTCCTTTGCGTCGCGGCCCCCCGCCTCGCAATCGTCGGTGTCGACGCGGTCATGCCCGCCCTGTCCTACCGCGAGGTCCGGACGCGGATCGAGTCCGGTTTTCGGGCGCATCGCACCGCCGAGGCGAACGATGTCCGTACGCGCGAGGTGCTCGCCCGCTATAGCGTGAGCGACCCCGACGAACTGCCCGTGGACCTGCGCGGCCTGATGATGTCGGAGAACGAGAACTACAACTTCACGGTCTACGACCGTGAGCTCGGCGCGTTCTTCGACAGCCTCGCGACCCAGGAAAGGGCGTTGGCCTGGGCTGGCCTGCTGTCGCCGCGGGTCGCCCTGCAGGCCCTCTCGCAGACGCTCGCCGGCACCGATTTCGCCCAACACGCCCACTTCGTCTGGGCGGCGGAGGCCTATCGGCGCCGAATCTCCGAACGCATGAACGCCGAGATCCGCGACCATCCCCAGCGCGGCGGGACCACCCTCGTCGCCGGACCGGATCTCTGGGGGGAGATCCCGCCTTTCGTCCACCGGCCATTGCCGTTCGCCACCACGCTGGCCAACGCACGCGTTCCGGCCTTCGTCCTCGCCCTGTGGCTCGGTCTGCTTGCGCTCCTGTGCCGTCCCCTTGTCCGGAGGCTGAAGCCGTGAGAACCGTCCGGTTTCCCGTCCTGCTCGGCGCCGAACTGCGCCTGATCCTGCGCGAGCGCCTGACCTGGGCGATCCTCGCCGCCCTCCTCGTGGCTCTCTGCCTAGCGGCGTGGACGGGCGCAGGGCGCGTCTCCATGGAGCGAGCCGCCCTCTTGCAGGCCGCCGCCAACACCGACCGGGTCGTGCGGGACGCCAAGGCCGCCCATGAGCGTTATGGCAAGCCCTCGCCAATCAAAGTGAACTACTGGCAGGACCCCACCTACGCCTTCGGCTACATGACCTACTTCATGGCCGCCTACGCGGTGAAGCCGCCGACGCCGCTCGCCGTATTCGCGGCCGGTCAATCCGACGTGCAACCCGCGATCATGCGGGCCAGCTTCGGCTTCAGCACGGTCTTCGACGACACCGCCTACGAACCCAGCTCGACCGCCCGGCTCAGGCTCGGCCCCTTCGATCTTGCCTTCGCGCTGGTCTACCTCGTACCTCTCGCCGTCATCGCACTCGCCGGCACACGGCTCTCCTCCGAGCACGACAACGGCATCCTGCGCATGATCGCGTCGCAGCCCGTCGGGCCGCGTCGCGTGGCGAGCGCGAAGTTCGGGGCCGTGGCGCTGGTCGCCATCACAGCTGTGCTCGGTGGAACGGCGCTGGCGCTCATCGTATCGGGCGGTCTCGGAGAGCTCGGCGGTTGGGAGGGTACGCTGGCCCTCCTTGCGGCCACCCTGGCCGCCTACGTCGTCCTCTGGGTGTCGGCCTGCGCCCTGGTGGCCAGCCTGTGGCGCGGGGGCGTCTCCGCCCTCGCGATCCTCGTGCTGGCTTGGGCCATCGTCACTGTCGCCCTGCCGAGCGCTCTCGGGTACGCGGTCGAGGCCCTCGCGCCGACGCCTTCACGGATCGCGGCAATCGATGCGAGCCGGCAGGCACAGGTCCGGTTCTACACCGGTGAGGAAGGCGCTCGGATCACCCTGGCCTGGCTTGCCGGCAAGGTTCCGGATGCCGCGAGTCGGCCGGGGCTGGCGGAGGCGCCCGAGATCAAGCGCCTCGCTCGCGATGCGTTCTACGACGAAGCGCTGGCGAGCTACCGAGATGCCGCGCACGACCATGCCCAGGCTGCGGCGGCCTGGAGCCGGCGGCTGGCAACGCTATCTCCCACGACGGTGCTCGCCCTCGCCCTTGAGATGGCGGCGGGAACCGACGCGGAGCGCCATTCCGCCTTCCTGGCGGCGGGCGCCGCGTACCGCCGGGACCTGCGTGCGTTCTTCGAGCCCCGCATCCTCGCCCAGGCACTGGACCCCGCGCCGGTCTGTCCGGGCTGTCCCGCGCGGCTCGATTTTACCGCCTACGATGCCGTGCCGGCATTCGCGCCCTCCGTGCCCCGCGCCGCGGCGGAGCGTCAGGCGATGGTGGCCCTAGGTTGCTTGGTTGCGGGAACCCTGCTCCTCGCCGCGCTGGCTCACCGCCGGTTCGCCGAATGGCCCGCATGATGCGCGCGAACTGGAAGGGTGCAGCCGGGGATGGCAGCCCGGCGGGCCAGCCCGTTGATGCGCCTGCCGCCCACGTCCGGCGCGGGGATGCGGGGCGCGGGGCCTCGTCCGAGCGCGCGCGCCGCTACGTGCTCGACCTCATGCCGATTCTGGAATCGATTGGCGGAGAGGTCGGGCGGACGCCCCAGTGCCTCGCTCCCGAGCTGACGCGGCGTGGGGTCCGCAAGCCGCGCGGCGGCGCGGTCTGGACACCCGTCGATGTCGGCCGGCTCCTGCACCGGATCGGAACGGAGCGCGTGCGATGAGACCGACAGCCTCCGAGGGAGCCCAGGGTCCGCGGTCCCGCATCGTCTCCATCGACGCCCTGCGCGGCCTCGTCATGCTGCTCATGCTCGTCGATCACGTGCGGGAGTTCGTCTACCTGCACGCCCAGGTCCGCGACCCGATGGATCTGGCCGTGACGCCGCCCGGCCTCGTCCTGACCCGGCTGACCTCGCATCTGTGCGCGCCGGTCTTCATCCTGCTTACCGGCCTCTCGGCCAGCCTCCACGCGCAGAAACACGGCGACCGGTGGGTGACCAGCGTGTTCCTGCTCAAGCGCGGCCTGCTGCTGATCCTCTTTGAGGTGACACTGGTCAGCCTGGCCTGGACCCGCAGCCTCGCGCCGCCGATCCTCTACCTGCAGGTGAACTGGGCCATCGGCCTCAGCATGGTGGCGCTGGCCGCCCTGCTCTGGCTACCGCGTGCTGCCCTCGTCCTCTTCGCCGCGGCGGTGATGCTCGGCCACAACCTGCTCGACGGACTCGTGCTCCAACCGGGCGACATGGGCTACGTGTCCTGGTCGATCCTACATCAGCGCGGCTTCATCGAACTGCCCTGGGGCGTGGCGCGGACCTCCTACCCGGTGCTGCCCTGGTTCGGCGTGATAGCGGCGGGCTACGCCCTGGGGCCGCTCTTCGCCGGAGCGGTCGCGCCGCCCACACGCAGCGCGGGGCTCCTGGCACTCGGCGGCGCGGCGCTCTCCGCCTTCCTGATCCTGCGGTGCCTCAACGGCTACGGCGAGCCGGTACCATGGCAGTCGGGGACGACGACCCTCTTCACCGCGCTCTCCTTCGTCAACCTGACCAAGTACCCGCCCTCGGCCGACTTTCTGCTGCTTACGCTAGGCCTCGGCCTCGGGCTCCTCGCCCTATTCGAGGCAGTGCCGGCGCGAAGCCTCGGCTGGCTGCGCACCTTCGGCGGCGCGCCGCTGTTCTTCTATCTTGCCCATCTCTGGCTGCTGCGACTGCTCCATGACGGCGCCTTGGCGCTCGGTCTCGGCGGAGCCTCCGGTCGAATCGAGGCTGGAGCGCCGGTGCAGATCTGGCTGGTCGCAGGAGCCCTGGTCCCGCCGCTCTGGCTCGCATGCCGCTGGATGGTCGGCCTGAAACGCCGGGCCGCCTTGCCGGCCCTGAGCTACCTGTAGCCTTTACCGAACGGTCGCTTGCGGGGGAGCCCGGCGGACCCGTAACGGTGGCTGATCAGCGTGGAAATGCACCCCGGGGTTAGGGGGGGCAGCCATTGGACCTGACTGATGAAGTCCAAGCGCACCAAGCATTCAGGCCTTCGTCGAGGGTGAACCGACGTGCGCCTTTCGCCTCGGCCGCATGAATTCCGGCCCATGATTACGCGCCTGCGTTGACGGCGCTGCAAGCGCAGCCGTACGTAAGATCCATGCGGATGCGATTGCCAGGGTGGGCCGCCTGCCGTGCGGTCATCGCCATGGCCGCGCTGTACGCACTTGCGCTCCAGGCATTCCTCGGCGGCGCGAGCTTCGCGGCCTCGGGCGGTCCGACCCACGTCATCTGTGCGCAAGGCGCGGGGAGCGACGGCGAGCCCTTCAAGTCATCTCCGCCGCACAAGCATCTCGATTGCTGCCTGGTGGCTCACGCCCTGGGGGCGCCGGTCGTTCCGCCCGCCACCTCGTCGCCCATCATCTAGACCGTCCGGCAAGCCTCCGTCGTCGTCTGGCGTTTCGAGGTCGCGGCCTACCCCCGTGCACCGCCAGGGATCAGTGCCAGCGCCCGTGCCCCACCCGTCGCCTGATTGATCGCCCTTCCCGATCTTTCAGACAACGGACCCAAACCATGTACCCTGTTCCCCGGGTCGAGCTCTGCCTCGCCCTGTTCATCACCTTGCTTGCCACCACCTCAGTCCTCGCCCAGACCGCCGCCACTGGGGTCACCCTGCCGGAACTCACTGTGGAGGGAGGCGATACCTCCTCAGGCCCGGGGGTCCGCCAGACCACGGCCGGCCCCGTGCAGGGCTATCGCGCCCTGACCTCGGTCTCGGCCACCAAGACCGGCACCCCGATCCAGGAGACGCCGCAATCGGTCCAAGTCATCATCCGCGACCTTATCGAGGACCAGCAGAGCCTGACCGTCTCGGAGACGCTCCGGAACGTGTCCGGCGTCACGGGTCCGAACCCGGTGGCCTTCAACCAGTTCTACACGCTGGTGCGCGGCTTCCCGGCGGAGACCTACGTCGACGGCCTGTCGACCTTCTTCCAGCCGGGCGCGCGCGACCTCCTCAACAACGTCGAGCGCATCGAGGTTCTGAAGGGCCCGACCGGCATCCTCTACGCAGGCGGCTCGGCGCCGATCGGCGGCATCATCAACCTGGTCTCGAAGCTGCCGGTCTTCGCGACCTTCACCGAGATCGGCGTCACCGCCGGCAGCCGTGGCTTCGTCAGCCCGTACTTCGACATCAACCGGCCGCTGACCGAGGATGGCACGGTGCTGTTCCGCATGACGGGCCAATTCCAGCGCGATGTGCCTTCCATCGACTTAGTCGAGACCCGAAGCCTCGCCCTCAACCCGACGGTGACCTTCACCAACAACGCCGGCACCTCGCTGACGCTGCAGGGCTTCTACTCGCGTCGGACCCAGCCCGACTACACGGGTCTGCCGGCGGTCGGTACGGTCGACACCTCCGCGTTCAGCATCCGACGCTCCCTCTTTCCGAGCTCGACGACGGTGCCGGACACGTCCTCGGAGTTCTACGGCGTCACGGCACGTCTCGACCACGCCTTCAACGATGTCTGGTCGACGTTCACGACCGTCCGCTTCAGCCGCTCGATCCTCAGCCAGCCGGACCAGTTCGTCATCGGCAAACCGCCGGGGCCGCAGCCGGTCCGTGATCCCGCGCAAGATCCGAGCAAATCGACTGCCGGGCACGATCACCCTCGCGGCGCACGCCATCCGGCTGCCCTCGCGTCGTCTTCGGTACAGAATATGCGCTCCCCATCCTTCACGCTGATCCGGGTCCGGTCGTAATCCCGAGATCCGGGGACGTGGAAGACCTTCTCCCCCTGGCGGCTGATGTTGCCCTTGATTGCGCAGGCACCCGCTGTCGCGGTTGGTTGTGACGACGGGATCGGGCCATCCGGCCCGCCAGGTGCCGCGAAACCCATGCTCATGACCCGCTCGCCCTTGCGCCAGTCGCCCGGCGTCGTGAAGGCCCCGGCCCAAATCCCGAGCTTATCGGCCTTCGCGGTGCTTTCGGCGCTGACATAGTCCTGTGAGTAGCGGCGGTAGGCAACGGCATAGCCTTGCGCGACCAGCCAGCCGTTCAAGTCCTCCACACCCTTCCGGCAAACCGCAACGGTGCGTCCATACTTGTCGGTGTCACGAGGAAGGCAGGAGACGGGTGTGGTGCCAATCCGGTCGGCCAACGCTAGCGCGGCAGCTTGCCCACACCGGAAGGGCTTTCCTGCCTTGTCCCGGCAGAGTTGAGCGCTCTCCGGTGCGTCAATGCCGTGAAGGCGAATGCGGGTGCTGCCAATGTCGAGCGTATCCCCGTCAATCACCGACGCCCGGCCGGTGACCGGCTCAGCCGCGGCTGCAGGGGCTATAGCTAGGACGAACGCGAGGGCGGGAATGCGCATCGTTTTCATCTATCCCGGCCGGCTTGGTTTCACCAGTAAGCCGGCCGGGAACGACGGGCATGCTCGGAATTGCAACGACCGGCGCCTTGATCCGTCAAGCTGCCGGCACGAAGGTGGAGGCAGGCGGAAAAACTTACATACCGCCTCTCAGTCAGGCGGCTTGACGTCCTGCAAGGCCCTTCGTTGGCGATCCGGAAGCGCTGCCGTCGGTGCCGGGGACGTGTGCATCGAACACCTTCCGGCGAGGCGGATCCCACGAACGCATGGATAAGTAACACCATATGAACAATGGCACAGCCACGAGACCAAAAAATGTTGGAATTGTAAAAATGATAAACATGACGCTTAGAACTTTCATTCCAAATCGCGGCGAATGTTTATTATAGACACTCTCGCCCTGAGATTTGATTCCATAAAGAACAGCAGGATATTTGTTTCGTTTTCCAGCAAAATAAAGCTCGACATGCTCACCATAAGTTTCTGAAAAAAGGGAGCTTACCTCCTTGTGCATAATTACTGTTCCAAGAAATTTCCTTTCGCCTTCAGAAGTGATAATTTTAACGCCTTCATAGCTGAGGAAAGGGCTATCCAACACAACCACCCCTTGATCGACAACTCGGGCGCTGATGTTCCAATGTGCCATTGTTCCGGCTCCTTGCTTACAGGTTGAAAGTCAGAAGTCGGAGAATTCTTCGAACCGCAGCGTCGAGTGGGCGCTCCGCTTCGAGGAGGCGACGATGGCGCAGGAGTTCGGATCGCGATGGGGGGCCAGACCTCGCAGTTCGATGGTGGAGCCCTTCGACCAACCCATGACCCGGTACGGGGCCGGTTCGCAGCCGGCCTTGAACACGTAGGCCATCCCGGAGACACTGCCGTCAGTGGCGAAAGCCCCCCTGAAGAGGACCGTGCCCTTGCTGACGGCCTTGCGGATCGACGCCTTCGGGAAATCGTAGCGGATCACGCCGGCTCGCTCATCGACGAGCACATCGCTGCCGTTGTGGTAGTAGGTTACCCCCTGGTAGCCTTCGGGCCGGGGAGCGAGCTGTTTCGAGGATGCCGGCTGCGCCTTGGTCGAGCCGGGGAGTTTTGGCCCTTCCTTGACCGCTCCCGTCACCAAGTCGACCTCGTACCGCTGCGTTCCGGACAGGCAGCAGCGGGCATCCCCGGGCATGAGCGCCGCCATCGTGAAGACGGCTCGTCCGCCATCGAAGGACAGGCTATCGGGACCTTCGCCCCACACGCCGCGGATGTTGCGCACGAGGACCCATCCGTCATCGGAGCGACGGAACTGTCCAACCGCATGAGAGACGGCATTGCTCACGCTGGCGGAGTACAGGACGAACACCAGGGCGTTGTTCTCCCCAGCATCGTAGAACGTCGAGAACTTAATGGCCCGGCTCATGTCGCAAGGGCCTTCGTCGAGATTTTGGTCGAAGCAGGTCAGTTCCCGGCCCGCGGAAAACCAGCGCTCGACGGCGGCACGTGATGGGCCGGCCGGTACGGCGCCCTTTTCCAGGCGTGCCGGGCCGGCCGCCGCACCGGTCAGTCCCATGCCAAGCAGGCATGCGATCAGAATCGTTCTCATGGAGGGTTCTCGCGCGTCGTAGAGGTTGGTTCGGCCCACGGGCCATCCATTGGTGCCTGTGGTCTGGGTATGCCGTCGTGAATGGCCGTCGGGAGCGCCCGGGACGCCTTCAGTGGAGGAGGTGCAGGATGCTCGGCTGGGCGGTGTTGGCGGGAGAGAGCGCCGAGGCCGTGAACGAATTGCGGGTCGATAGCACCTGGGAGTTCGCGGCCTCCTCGTTCATGTCTGAGCTCGTCTGAAGCGAGAGCACGTTCTGGCATGTGGCCACTGACAAAGTGATGCTGGAAGACATGAATATACCCACCCGATGCTGTGAGATGCTGGGCTTTGCGACAGGAAAAGGGTGATAGGATATGGTTGATGGGGGAATAACGAATTTGACTTGTTGACGTTTTGCTTGGTCCTTTTTGTTCTGAGATGGGTATTTTTCGTCCAGAGCATTTTTCTATGGGATTTGCACAGAGTTTTGCGCTTACCTCAACCAATGATATTGACGCAAAATAAGGTTGCATCACTTAGAGGATGGCGGTGTGCGTCTTAGAGGATATCCTGCCAAATTTATAATGTAACATCGGCAATCTGAGATGAACATCGACCAGCAGCCGGGTAATATTCAAGACGCCGCGAAGCGTAAGCAGGCTTGGCGTGATGCAATCTCGCCTGTTTTTCACGCTTACATCGATGACGACGTGGAGGTCTCGCCCAACGTTCAGATGAAGAACTACAACCTGCAGCGCTGCCTTTTTGGGTTTCTCACGGCGCCACAGCAAAGAATCGAACGGTCGACCCAACAGATCTCGCAGCAGGGCGTCGACCATCTGCTCTTGCGTATCTACCTCTCCGGCAAGGCATCCCTGCGGCGCAATGGGAGTGAGATCGATGTCGAGGCCGGACGGTTTACGGTGTTCGACCTCTCCCAGACGATGGTGTCGGATGCCACGGAGGTTTCGAGCATCAATCTCCTGATACCCCGGCGGTCGTTCGAGCGCAGGCTCGGCGACCTGTCTCCGCAGCACGGAACGTCCTTCAGGTTCGACGCAAACCCGATAACCCGCCTGATGTCGGATCACCTTCGCAGTCTTTCCCATTGCATCGAGACTGCGACAGCCGATCAGCAGGACAGCCTGTCCATCGCCACCATCGCGCTCGCCAACGCCGTCTTCACCGATCCCACGAGAGATAGTCCCTACGAACGCGAGACGATCCTCGGCATCTCGATCCGCCAGTTCATCGAGGCAGACCTCTATTCGTTCGACCTGGGGACCGAAAAGCTCACCGCCCGCTTCGGCATATCCCGGACGGCCCTGTATGGGCTCTTCGAGCAGGACGGGGGCATCGCGACCTACATCCGTGACCGCCGCCTGTCGCGGGCAATGCGCATTCTCGCCGGCCTTGAGGGAGGCCCGAAGCGCCTGATCTCGACCATAGGCTACGAGTGCGGGTTCGAGACCGAGAAGATGTTCAGTCGCGCCTTCACGAGGAAGTACGGGATCAATCCGAGCATGGTCGATGCGACCTACCGCACCCAGGCCCGATACGAGCATGGCGCCACGCTGATGTCGTGGATCAAGGAGCTCTGACGCAACGGTCGCCGGCCCTGAAACGCGCTGACGGTGGCGGGAAGCGGCGCGCCATCGGGATCAACATCCCAATCCATCCGAGCGTTTGCCGGCGCGCACATGCATCAACGAATCTCTCAAACGGATTCCATGTCGCTGTCACCTTCCAACACCCAAGATCCGAGGATTGAGGTTTTGTCCCGCGGCATCGATAGTGGTCGCCCGCCCTTGCTCCTGGTTCATGGTGCCTGGCACGCGGCCTGGTGTTGGGACGACGGCTTTCTGGATCATCTCGCCGCCCAGGGTCGAGAGGTCCATGCCCTGAGCCTTCGAGGGCATGGGGGCAGCGACGGGCATGACCGGCTGCGCAGGACGCGGGTGCGCGACTACGTGAATGACGTCGCCCAAGTTGCCGGAAGCCTTCCACGGCCTCCGATCCTGGTTGGGCATTCGATGGGGGCGTTCATCGTTCAGAAGTACCTTGAGACCCGGACGACGGCAGGCGCGATCCTGCTTGCGCCAATGCCCCACTATGGCTTCGCATCGACCGCCATCCGCTTTTTACTGAATGACCCCATCGGCGTACTCAAGGCGAACCTGAGCGGCAGCCTTAAACCGGTGATCTCGACGACCGGCAAGGCGCGCCGCCTCTTCTTCTCTCCCAGGATGTCCGACCATGACGTCGAGCGCCATTTCGTCCGCCTGCAGGATGAGGCCTACTTGGCCTACCTGGACGTGATGTGCCTAGACCTCTGCAAACCGTCCCGCGTCACCACTCCCATTCTCGTTCTCGGTGCGGAGGACGACGCCATATTCACCCAGCGGCAGGTTGAGGCTGTTGCTAAGGTGCATCGGACCACGGCGGAATTCTTCCCCGGCATGGCCCACGACATGATGCTGGAGAGGGGATGGGAAGCCGTTGCAGCTCGGATCGTGGATTGGGCTGACGATCTGTAGGGCCTCGCGAGCCATGATCGAGGCCGAGGCGACCCCCTCGGTGATATGGTGGTCCCGACCGACCAAGGAGCTCATGCCCCGGCGGTAGTCATGGGTATGCGATGGGCATCGCCTGCGACGCTGGGTGATCGCGAGCGAAGACACCGAGACTGCCTCCGCACCCCCGGTATTCTGGATTGCTACGCGGTCCTGGCGGTGACCTTCTCGTAGGTCCCCGTCGCGATCTGGTCTTCGAGCTGAGCCTTGAAGTCGGCGATGCCCAAGACCTGGACGGGATTGCCCGCATCATCGAGGAACTCGTACAGTGCGTCCTCGATGTTACGATTGCTGAAGAACACGATGGCGTCCTCATCGCCGCCGCCCTCCATATGCGGGTCGCCGTTCGCCACCCCGGAGACGTAGCTACCCGTTGGGCGGGTCTCCCTGTGGCTGCCATCCTCGCGGTAGAACCTAAGCTCCCCCTGCATCACGAGGGTCACGTAGGGGCTCTTGTGCCGGTGCAGCATGACGCGCTGGTTCGCGGCGAATTTGAATACGACGTCGACGATGCGGTTTTCCTCGTCGACCTTGTAGACGAAGAACGCGATATGCGGGAGCCAGTCGAGCGTCCGCCAGGTGATGTTGCTCTCGTCGAACATATGGTTGGGCATCCAGTTTCCTTCCGTTCCCCCATCCGGCCGCTCGTGGGCGACGCACGGCTTTCCGCCGCTTCGAATGGCTCGTGATGGGGCAACGTCCCCGACGGTGGATCGATGCGACCGCCCTTCCGGACACCTCACCAGGTCAGGCGGCCATGTCACCGTCTGGCGTTTCGCACCGGAATGGAGAGCGCCTCGATGAAGTTGGCGATCTCGACCTGCCGGTTGCCCTCATCCGCGACTTGGTCGTCCAGCCCCAGTCGCCACGCGAGGTCGCGCCGGCCGGGCTCGCGGTGGAGGACTTCAACAAGGTCCGCCTTCTCCTCGATCTCGCGCCAGCTACGTGCCAGTCTGCTTTCGATCAAATTGTCGGCTTGCCGCCGAAGGGCCCCCGTCACCTCGTCGAGGCCAATCTCCGGGTGGTACTGGACGCCCCAGAACGTGCCTCCTTCGTGCCGGATTTCGGCCGCCTGGACCACGGTGGACCGGTTGAGGGCGAGCAGGGTGGCCCCGCCCGGAAGGGTCTCGACCTCATCCGTGTGAATGGTAGTGGTAAAAATCTGACGTTTGGTACTCGCTGCCGGGGCTGCTTTCGACCCATTGCGGAAGACAGGGGCGTCCGCTCTGCAGCAATTGCGTAGCGTTAGGGAATTGTTATGCATTCAATCTATGATGGCGCCATAATGAGGGCCTCATGCCAAACATAGATAGCGAACGTCACCTGCACCGATGCGGCGGGCCTGATCTCGATAAGCTAATCCGCCGAGATCAATTGGAAGCAGTGCGCTTAAGCGTCGCTAGGGCTATACCAGTCAATATTCTGTTAGGCGTTGCTAGCATAATTGTTGCTTACCATTCGGAGCACGGTAGCACGGGCGTCATATGGTTTATGGCGTCTACATTCGCTAATCTACTGCGGCTTGGCCTATGTCGAGCCCGATGCCCCGGCTTGAGTCTGAATTCTTCGACGCCGCCGGAGCTATCGCGCGTCGCTGAACGATCCATTGACCTACATCTACGGCTCGCGTGGATAGGAGCTTTATTATCAGGATTTGTATGGGCTTGCCTGCCGATTTTATGCAATGGATATACCTCTGCACAGACACTTTTCTACCTTACGGTCACCTGCGGAATTACTGCAGGAGCCGTAGTCTATGGCACGGCTTTTGCTCTCATTCCGTTTTGCTTCATCGCCCCCGCACTGACGTCAGTTGTGTGCTGCTTACTCTATACGGGGGGCTTTGACCGCTACTTTCTTGCCGCCACCGTACTTCTTTACTTAGTTGCATTAACACGCAGCGCAGCCGAGACGGAGAAAGGATTTCGAGAGACGACCCGATTGAAATTCGAGGCCACGGCATGGGCACAGGCCAGTGACGCGGCGCATGCGAAGGCGCAAGCCCTAGCAGACGAAATGCAGCAACGCGCGACTTACGACGATCTAACCGGCCTCCTCAATCGAGCGGGGTTTGTACAGATTTCGGCTGAGCGGTTCCTTGGCCACAGTGAGACGCGCTGCCTCCTGCTCCTTGATCTCGATGGCTTCAAGTCTGTTAATGACTTATACGGTCATAGCGCTGGCGATCGAGTGCTTAAGGAAGTTGCGCACCGTATACAGGAAGTCCTCCCGTTAGAATGCTTCGCGGCTCGTCTAGGTGGAGACGAATTCGCTATTTTGTACGATCCGCAGACCGTTAGCGAGCCTCCAACCGCCCTCGCGGAGCGGTTGATTGGTGCGGTCGCCAAGCCGTTTGAGAGCTTCGATGCCGGACGGTTGGGTCTGAGCATCGGCATTTACAATGAGATCGCCAACAGCATTACTAACATGTTGAGTTATGCGGATGAGGCTTTGTACGCGGCCAAAGGTGCAGGTCGGAACCGGTACCGTGTATTCGATGAAACATTGCGAAATCAGCTTCAGATGCGGCGCGACATTAAGCGTGATTTGACACGGGCTTTGGCCGAGGGAGAGTTAGACGTTTGGTTCCAGCCAATCTTCGGTCTGGGTGGCCGGAAGTTGACTAGCCTGGAGGCCCTGGTCCGGTGGCATCATCCAGCGCACGGATGGATTCCCCCTGGTGACATCATTGGTGTTGCTGCCATGTCGGGTCTCACTGAATCTCTATTACGCTTTATATTGGAACGTGTCTGTACAATGATGCTTGCGCTCGTCAATCAAGGGCGATCGGACATCGTAATTGCGATGAACCTCTCACCACGCGAGATGGCTCAGATCCCGGTCGATGAGATTGTTCTCGATCGGCTCCGTGCTTTCGGCCTCCCTGCCAAGATGCTGGAGATCGAGATCACGGAGGAAACAGCGCTCGACATCGAGGCAGTGCAGGACAAGCTCCAAGCCTTATCGCGTGCCGGCATTCGCCTCACGGTTGACGATTTCGGTGTTGGATATTCTTCGCTGGCGTCTCTGCGCCAATTAAGGGCCAGCAGGCTTAAGATCGACAGAAGTTTAGTTACTGGACTCACGGAATCGGATGATAAGAAGGGTCTCGTGATGGCAATGGTTGGCCTAGGGTTGGCTCTGAAGCTTGAAATAGTAGCAGAGGGGGTCGAAACAGCCGATGACCTTGAAACGCTACAAGGTATGGGATGTAAATTTTTTCAAGGATACTATCTTGGGCGACCGGGAACAGCATCCAGTGCGATAAAATTTGTCCTCTCTGGCGCTGCAGATGCAGCATAGGTTGCTTTTGATTGCCAATGATGAAAAATTCGGTTGATATAAAAGCTTTTTTTATTTTATATTAGCCTTTGCGTTTGTAAATCAACAGTTCAGTGTCATTTTCACACAGTCATATTGGTCGAATCGGTGGCCTCCATATCGATTATTTGACCGGCACGCCTCATGTCCCTCGTGCTCGTCATCTGATGGGCGTCCGATACGGCCAAGTCACGAATGTCTGCTTTCGGGCGGATGGCTAAAGCCCGCTTCCCACCCCGAGCCGAAATTGCCGGGCGGTCGACGAATGGCTGCTTTCGGGAAGCGCCGACGCCGGTCTGTAAGGCTGGTGTGGGTCGGGAGCAGTTGATCCGCTCCACGACCGGGTCGGGTGGAAAGCGGCGCGACCGCTTTCGGTCGCGAAAAGCTCCAAGCGGACATCAACACCGTCCGTTCAGCAGGATCTCGGCGACCTCGGGCACGTCCCGGGTCGCCCGTTCGCACAGTCCGGCAAGGTCCGCACCTGAGAAGGCGTGCATGTAGAGAGGGTGGAGGGCCATCTCGACGAACCGCGCTGCCATCGGGGTTGCGTCCATCACCGCCGCGTCGGAGCCGTCCGTGGCCAAGCACTGCGCGATGCAGCGGACGCATCCGCCAAAGCCGATCCGGAATCCCTCGCGACCGAGTTCGGGAAACGCCTTCGCCTCGGCGATGGTCAGGCGCATCAGGGCGATGCTCTCCTCGGCCAGCGTAAGGTTGGCGAGCTCGATGCCAACCTGGACGAGGCGTTCCTTGGGCGTCCCGTTCGTCGGGACGATGGCCATTCGGGCCTGCAGTTCGTCGACGTAGCGCAGCACCACCGCCGAGAAGAGTGCCTCCTTGGTCGGGAAGCGCCCGTACAACGTCGTCTTCCCGGTGTGGGCGAGTTCCGCGATCTGGTCGACCGTGGTGCGGCCGAACCCCTGTTCCAGGAACAGGGACGAGGCGACAGTGATGATGCGCTCCTCGATTTGTCCGGCCTGGTCGGCGCGCGGGCGTCCACGGCGCGGGCGGTCCGGCGACGAAGGGACGGGGATACGCTTGCCGGACTGGTCCAAGATCGGAGCCGATTTCGCTGGGGGACGCATGCATCGAAGGTGGTGCGTGTGAACGGCCAAGCCAAGCCGTCCCGCACGGCCGTCCACCTGTGATGGTAAGCGGCGACCGACCTGCGCGAGTGGGCGGAGCGCCGGCCGGTCGCCGTTATCACGAGGCCGAAGGCCCCGTGATCCCTGTCGCCGACGGGCTACGCGGCCTGCTTGCCGACCGCGGACTCGGCGGCCTTTGCGTAGCGCTCCTCCAGCGCCTTGCTCTCCTGGCTGAGGCACTCGAACTCCTCGGCCTGCTTCGAGAGGCCAAGTGCCTTCGCGTAGGTCACGTGGCACTGGAACGCGGTGGCCACGTAGGTCAGGCCGGCCCGGGCACCGAAGCCGATGGCGACGTCGCGTGTCTCGTCGTCCTGGGCAGCTTTGACGGACATCTCCGTGCCTTCAGCGATGCCGGCCTGGATACGGTCCTTGAAGTCGTTCGGCTGGGTGTCGAGCTCCTTCAGGAAGTCGATCATCGCCTGCTGCTGGCGGCTGCACAGCGCCGCGCCCTCGCCAGCCAGCTTCTTGAACTGGGGATCCTTGAACTGGCCCTCGGCCCGGGAGGCTGCCGCCTTGCCCTGCTCGGAAGCCGAACGGTAGGCCTGAAGGCCGGCGATGTACCAGGTCTTGATCGTGTCGTGGGACATTCGGATTGCCTATCTGTTGGGGCGTACGATCCGCCACGCCCGAGGGAGATGCGGTCCGCGGGGCAATGCCCGGAGCATTAAAAGGACGATGGCGTCCTATTATGGGAAGTCGTGGTTCAGCCCATGGTTCCTGGCCGGTGCCGCTATTTCGACTGGGGCCTTCAGCCGGCGATGGCGCCGTTGAGGTAGCCCACCAGGGGCTGGGCCACCTTGAAGGTCTCGACGACGACGTCGAGGGCATCCTCGTCCTGGAGCTGCTTGTTCGTCAGCTTCCGGTTGGCGCAGAACCCCTTCATGCGCAGGTACTCGATGGCCGGGTGGTCGGGCTCGTATCCCTGGGGCGCCCGTTTCAGCTCGCCCGGGCTCGTCAGCCCGTCGGGGAACATCGCCTTCATCTCGCGGGACTCGACCACGCCGGTCCACTTCGGCACCGACGCCGCGATCCGCTTGCGGATGTGGTCGAGCGCCTTTGGCTCGGTCGTGAAGATGCCGCCGCCCGCGTAGCAGCCGCCCGGCTCGACATGGAGGTAGTACGAGGCCGACCCCTGGTAGTCGCCGACGCTGTTGAGCATCACGAACAGGTCGGTCTTGTAGGGTGGCTTGCCCTTGGCGAAGCGCATGTCCCGGTTGATGCGGGTCACGCACTTCGTCGGCTCGGCGTTCGCCTTCTTCACCTTGGGATCGAAGCTGGACGCCGCGTCGATCAGGAGGCCGGCTACCTCGACGAGGTTGGACTTCGCACGCTCGTAGTCGTCACGATGCTCCTCGAACCAGTCCTTGTCGTTGTGGGCCGCGATGCCCTTCAGGAAGTCGAAGGTGTGCTTCTCGATCATCTGGGGGCATTCCTTTCGCCGAAGTCGAACGATGGCGTGTCGTGCACCGGACGCGCCCCGAGCGCCGATGACTTTGCGCCCCACGCGGCGCGGGCTGCGCGAGCGGCGGCCAGGTGGTCGACCAAGGGCGGCGGTAGTGGCGATGCGGGATGCAGCCATGGCTCGTGGCCGAACCCGGCCGGAAGGCTGGCCAGTTCGGGCAGCCAGGCACGGACGTAGCTCTCGTCGGGGTCGAGGTCGCGGCCTTGCTTGACCGGGTTCAGGATGCGCGGCCCGCGATCCTGATTGACCCGGCCGTCATTGATCGCGACCTGGAGCCAGGTGATGCCGGGCTCGTAGTCGTTGAACATCTCCGCCAGAACCGTCCCGACCTCGAACGGAGGCAAGCCTAGGAGCTGCACCGCATAGGAGGCGGCAAGCTGGCGGAGGCGGAAGTTGATCCAGCCGGTCGCCTTCAGCTCGCGCATGGCCGCGTCAGGCATGGGGATGCCGGTGCATCCGTCCCGCCAGGCTTCGACCCTGCGCCGCATCTCCGACGTGATCGGGAGCGGATGCAGATCGTCCTCATAGCGGGAGAAAGTCGTGAGGAAGCCGGGACGGTAGCGGACGCGCCCCTTGAAGGCGCCGAAGGATTTCCCCGCGACCGTACGGGCCTGGCCCGGGTTCGCGCGGTGCCAAGCGCGTTCCGCCGCCTCGGTTTCGACCCTAGCCCTGTCGCTGGACAATGTCCCAGCCGCAAAGTGGGTCGAAAGCAGGCTGGTGCTCAGCCGGTCTCGGCCCGGCACCCACATGCCGGCCAAGTAATCGCGTTCCGGCAGGATCCTAAGGAAGGCCCGCAGTAAGGCTATCGGGTGATCCTCCGGCAACGCCCCCGGTGCGACCTCGCCCGCATCGGTCAGGAACGGCGTGTTGGGCCTGGCCCCTCCCGCTCCCTTGCGACGGATCATCTCGCCATTGACGGTCAGAACCTGGATGCCGGCCGCCGCCAGCTCGTCCGTCCATTGCCTGTGATGGGCAAGTTCGGCAGCCATGCCATCGGCGGCGTTGCGGATGACCACGGAACATCCATGCCGCCGACAGGCCGCCGCGACGGACGTGTCGTCACCAGGGCCGCGCACCTCGAAAGGTATGCCTTTGGCCGAGAAATGCGCCTCAAGTCGCGCCTCGGCTGCCTCCTCAAGAGCGCGCCGATGCGGAGTCCGCCTGGGTCGCCCCCGCGCCTCCGGGGCGATGCGCAGCACCGCCATGCCTCCGTAACCGGTCGTGGCCAGCCTGAGGGCAAGATTGTCCTCAAGCCTCAGATCTTCGGCAAGCCATAGAAGGACCCTGCAATCGGTTTGTCGGACGGTCGCTGCACGCATTGCAAAGAAATAGTACGATAGCGTACTATTTCAATATCGGGGTCGCAGGTAGGATGCGGATCGTCCGCTTCTCGTGCCGAGCCGAAGTTGCGGGGCGGTCGACGAACGACCGCTTATGGGAAGCGCCGATAGCGATCTTGGCGGCTGGGTTGGGTCGGAGGCGGAACGTCCGCTTCAGGGCCAGGGGGCAGGGACCGCTTCCCTGAAGAGTTTCGGGCGCCGAGAGGCGTACGAAAGTCTTGGAAGAACGAACCCGCGGGATGGCGGACGCCGAGCTATGGGGATTTTGGCTGGGCGTCGTCCCCAGTGTGGGACGGAAGGCGCGTGAATGCCGCCGCCTGGGTGCCTGAGCGGTTCCGTATTGCCCGGTCACCGGCGTTCGACGAAGGGCCCGAATGTCGAGAGGCAGTGTTCGCGAGGCTCATCACGGCGTTCGGCACGCGGAGAAGCGAGCCCCGAGGTGCGGGTCCTCGGATGGCTGGCGCTGTCAGGCCATGCCGGGTCATGGCGTACACGCCCGGTTCGGCGCGGGGCGGAACGGCGGCCCACGCGGCTCGTACCAGCCCGCGAAGGCGCCGACGATCCTCATGGGACCACCGCAGCAGGGGCAAGGCCCTCGCACGTCGGTGGCAGCGTCTCGCGCGTCCGGCTCAGAGTCGGTGGATCGCGGCGGGACCGGTGTGCCGAGGATCGCGCGGATGTGGGCCAGACCGGCCTTCCGGTTCGAGCCGGTGAGGAAGCCGTAGTGCCGGATGCGGTGGAAGCCGCGCGGCAGGACATGGAGGAGGAAGCGCCGGATGAACTCCGTGGCGGACAGGGTCATGACCCGCGCCTGCCCGCCCTCAGCGCGCCGATAGTCCTTGACGCCAAAGCTGACGTTTTTCCCGTCGAAGGCGAGGATGCGCCGGCTGGAGATGGCCACGCGGTGGGTGTAGCGCGACAGATAGGCGAGCACGGCCTTCGGTCCGGCGAAGGGCGGCTTGGCGTAGACGACCCAGCGCTTCCTGCGCACCGGGGCGAGCGCGCGGACGAAGGCCTTGGCGTCGGAGAGTGGGGCCAGGGTGCCGAAGAAGGCGAGCATCCCGGCCTCGTGGAGGGCGGCGAGCCCTTCGAGGAACAGGCGGCGGAACAGCATGCCCAGTACCCGCACCGGCAGAAGGAAGGCAGGGCGCGACGCGACCCATCGGCTCCCGTCATGCGAGAGGCCGCCGCCGGGCACGATCATGTGGAGATGGGGATGGTGGGTCATGGCCGAGCCCCAGGTGTAGCACGGCGGTGAGGCCGATGCGGGCACCGAGATGCTTCGGGTCGGCGGCGATCCGCGTCATGGTCGCGCTCGCTGCCCGGAACAGCAGGTCGTAGACGGCGGCCTTGTTCTGGAAGGCGATGGCGGCGATCTCGGCAGGCAGGGTGAAGACGACGTGGAAGTAGCCGACCGGGAGCAGGTCGGCCTCGCGCGCGGCGAGCCAGTCGCGCGCCGCCGCGCCCTGGCAGCGTGGGTAGTGCCGGTTGCGGCAGGCGTTGTAGGCGACGCGCAGGTGGCCGCACGCGTCGCAGCCCTCGATATGCCCGCCGAGGCTGGCCGTGCGGCACTGCTCGACCGCCGCCATCACCTTGAGCGCCGCCAGGTTCAGGTGCCCGGCCCTATCGGCGCGGTAGGCGGGGCCGGCGGCGCGGAAGACGTCGGCCAGCTCGATCGCGGCGCGCATCGCCTCAAGCCGGTACCGGGCCGTCCGTATGGAACAGGGCGAGCCTGTCGAGTGGGCTCGTCACGGCCCGCACCGTCCGGGTGGCGACCTTGGCGTAGAGCGCCGTCGTGTCGAGCCGGGCGTGTCCGAGCAGCACCTGGATGACGCGGATATCGACGCCGTTCTCCAGGAGGTGGGTGGCGAAGGAATGGCGCAGGGTATGGGGACCGACACGCTTGGGGATCCCGGCCGACCGGGCCGCCTCCACCACGATGCGGTGAAGCTGGCGCGTGCTGATCGGGCGGGCCCAGTCCTGTCCGGGAAACAGCCAGCCCTCGCGATGCAGGACGCCCTGGCGGTGTCCCTCGGTCCACCAGCGCCGCAGGAGACCCAGAAGATCGGCGGACAGCATCGCGTTGCGGTCGCGGCCGCCTTTGCCACGCTCGACCCGCAGGAGCATGCGCGTCGAGTCGACGTCGGCGACTTTGAGCGCGGCGACTTCGGCCACGCGCAATCCCGCGCCATAGGCCACCGACAGGGCCGCCAGATGCTTCAGGCAGACCGTGGCACCGAGCAGCCGCCCCACCTCCTCGGGGCTCAGGACGTCTGGCAGCGGGCGCGGATGGTTGAGGCGGACCAGCCTGCGGGCGAGATCGGGCCGCTCGATCGTATGGACGAAGAAGAAGCGCAGGGCCGAGACGATGGCGTTCATCGTCGGCACCCCGAGGCCGATCTCCTGCTGCGCGATCTGGAAACGGCGCAGGTCGTCGACGGTCGCCGTGTCGGGCGAGCGCCGCAGGAACGTCGCCAGACGCCCGACATCGCGGAGGTAGTTGCGCTGCGTCTCACGCGAGAACCGGCGCAGGGTCATATCGTCGACAAGGCGCTGGCGCAGCGAGCCGACGGAAGCGGCGGGAACGGCAAGGATGGTCATGGAACCGGCTCCACTCGATGGAAGGGAGCCAGGATCGTCCGCCCAGGCCGGGCGACGCTCAATCAGCGCAGAGCTGTCGTCTCAATCCGCAAACCTCGAAGCTGCCACCCATCCCGCGTAAGCGGGTTCGTTCAACCACCCTTCTCAGACGTTCAGCACAGGCACTAGGCACCTGTGCCTCATCTGCCATTCCCGATCCGGGCCGTGTCGGTTCCAGCGCCTTGTCCTTCCGCTAACCGACCCGGTGCATCCTCCCATCGAGCCAAGTTGCGTATCGGCTCACTGTGAGATGGACGGCCCGCCCCGCCGGCCCCGTGATCAGATCGCCGCCCCGATCTGATCACGGGGCCGGCGGGGCTGCTTCTCGCCTTGGGCCTTGCTGAGAGCGGCGTTCGCAGGGCTTCCCGTCGCCCCCCATGGCTTCCGCAGAGACCATGCCCAAAAAGCCGGCCTTATGGAGCAAATGCACCAAGGTGCGACCGCCGAACCTCAGTCGAAGTTCGTGCGATAGGGCTTGATTTTACGGAGGGTTTCCTTCGCTTCTTTCATCAAAGCACGGCTGCGCTTTACCTCTGCCCGCATCTCATGAGCTAACTTGATCGCCTGCCCAACTTGCTCCCGCACTAATGGGATAGCGTTGCTCCCTATGGGGCTGACGGTGTTCGACAAAGGGTCACCATGGCGGAGGAGCAGCGAGGGGGCGGCACGGCACTCGCTAGATTGCGGGGTGCAATCTTACAGGCCCATCCTTGTGCAACCGCTTTTGCGCGGTCGCACTCACCTGAGTTGGGGGTGCCGAGATTTTCTGAGACCCAAGCGGAAACGGCACCTGAGATGCTGCCGTTATGTTCGTCAAGCTGCTGCGGCAGCCTTCCGAGGCCGACCCGCCTTCTTGGGTTTCTCCGGAGCCGGAGCGGTCTCTTCAACGACGGCGTTTTCCGGCACGACAGCCTTCGCCTTGGCCGCACCATTCCGCTGCTGCCCGAGACCGAGTTGCTTGGCCAGGGCGGACCTTGCAGCCGAGTAGCTTGCGGCGACCATGGGGTAGTCGGCAGGTAGGCCATGCTTCGCGCGGTAGGTCTCGGGGCTCAGTCCACGGAGCGTCAGATGCCGCTTCATCGTTCTGTAGGGCTTGCCATCCTCGAAGCTGATGAGATGGTCGGGCGTTATGGACTTCTTGATCTGAGCCGGCGTCGCCTTCTCGATCTTGTCCTCGGCCACCGTACCGGTTCCACCAATCGCAAGACTGCTGACGGCAGCATGCACGTTGCTCAGCAACTCGCCCAAGGCGCTTGTTGGCAAAGAGTTATTGGAGACGTAGGCGGCGACGATGTCCGCTGCGAGTTTGATGTAGTCTGGCTGAGAATTTTGGGTGCTGTCGGCCATAGCATTTTCTCTGAGGATCCGTGGACGCCCCATAGAGTAAGTTTGGTACGAAACACAACGCTTTCACCAAGCAAAACTCACGTAGCTTGTTGGATGGCGTCACCCTGAAGCGATTAACTCCGCTCAGTGTTGCCGGATTGGATTGCAGAGCACGGGGCGCCAAGGGGACCGCCCCTGGCGCTTCAGTAAGGCCGGCATCATCACGACCGACCTCGCGCCGCCCCTGATGATGAGCGTGGTAGAGCTTCCGCTTTCAACCGAGGCTGTGTGAGAACGCATTTGCGGCCTGGAAAGATCTGACAGCGCATCGCGCAAAGGGACCGGGCTTTCAGCCTCGGATAGCTGCGATGAGCGGGCCGGCACCGAGG